>QAMH01000005.1 GCA_003149935.1 Coriobacteriia bacterium | reverse complement strand
CCCCGTCAATTCCTTTGAGTTTTAGCCTTGCGGCCGTACTCCCCAGGCGGAATACTTAATGCGTTAGCTGCGGCACGGAAGAGATTACTCCCCCACACCTAGTATTCATCGTTTACGGCTAGGACTACCAGGGTATCTAATCCTGTTTGCTCCCCTAGCTTTCGCGCCTCAGCGTCAGTCGTGGCCTAGAAAGCCGCCTTCGCCACTGGTGTTCTTCCCAATATCTGCGCATTTCACCGCTACACTGGGAATTCCACTTTCCCCTACCAGACTCAAGACTACCAGTTTCAGGTGCGGGCCGGGGTTGAGCCCCGGGCTTTAACACCTGACTTAATAGCCCGCCTACGCGCGCTTTACGCCCAATAAATCCGGATAACGCTCGCTCCCTACGTATTACCGCGGCTGCTGGCACGTAGTTAGCCGGAGCTTCTTCTGTAGGTACCGTCATTTTCTTCCCTACTGAAAGCGGTTTACAACCCGAAGGCCTTCATCCCGCACGCGGCGTTGCTGCGTCAGGGTTTCCCCCATTGCGCAAAATTCCCCACTGCTGCCTCCCGTAGGAGTCTGGGCCGTGTCTCAGTCCCAATGTGGCCGGTCGGTCTCTCAACCCGGCTACCCATCGTTGGCTTGGTAGGCCGTTACCCCACCAACTACCTAATGGGCCGCGAGCCCATCTCTCACCGCACAAGGCTTTCCCGTACATAGCATGCGGAATGTACGGAGTATCCGGTATTAGCACAGGTTTCCCTGAGTTATTCCGAAGTGAGAGGCAGGTTGCTCACGTGTTACTCACCCGTTCGCCACTCTACTCACACCCGAAGGTGCTTTCTCGTTCGACTTGCATGTGTTAAGCACGCCGCCAGCGTTCATCCTGAGCCAGGATCAAACTCTCCATTCAAAAGCAGGCGCGAGGCCTGCATCAAGAACGGTATTTGATTCCGGTGGTTTGGCTATTCGCTCTCACGATAGCCTGTTTCCGGATGCGACCCCTCGGTAGAAAGAGAGGAGTCGTCTTTAGAATTCTTTTAAGGATTTCCTCGGTATCTGACCGAGGCGGGTTCCTTCATGTGATCATTCAAAGAACTCGTTGGCTTGTATCACTTTTCGTCTAAACAGTATCCGATTTTCAAGGTTCCGAGACGGGCTCTATCTGAGACCGTCCCTACCGCTTTTAGGTGAAAACCTTACGAGCGGCGCGAAGAAGTACTCTACGCTCCTTCGCATCTCGCGTCAATAGCAAATTGAAACTTTTTCAAAATTTTTTGAAGAAGTGACTCTTCACCATTGCTAAGAACCTGTCAATTGACCTGCTCTTATCCGCCTCGAACATGGTGCCCTTCGCTGCGGCGCGAGTTGGTATATTACGCATCGCATTTGGGGGTGTCAAGCATTAATTTGCAATTTCTCGAAACTTTTTACGAGACGTCATGTGAGCGTGGCTTTTAGTATGGTTTGTAGTCCTTGCCAATAACGACGAGGAGATTGCCCTCGTAGCTGTAACGTGCATAGCTGCGCACCACGCGCCCCTGGCCCAAATCGGCCGCAAGCAGGCGTGCCGCTGCCTCGTCATCGGTGTCCTTGAACACGACGAAAGTCTCGTCATAGACGAACTGGTTGGCATTGCCCGTGCTGATCACCTTCCAGCCGAGCTTCTTGAGCTCGTTGGTGCAGTCGTTGGCGACGCCCGACACGCCCACGCCATTCCAAACCGCGACGGTGCAGTTCTCGCGCGTGACCTTGTTGGTATCGACCTCCGAGGGAGTCGCGACAGGCGACATGCCACTCGAGACACGCGAGACCATCGTATTCCAGCTATCGGTACTGCAAATGCTGTATTGCACGCCGCCTATATCCTCCAACGTCGAAGGCATCGTCTCCTGGTAGCACGAAGTGTCGACGTTGATGCCATGCAGGGCACGAAAGGTCTGCGTCACCTCATCACTTGAGGCGTCTGTTGCAACGCATGCCGTGAAGCTGTCAACGCGCGCAGACATTTGCTCGGAGCTCGATCCAAAGAGCCTACGGCATATGGCGCCCACAAGCGCCTCCTTGCTCGCCGTTGCCACATCGACGGGCAAGGGAGCAAGCTGGCTTTCGAGCCTACTCAGGCCAGCGTCGTTTACCTCTATATAGTGGGCGATATCAACGTCCGCGAGCTTTTTGACAGCCGCGATGATTCCCTCCTCATGCGCATCGGCAAAAGCATCCTCTATCTTGCTATACCCCACGCCATCGATATAGACGCGCGTGTTGACGGGAATCCAGAGGAACGAGAGCGTGACGTTGTCGGGATCAACGCAGACAAGGGCGAGGTCGACGATGGCGCCACGGCCCTCCTCGGCAGATGAGGCATCCGTATGCACGAGGACATTCCAGAACAAGTCGGTTTTGGACTCAACGGGCGTGAGCTGCTGGGAGAAATCCTGCGTATCGAAGACGGGCTTGAGCGCATTGCGTGCCGCCTGCTGATAGACGAGCACACCCACCGTCGTCGCAAGCGCCAGCGCAATGACAGCGACGAACAAGACGGTAAAGAGCATCCTTCGCGTCTGGGATGGATCGCGCTTGCCGAAGCCCGTCGGGTGGATATAGGTGCCGCGTCCCTTCGCGGCGCGCGAAAGGGCCGCACGCTCCGATGCACGAGCTGCCCGGGATTGCGATTTGGACGAGAGGCGCGAACTCGCGAAAGGCGTGCCACCGGAAGACCTATGACGTCGTCCGCCGGCACCGTTTATATTGAGTCCACCTCTTTTGTGATGATATGGCACTGCGCACTCCGACGAATCGCTAGAAACTCAGGTCTTGCGCCGGGACACGCTCGATATCGGCGCCGAGCGCCCGCAGTTTGCCGACGTAATCCTCATAGCCGCGATCGATATGGTGAATGCTGTCGACAAAGGTCGCACCATCGGCAACGAGTCCCGCAATCACGAGCGCGGCACCCGCGCGCAAATCGGTCGAATTGACCGGTGCGCCGGAAAGATGGCCCACGCCGTTCACAAGGGCGTGATGCCCGTCGATGCGGATATCGGCACCCATGCGGGCAAGCTCTGCAGCGAACATGAAGCGGTTCTCGAAGAGATTCTCGGTGATGATGGAATCCCCGTTTGCCAGCGCGCAGAGCACCATGAATTGAGCTTGCAGGTCGGTGGGGAATCCGGGAAATGGCAGGGTCTGAATATCGGCCGGTCGCAAATCGTCCGAGCGCTCAGCCGTAATCTCGTCGTCGGTGATGAACAGGTCCACGCCCATCTGGTGGAGCTTTTTGAGCGCAAGTCCCAGATGGTCGGGACTAGCGCCCCTTACGGTAACGGGACCGCCAGTCGCAGCACCCGCCACGAGGAAGGTCCCCGCTTCGATACGATCGCCCACGGTCATATGCGAGGTAGGATGAAGCTCGGTAACGCCATGCACCACGACGTCCGGAGTGCCCGCGTTTTCGATGTCCGCTCCCATCGAGATGAGGAAGTTGGCGAGATCCACGATTTCGGGTTCGCAGGCGGCGTTATGAATGACCGTCGTGCCACGAGCGCAAACGGAAGCCATCATGAGGTTCTCCGTCGCGCCCACGCTCTGAAAGTCCAGGATGACCTCGGCACCAATCAAGCCATTGGGCGTACTCGCATGGAGGTATCCGTGATCGACATCGAACTGCACGCCGAGCGCCTCGAGGCTCGCGATGTGCATGTCGAGTTTACGTGAGCCAATCTGGCATCCGCCTGGCATTGCCACAACAGCGCAACCGAACCGGGTAATGAGCGGGCCAAGGATTGAAATGGAGGCACGCATCTTGGCGACGAGCTCGTAAGGGGTTCTATACGAGTTGAGATCGCGCGTGTCGATGAAAAGGGTATGGCTATCCTCCCCGCGCCTGACGCGGGCGCCAATGGTCGACAGAACGTCACTCATAACGTCTACGTCCGAGATAAACGGCACGTTTCCGATGCACGTCTCACCGGACGCCATCACGCTTGCCGCCATAAGCTTGAGAACTGAGTTCTTAGCGCCACGAACCTCTACTGTCCCCGAAATGGGCCGTTGTCCGTTGACGACGATCAACTCACGTGAATCCATATCTCCCCTTCAATGCGCTTGCATGAGTTTAGCATCTTGCTCCTAGAGCTAATCTGTAGATGCTGTGATATCGCAAGCGGCGCCCGTGCAAAGCGGACAGAAGAAGGCCCGCCAGCTTGGGGCTGACGGGCCGTCACATCCTTGCTTATTACGGCAGAATTACTTGCCGAAACGCTCGATGAGCTTCTCCTTCTGAGCAGAACCCAAGCCGCCAACGCGACGGTTCTCGGCGATGCCGATCTCCTCCATGGCCTTCTGGGCGGTCACCTTGCCAACGCTGGGCAGGGAAACGAGAATCTGAATGACCTTGGTCTTCTTGGTGATCTCGTCATTGCTGTTGAGGACCTTGCTGAGCGTGAGCTTGCCAGACTTGATATCCTCCTTGAGCTTTGCACGCTTGGCGCGAGCTTCCTTGGCCTTCTCAAGTGCAGCAGCGCGCTGCTCATCAGTCATCTTGGGTAAAGGCATTTCCATCCTCCTCGAAATGGGATCTTGCATCGTGGGGGTACTATAGCACTTCTGAACGTCAAGGTCACGAACATATTGCATTTCAGATAATTTCCATGACCTGCGGAAGGACGATTCGAGGCCAGAAAAGGCAGTTGCAGGGGAAATTTGGCGCGCCATGAGGGATTCGAACCCCCGACCGCCGGATTAGAAGTCCGATGCTCTATCCTGCTGAGCTAATGGCGCGCTGTGGCTCCACATTCTAGCGTAAATCACGCGAAGCAACCGACAGCTTAGGCGTCGAAGTTTTCCTCGTGCTTCTTGAGAATCTTCACTGCATCAAGAGTCTCGCGCAACGTCGCATCGATTTCGTCCTCGAGCTGCTTGAGACGCACGAGATCGTCATGCACGGCAGCATCTACCATGCCATGGCTGCGTTTGAGGGAGCGACGCAGGCGTGCATCGATGTCGATCAGACGCTTCTTGATGCCCACCAGGTCAAGCCCCATGCGGGCAAGATGCGCGGATGATCCAGCCTGCTTGCTCGTCGTATAGAGCTCGAGGATGAACTGGCTGATGGACTGTCCATGTGCAGTCGCGTCAGTGGCGATGGCATCCTTCGTCGAGGGCGGGCACGAGATATTGAGCCTGCCGGTATGGTACTCGGAATCCTGCTTTCGCTTACGCATGGCCCTCGCCCGCCATCATCGAGACTGCGTGATCGAACTGGTCGAAAACCCCTTCCCAGTTCTCCTCGGCGGCCTTCTTGGAGCCAGGCAGGTTAACGACGAGCACACGCCCGCGCTGCGCGGCAATTGCGCGGCTGAGCATGGCACGGTGCGTCTTGGTCATGGAGTAGGCACGCATCGCCTCGGCAATGCCGGGAACCTCGCGGTCGCACACCTTGCGCGTGGCTTCGGGCGTGACATCCGCGAGCGAAAGGCCGCTGCCTCCGCACGTCAAGACGACATCGGCACCGGCATCGCAGCAGCAAACGATGGCGTCTGCAATCATGTCGACGTCGTCTTTCACGACGACGCGCGAAAGCGTCGTCCATCCTTGCTCGGCAATGAGCTCCTCAAGGCGCGCTCCTGCCGTATCCTCCTCGATACTGCGCGTGGATGAGCAGGTAACGATTCCGAATTTGATATTCATGGCCTGTCCCGTCTCTAGTCTCGCGTCCACAACCCCGTGCGTCCGCCTTCCTTGCGGACGAGATGCACGTCGCAAATCTCCATGCCGCGATCGACCGCCTTGCACATATCGTATACCGTAAGGAGCGCAATGCTCACGCCGGTAAGAGCCTCCATCTCGATACCGGTCTTTCCGGTCACGCCCGTGGTCATGGTCGCGTGAATGCCCACTCGCCCGTCTTCACGTTCGCCTGCCAAGATGGGCTCAAGCTCGCACTTGGACTTGGTGATGTTGAGTGGATGGCACATGGGGATAAGCGAGCTCGTCTGCTTGCAGCCCATGATACCCGCCACGCGTGCGCAGGCGAGGACGTCGCCCTTCGCCGCCGTGCCGTCCGTAATCATCGAAAGGGTATCCGGATGCATGAAAATCCAACCTTCGGCAATGGCCTGGCGCTCGGTATCGGCCTTCTGCGAGACATCGACCATGCGCACGACACCCTTCTCGTCGACATGGCTGAGTTGCCCATCGCGTGCGAGGTCGTTCTCGGAATTGCCAGCCGCAAGGCCTCCTGGTCTGTCCTGCGTCATGTTCTAGCCTCCTATTTGGCTCATGCGTCGCTCGGTGCCACGCTCCTCGTGATGCTCGTCGGGCTTGATGCCAATCGCCTCTTCGATCGCGTGGTCGACGGCCTCGGAATCATTGGAGCGAATCGCCTCCATGACGTCAATCTCCCGGTCGCTGAACAGGCAAGGCCTGATCTTGCCATCCGCCGTAAGTCGCAGGCGATTGCACGAGCTGCAGAAATGGTTCGACATCGCGCTAATGAAGCCGATCGTCCCCTTCGCGCCTGGGAGTCTGTAGTAGATCGCAGGGCCAGCGCCCGAGGGAAGATCGTCATCAGTAACGGGTTCAAGCGGGCCAATACCGGCCGCGATGGCACCTTCGTTGATGCGCTCGATAATCTCGCTCGCAGGAACGATGTCTTCTTCGGTCCAGCCAGCACCGGTGCCGCCCGAACTTTCCCCCACTGGCATGTACTCGATGAAGCGCACATGCAAAGGCCTGTCGAGCGAGAGCTTGGCAAAGCCAAAGAAGTCCTGATCGAGGCTACGAACGGCGACGGCGTTTATCTTGACGGGATCAAAGCCGTTCTCGAGAGCTGCGTCGATGCCCGCAAACACGTCCTCGATCTTTCCGAGGCGCGTCACGTAGGTGAACTGTGCGGGATCGAGCGTATCGAGCGATATGTTGACACGCGTGAGACCGGCATCCTTCAAGTCGGCCGCCATCTTGGGGAGCAATATGCCATTGGTCGTGAGCGAGATGTCCTCGATTCCCGGCGTGGCGGCAATCTCGCGCACGAGGTCAACCACGCCTTTGCGGATGAGCGGCTCGCCACCCGTGAGGCGCACCCTGCGAATGCCCGCCTGCGCCGCGCGACGCGTGAAATCGGCAATCTCCTCGATGCGCAGGATGGACTCGTGCGATCTAAACGGCACGCCCTCCTCGGGCATGCAGTATATGCAGCGCAGATTGCAGCGATCCGTCAGAGAGATGCGTAGGTAGTCAATCTTGCGCCCGTAATTGTCCTTCATGTGGCTCCCTCGAAGAAGTTCATTGCAGAATACTACAGAGTGCCCTCGTCGATACCGGCAAGCTCGAGGAAATAGCGCGCGACCGCTTCGAAGTCTTCAAGGCCAAAGACGGGCTTTCCCTCGGCACGCACCTGATCGGCAAGAGCGGCGTTATCGGTAACGAGCGCAATGCGCTCCTCAGGGGCAAGCTTGGGGTCTGGATGTCCCGCGGCGTTGCGATAGACCTCGACGGCACCATCGGCCTCGGCGCGGAACCCCTCGACGATCACCAGGTCAACGTCATCGGCGATCTTGGCGACGAGCTCCTCGCGCGATGGCTCGCCCTGCGGTGTGCTCACGAAGATCGCGTATTGATCCGAAGCACTAAGAATGACGGGGTTAGCACCGGCCTGCGCATACTTCCAGGAGTCCTTGCCCTCGACATCGACGCCGCCCGTCTTGTGACCATGATGCTTGATGACGCCAACGCGGATGCCCATGCCCGTGAGCAACTCCACGACGCGCGTGGTGAACGTCGTCTTTCCGGAATTTGACCACCCGGTCATCGTTATGACAGGCACTTCGCTCATGGATTCTCCTTGCGTGACACCCGGCCATCATTGTGCTCAGCAAAGTATAGCGCAGCTCTCCGACAAAGCACGGAGCAGCCAGAGACGGGAACTGTCGATGGCCAGAAGCAAGACGCACACATGCTGGCTCTGAACAGGGAGAGTCCGAAAACACTCGCCTTTCTGTCCGAATTTGCTCCTGCTTTGCTCTGGATTCGTTCAGATTGTCGGGGTGGTTCGCTCGGTGCGCAAAGGCATAGCATGGCGGCTCCAATCGAAGCGACCACCTGGACTATCGGGTGGAAAACGAAGGAGAGGCCATGCCACAGAGCTTTCGCCACGCAGCACCAGGTACAGCACGCGCGTTGCATAAGATGCATGTCGTCATGCTGAGCTTGCTGCTCATATGCACAATGACCTTACCCTACATTGGCGTAGCCGCCACACGACCAGCCTTGGCATCGGGGCAGACCGTCAGTTTATGGAAAGAGGGCAATATCCATTACTCAGACGGCGCGTGGAATGCGCATATCTTCCACGCGAACGACGGCGAGGGCGAGACGCTGGCATATTGCATCGAGCCCGCAAAGAACTCGCCCAGCGAGGGAAGCTACGAGAAGAGCGGCATCCATTGCGTGAGTGGAAGGGATTATGAACTCATAGCCGACCTATGGTTCGCCTTCGGTGGGCCGGGTTTCGATGCGAGCATGTGGCCAGCGACAAACTGGAACGGCGATCCCATGGGTGCCGAGGATTACTACCTTGCCTCGCACATTCTTCTATCCGACACGTACAGCTCGAGCGCCCACGAAGCCACCTACGGCGCTGGCGAGAACTTCCGCAACTGGCTTACCTGGAACATCACGGGATTTGACCTGAACAACGGCAGCCTCATCAACCCCAACGCCCTTGGACGTCTCGTCATGGCGCGCATAGGCGAGGTACCCGCCGACTTCGAAGCCTATATGATCGATGGGGGAAGCAAGCAGACCATAGCCGCAAGCTCACACTACAAAACCGTCGGCATGATCAAAATGAACAAGCGGTCGATGAATCCCGATATAACAAACGACAACCCCCTGTACTCCATGGAGGGCATAACATACGGCGTTTATGTTACTAACACCTGTGGTCCCGAGGGCGATACGGGCAAGACCCTCGTACTCGACGAGTCTGGTTATGCAGAGGTCGGTGGGCTCTATTCAAGCACCTACTTCATACGCGAGATTGAATCCTCCGTCGAGGGCACGGGTTACGCCTACGACCCGACCATTTACAGCTGCTGGGTTAATCCCGGAGAGGTGAGCTGGCTTCACGATACGTCAAACGGCGCGGGCGATGTCGACCAAAACGATGTCACGAACGAGCCCCAAACCGAAGATGTTGACGTCATCATCCAGAAACACGACTTGATCACACAGAGTTCGACGCCCTCAGGAGACGGCACGCTTGCCGACGCGCTCTTTGAAGTGCGTTACTTCCCGAACCTCACGGGAGAGATAGGGGGCAATGCAACCCGTAGATGGAACTTCAGGACCGATGACGCGGGCAGGGTCGATCTGCGCGGCGACCTTGCACATGCCTTTGTCAGCGGAGACGCGCTGTATCGCGATCCGATCACAAACGAACCGCTGTTCCCAATTGGCACCTATGCGATTCGCGAGCTGAAGGCCCCCGCCTCCTACGAAGTCCCCGTAGATAACGAGCCCATCGTCATCACCATCACCGCTCATGGCACGGGCGCGCATGACGTGTCGAGCGGCCCGCTTGGCAATGGCGGCGTCATCGTCAACGAGAACCCCGTACGCCAGGACCTTTGCTTTACCAAGCGCGACCTGGACACGCAGAGGCCCATGGGCGGCATTCCGTTCCTCGTGTCGCGCATTGCCGCGGATGGGTCGACCATCGAACGACATGTCGTCGTCACCGACGCGAACGGAAGATTCGACTCGAGCGCCGCATATCGACGCCATACAACACGCACCAACGCCAATGATGCGGCCGTGGAGATTGGGGCAGATGGAAGTTACGTTGTGAACGAAGCGCTGCTCGACTCCGAAGCTGGCACATGGTTTGGGATGACGACAGACGGAAACATGACTGCGGCGAATGACTCAGTCGGGGCCTTTCCCGATAGCACGACCTGTCACTACGTCTTCGAAGAGCTGCCCGTACGGGCAAACGAGGGCAAGGCACTCGTTCAGTTCGAGGCGTTTGCCCACGCTGCGCAATCCACCACAATAGATCTGGGAACTGTCGGCAACACCACCCCCACGCTGGCAACGAGCGCACATGACGCACGCGACGGCGACAAGCTCGTGAGCTGGGACGCGAATGCCGTCATCCTCGATGCCGTGTCATACAGCGGCCTCGTTGCCGGACGGACTTACACGCTCGAGGGCTACCTTGCCGACGCGGCGACGGGTGAGGTGCTTCGCGACCCTCATGGCAACGCGATTACCTCCTCGCACACGTTCACCGCATCAGCAGGTACGGGAACCGTTGAGGTCAAGTTCACGCTCAATACGATGGGCCTGAAAAACGGCAGGCAGCTCGTCGTCTGCGAACGTCTTCTCGAGGGCAATCGTCTTCTCACGGCGCATGAGGATGTCGACGATAGCTCCCAAACCGTGACTGTCGTGCAGCCGGCAATCGAGACGCACGCAGCCGACGGAATGGATGGCGACTCGCTCATCGTGGGTGATGTCGATGCGACCATCATCGACCACGTCTCGTACACGGGCCTCATAGCGGGCGCGAGCTACGAGCTCACCGGCACGGTCGTGGATAGCGCAAGTGGCCTGCCCTTCGAATCGTCTGGCAGCACGGTTACCTCGACAGTCGCGTTCGTTCCCGAAGCCTCATCGGGGTCAATCGACATTGCATATGCCCTTGACGCATCCGAGCTGGAACCGGGCGCGAAGCTCGTCATCTTCGAGAAGCTGGTGAGCGACGGCACCATCGTCGCAACGCACGAGGATCTCGATTCCATCAGCCAGACGGTGAGCATCTTTCCGCCATCCCTCCAAACGCACGCGCATGATCCGCAAGATGGCGATTCGAGCGTTGCGAGCGATATCGCCACGAGCATCATCGACACCGTTTCCTACAGTGGGCTGACGCCAGGATACGAATATTCGCTCGAGGCAACGCTCGTCGACAAGAAGAGTGGACGTCCTGCACTCGATCCGTTCGGGCTACCCGTCACCGCAACGCACGTCTTCACACCTCTGGAGCGCGAAGGGAGCACGGACGTGGTGATCGAATTCGATGCCACGAACATCCAGGCGTCAACGGCATTCGTCGTCTTCGAGGAGCTTTACCGCGACGGGCGACACCTCGCAAGTCATGTTGACCTTGCAAGCGTCGAACAGACGATAGTCGTGGAGCCGCCGTACATCCAGACGGCGGCAAGCTCGGATGGCATGTCAAAGCAGCTTATGCGCGATAGAGATGTCCCCCTCGTTGACGCAGTCTCGTATCACAACCTCAAGGCAGGACAAACCTATGAGCTCCGTGGCTGCTTCATGAGCAAGGCAACGGGCAAGGTCCTGACCGACCGCAGGGGCGACCCCGTAAGGAGCAGCCTCGAATTCACGCCGGATGCCCCATCGGGTCTCGTGGAGCTTTCCTTCACGCTCGACACAACCGTCGTGGATGAGGGGACGGAACTCGTCGTCTTCGAGGAGCTTTACCGCGACGGCGTCAAAATCGCCGCACATGAAGATCTTGCAAATGCCCAACAGACGGTCACGGTCGCCAAACCGCGCATTATAACAACGGCAGCGTCGGAAGACGGAGCCAAGACCGTCGTACGCGATATCGACACGACCATCATTGATACCGTGAGCTATGAAGGCCTGGCTCCTCGCTGCAACTACACGCTTGTCGGAACGGTCGTGAACAAGGCAGACGGAAGACCCCTCATCGGTGAAGACGGCAGGCCCGTAACATCGCAAGCGGATTTTGTCGCGGAGCATGCCGATGGAACCGTCACGCTGTCGTTTTCCCTCGACACGAGCATGCTCGAAGTCGGAAGCGAGCTTGTCATCTTCGAGAAGCTTCTTCGCAGCGGTGAGGAAATCGCCGTTCACGAGGACATCGAAGACGAAAGGCAGACGGTACGCCTCGCGCCAGCTGCCATCAATACCTATGCGAGCGATCCGCTCGATGGTGGCAAGCTCATCGCAGCCCATGAGAGAACACGGATATTCGATGCGGTGTCATACGAGGGCCTACGGCCTGGCGTCACTTATGAATTCGTGGGAACGCTCATGAACAAGGAGGCAAAAGCGCCACTGCTTACCGCACAGGACGAACCTGCGCGGGCAACATGCAGCTTCGTTCCCGAAGAGGCGGCTGGAACCGTTGATGTCAGCTTCTCCTTCGATGCCTCAAATGTCGATGCCGAGCGAGAAATCGTCATCTTCGAGGAGCTCTACCGCAACGGGAGACTTCTCGCGACTCACGCAGACTACGAGAACACCGCTCAGACGGTACGCGTTACGCCGCCTTCTATCAAAACATACGCATCCGATATGAGCGATGGTGATAAGGAAATCACCGGGGATTGCATGGCGACCGTTATCGACAACGTATCCTATGCCGGCCTCATCCCAAACGAAGAGTACGAAATCGATGGCGCACTCATGATTGACGATGGCACTCTCGAAGGAAGACCCGCACTCGATGCCTTCGGGAGGCCCATAACCGCGCATATCGCATTCACGCCAGATAGCTCCCATGGAAACGTCACCGTCCCCTTCGAGATAGATGCCACGCTCCTGGGCGATGGCACAAAGCTCGTCGTATTCGAGAAGCTCTTTGCCAACGATGTGCTCATGGCCGAGCATGCCGATCTCCATGACGAGGATCAGACCGTGCACGTGAAGCCTTCTAAACCCGAGACACCGCCCGAAGAGGCATCGCCGCCAGACGAGTTGACGCTCACTCCATTCGGTCCCTCGTTAAAGACGGGCGACTCGACCATATGGATGCTCGCAGCATGCGGATTGATTGGGGGCGCGGCATTCGGCCTGCTAGCAGCGCTGCGCCGCAAAGCCTTCGGCTCAATGCATGATAAGAAGTGAAGGGACGGACAACCTATTTGCCGATGAGCTTGAGTAGATAGGGGATCTCGGTCTCGAAATCGACGCCATACCAATTGTGGTCGGGCTGGCTGATGGTGGCCTTGATGCAGGCAACCGTGTAGTCAGCCGCCACGGCGAGTGCCTCGTCCAGCTCGAAGCCATTGAGAAGCGCGCCAACCGTCGTAGATGAGAAAACATCGCCCGTCCCATGGAAGCGCGCATCGACGAGCTCGTTGAAATACGAGAAGTACTGGCCCGTATCTCCGTCAAGACCATAGACGCCGCAGCTACCCGGCTCGAGACTCACACCAGTGAGTACGGCCTTCTTGGGGCCGAGGGCGACGAGTCCCTGGAGAAGGTCACGCACGTAGTCCTCGTCGTAAGTGCCATCTTCCTTGTACTCGGCTCCGAGCATGAATGCGGCTTCGGTGATATTGGGGTCGATGATATCAGCCTTGGAGCAAACCACCGTGCCCATTGCCCGAGCGAACTCGGGAGTGAAGCCCTTGTAGAGCGCACCGTTGTCGGCCATGGCCGGGTCGACGAAGATGAGCGTACCATCCTCCCTGTGACGGTCGAAGAAGCGGCTTACGAGCTCGAGCTGCTCGAAGGAACCAAGGTAGCCCGTGTAGATGGCATCGAAGTCGACCCCGTTGTCAATCCAGCTCTGGGAGATGGGCTCGATCTGGTCGGTCAGGTCATCGAATGTGAAGCTCTTGAAAGCGGTGTGAACCGAGAGCACGGCAGTGGGAAGAATGCCGCACTCGACCCCCATAGCCGAGATGATGGGCAACGCAACGGTGAGGGAACACTTTCCAACGCAAGAGATGTCCTGAATGCTTACGACGCGCTTCATGCCGTGCCTCTTTCCAAAAAAGCAACGGGTACCGTACGGCACCCGTTGGCAGATGTCTGGAGCGGGCGATGGGAGTCGAACCCACCTCATGAGCTTGGAAGGCTCAGGTTCTACCGATGAACTACGCCCGCAATGTAGACGGATTATACCCCAATAGGTTCAAGTCGCAGGATAAAGCTCGGAAAAGTTTACAGGCGCTTGGACATCGCCTGCATCAGACGAGCTTCGCGCCTGGGCGGATTACCGCATCCTGTTCAGGCCTTCGGGAATCTGCGCTCGCCGTAATAGCCCGCGTCGAACGCGGCATCCTTCATGCCGCATCCGCTCTGATAGCAAGTCGGTCGGAAGTCCAACACCTTCGAGTACAGCTCGGGGTTCTTGCGCAGGTTGGCGAGCATGGCGTAGACGGCGGCACCATCAATAGCGACGATGCGGTCGTTATGGGAAATCATCGCCAGGTACACATCGGCTGCCGTATGTCCCTCCACGCTGATGGGGTCTTGCACCTTGTCGAAGAAACGGGGTTCCTCCATGTCCACATATCGGCAAAACTCGCGGTAGATATCGTCGTTCTCCGGTGCGAGCAGGCTCCTGGAGTAATCGGGCCTATGCTTGAGGTGCGACGTCTCGTCGGTAAGCCCGGCGTCGACCTCCTCGAAGTACATGCGCATCGTATGCCCGCGCGTGGCCGTTCCCGCCTCGACCATGGCGGCTTCGTTCTCGTAAGACCCCATGAGCACCTCCCATGACTCTTCCTGTTTGTCATTATCATTCACGAGCACGCGAGCATGCAAGCCTCACGCGAGCTACCGCACGAAGTTCGTCATGATCTGGGGTTCTTTCTCAGGCAGGCCGAACTCCTCCTTGCCAAGCGCGATTGCCTTCATGAGAAACGTCATGTTTCTTGCAAGCGTCCTCATCTGTTGCAATCCCTCGGTATCCTCCCCGGCCTCGCCTGGAAGTCTCCCGTGCACGCCATTCCAGTACTGCCCCGTGGCAATCGGCATGCCAGATATCCCAAAGTACTTGTTGAGCTCATCATAGGTCGCGGTGATGCCGCCGCGCCGCGCTGTCGCAACGGCCGCGCCAACCTTCATGGTCTTCGGAAAATGCGTGCTAAAAAACAGCCTGTCGAGGAGGGCGATCAGCGTCGCATTGGCAGAGGCGTAGTAGACCGGTGACCCGACTACCAGACCGTCAGCTTCCTCGAAAGCCGGAGCCAACTCGTTGACTATGTCATCAAAGACGCACGCACCCGTGTTAGCACAGGATCCGCACGCGATGCACCCGCGCACGTCAAGGGAGCCTACGCGCACGAGCTCGGTCTCGATGTCCTCAGCCTTGAAGACATCGATCATCTCGTCGAGGGCACGTGCCGTGTTGCCATTCTGTCGGGGTGACCCGTTAATCAGCAATACCTTCATTTCTACTCCCGAAAACTCGTCTTTATTCGACTCCTGACCAAGGTACACGCGCTGCACGGTTGCATATCCGCATGCGAAACGCACGCGCATCAAGAAGGCCAGGAGCCCAAGCCCCTGGCCTTGTGGTTTTGTTGGTCGGGGAGACAGGATTCGAACCTGCGACATCCTGCTCCCAAAGCAGGCGCGCTACCAGGCTGCGCCACTCCCCGACGCGGAGATGAAGTATACCGCACTTTCAGCGTCGTGTAGCGGCATTGTTACGGCAACGTTCGTCATGTGCCGAGGGGTCTGACCCCATGGCACATCGACCCCATGGCACATCCTCTACGCGAGCTTGGCCCACTTGCGCTTGCCAACCTGCAGCGTCGCATGAGCGAGCCGCGCGGCCGGCAAATGATACGTGCCCTTCTCGACAGCTTCGCCGTCAATCTTCACGGCACCCTGATCAATCATGCGACGACCTTCACCGCCTGAGCCCACGAGCTTGAGGTCTGCAAGCAACTTGGGCAAATAGACTCCGCCCTTCTCAGCATCCTCCTCGAGCTCGATATCGAAGACCTCAATGTCATCAGGTGCCGCATGCGCCTTGAAGACAAGGTCGAACTGTTCCTCGGCCGCAGCCGCAGCGTCAGCACCGTGATAAATCCCGATAATCTCGCGTGCAAGGCGACGCTTCGATTTGTTGGGATCAAGCTCCCCTGCTGCCAGACCTGCTTCGATTTCGTCGATCTCATCCACGGGAAGCGCCGTCGCCAGGCGGTAGTACCGAGGCATGAGCTCATCGGGGATGCTCATGATCTTGCCGAACATGTCGGCAGGCTCGTCGGTGAGACCCACGTAGTTGCCGTAGGACTTCGACATCTTGCGTACGCCATCGAGACCCTCGAGCAACGGAAGCGTCAGGCAGACCTGCGGCTCCATACCCTTCTTCTCCATGAGCTCGCGTCCGGCAAGCAGATTGAAGAGCTGGTCGTTACCGCCAAGCTCGACATCGGCATTGATGACGACGGAGTCGTACGCTTGCATGATGGGGTAGATGAACTCGTGCATGGCGATGGGCTGCTGGCTGTGATAGCGATTGGAGAAGTCATCCCGCTCGAGAATGCGAGCAACCGTGAAGTTGGAAAGCAGACCCAGCAAGTCGGCAAGGTCAAGGTCGAAAATCCAGTCACGGTTATGCACGACCTTGGTCTTCTCGGGGTCAAGCACCTTCATTGCCTGCTCCATATAGGTCTGGGCATTCGCATCAATCTGCTCGGCAGAGAGCTGCGGGCGCGTCGAGTTGCGACCGGACGGGTCGCCAATCATGGCCGTGCCGTCACCAATGATGAGCGTAACCTCATGACCAAGGTCCTGGAACTGGCGCAGTTTGCGCAGGGGCACGGCATGGCCAATGTGCAAATCCGGACTCGTCGGGTCAACACCGAGCTTGATGTTGAGCGGCGTGCCGCGATCGAGCTTTTTCTTCATGGCCTCAAGCGGCGTAATGCCCGCGACGCCTGACTGTATGATGTGGAGTTGTTCTTCGCTTGAAAGCACGTCTTTGCCTTTCACCAGACCTTATTGCTATGTAAATTCGCTATCTTAGCAGAAGCGCCCATGCCAATTGCGGTGGATGAATCACTCGACCGGCCTGAAGAGATGTCCCGTGGTCGTATCGGCGCTCTTCTTGATCTTCGTCCCGTTTATTCCGCTACGCACGCGATTGTGCGCATGCTCCGCTTCGCCTTCGCCCATGAGCGTCGCATCGACGGCGAACCCGCGCACGCCGGCACGCAGCAGGTCGCCGATCGCGTGCGCGACGTCGAGCGGCACGGCGTTGTAGATGTGCCCTCGCCCGCATACGTCCGTCGTAACCGGGAAGCGGTAGCCCTTGCGATCTTCCAGAAAGCGCGATGTCCCACAGCGGCGTGCGCATGTCGCGCAATGCTCGTCACAGGAACCTTCTGCCATGAGGAAGCAGTGGTCGCTCACCATGAGCTCCTGGCGGCCGATGACGATGATCCCGAGGGGAAGCGGCGACTCATCGGCCAGCAGCTTCATCTGGTGAAGCGTGAGCTCGGGCGAAAGCCAGACGAAGCTCGCACCGAGCGCGGCCCAGGTGCGGATGGCCTCGATATTGGTGGCGTACATGCGTGGTCCGATGGAGCAGCCCGGCTCGAACTGTTCGAGCGAGCAGGCTATGTTCGTGTCATCGAAACGAATGACCGTCGTAAACGGCGCCATATCGGAGAGGTCCGTCACACGCGTGATGTCGACGCCACCAGCGGACACTGCCGTCTGCCCGTTTGCGTCAAGCAGCGTTTCTTCGAAAGCGGCGAGTGCGGCACTGCGCGTCTTGTGCAGGGTCGAAAAGCCAATGCCCACGCCCTCGTCCAAATCGACCTGCCAGTCCTCGCACGTGAAAGGCGTGGAGCCGAGCCTACCCACATGCTCGATGACATCCTCGCGCGCAATTGCCTTGGTGCGTGCCTCCTCGATGACCGGGCCCATCGCTTTCGCTTCGTGACCCGCCTCATCACGCACGATAATCTCGAGCGGCTCGTCCTTCTTCATGTGCACGTCGATCGAAACCGGAATCTTCATCCCCGCCTCGGTACGCTCTTGCGCGGCAGCGGCGAGCTTGGCCGAGCGCACGCGAAACACGCGGTCGCCAACGGAGACCGGTTCGCGTACGCCCAGGTACTTCGTCTCGCCCTTGAGGGTATCGGATGCCTCAACGGTATAGGTGACGCGACCCTTGGAGGTCCAGAACTCGAGCAAGTCGCCCACGGCGATGTCGGTGCTCGCAGCAAGCTTGACCTTGCCGGCGGAATACCCCGTGACGCGTCCGACGGCAACACCGCGATTATTCGGACGCCGGTAGCCCATCATGTCGTTACCGCGTTCGCCCGCCAGGTAGCCATGCGTGAACCCACGGTTAAACGCCTCGGCTAGCACATCCTCAGCATCATCGGCGACCTCGTACGAGGCCCGGTCCTTCCATGCGCGGTCAATCGCCTCGCGATACGTTGCCGTGACCGTGGAGACATACTCGGGCGACTTCATCCGTCCCTCGATCTTGAGCGACGCAACTCCCGCTTCGATGAGCCGATCGACCATCCCGATGCCACAAAGGTCCTTGGGGCTCAACAGATACTGGCCTTCCTTCGCGAGCGTCTTGCCGTCTTCATCGACAAGCTTGTACGGCAGACGGCAGGGTTGGGCGCAGAGCCCCCTATTGGCGCTACGTCCGCCAATAAGCGACGAGAGCAGGCACTGCCCCGATTGGCAAATGCAAAGCGCACCATGCACGAAGACTTCAAGATCGACGCCAAGCTCGGCAAGACGCGCAATCTGCTCGATGGAGAGCTCGCGCGCAAGCGTCACGCGCGAGCAGCCAAGACGCGTGGCCAGTTCGATACCACGCTTGCCACGCACGTTAAGCTGTGTGGAGGCGTGAAGCTCGAGTTCGGGCAGCTCACGGCGCAGCACCGACATGAGACCGACGTCCTGAACGATAGCAGCATCAATGCCCGCTTCGGCTGCAGAGGCGACCATCGCGAGCGCATCGTCCATCTCGTCCGGAAACACGAGCGTGTTAGCCGTGAGATAGACACGGGCGCCGCGCAAATGGGCGTCACGGCATGCCGCACGCAGGTCGTCGATGGCGAAGTTATCGGCATTGCGCCGCGCGTTGAATGACCCGGCTCCCAGATAGATGGCATCGGCACCAGCGGCAAGCGCCGCCTCGAACGCCGCGCGGTTTCCCGCGGGCGCGAGCAGCTCCGGCTTTCTCATCGTCTAATCCGCCATGGCATTGGTATCGGCCGCGAGGCTCTCGCGTGCATGCTCGAGCTGGACCTTGACCGCGTCGTGACCCGTCGCGCCATAGGTCGTACGGCGTTCGACGACCTTGTCGATGTCAACGGCCTCGAGCGCATCGGCAGCGAAGTGCTCGTCAACTTCGGCAAGATCGTCGGCACTCAGCTCCTGCAAGGTCTTTCCCTGTTTCTCGCATTCGAGCACGAGCCTGCCCACGATGGCATGCGCCTCACGGAAGGGCACGCCCGTCCCAACGAGGTAATCGGCCAGATCGGTTGCCGCCATGAAACCACCGAGCGCTCCGGTGCGCATGGCATCCTCGTTAACCTGCATGGTACGAATCATGCCCGTCATCACGACGAGAGAGTTGCCAAGCGTGTCGACCGCGTCGAACACGCCTTCCTTGTCCTCCTGCATGTCCTTGTTATAGGCAAGCGGAAGTCCCTTCATGGTCGTGAGCAGCGCCATGAGGTCGCCGTACACGCGGCCGGTCTTGCCGCGAATGAGCTCGGCGAAGTCGGGGTTCTTCTTCTGGGGCATGATCGACGAGCCCGTCGAGTAGGCATCGGACAAGCGAATGAAACCGAACTCGTTACTCGACCAGTAGATGAGCTCCTCGCACAGGCGCGAGAGGTGCATCATGGCCACCGCGCAGGCATAGGAGAGGTCGAGGAGGAAGTCACGATCGCTCACGGCGTCCATGCTGTTTTCCGCCACGCTGGCAAAGCCGAGCTCGTCTGCCACGAAATGACGATCGAGCGGATAGGTCGTGCCCGCAAGCGCGGCGCTGCCCAAGGGCAGCACATCGGCAGCCGCGTAAGCTGCCTGCAGACGCTCGAAATCGCGCGTGAACATCCAGTAGTACGCGAGCATATGATGCGAGAAGAGCACGGGCTGCGCCTTCTGCATGTGCGTGTAGCCTGGCATGACGACGCCGAACTTGTCCTCGGCGAGCTCGAGGAGCGCACCGCGCAGGTCGAGCATCTGGTGTGCAAGGCCCGCGGCGAGCTTCTTGGCGTGATGGCGTGCATCGGTCCCGACCTGGTCATTGCGGCTCCGGCCCGTATGCAAGCGTCCACCTGCTGCACCGATGGCCTCGGTCAGGTTGCGCTCGATGGACATGTGAATGTCCTCATCATCGATATCGAACTCGAAATCGCCCTCGTCAATCTGGGCTGCAATGGCATCGAGTCCCGCGCGAATGCTCGCGGCGTCTTCCTCCGAGATCACGCCCTGACGGGCGAGCATAAGCGCATGCGCCTTCGACCCCTCGATATCGGACTCCCACATGCGCTTGTCGACGGGCAAAGACGCACCGAAGGCCTGCGTGAACTCCGTGGGAGAATCCTCGAAGCGACCTCCCCAGAGCGCCTCACTCGCGTGCATGCCGTCTGGGGAAGATGTTGTGTTCTGCATGGTGTACTCCAAGTTGGTTTGTTGCGACCAAACTGACAATATAGCAAAGATGCGCCGCTGTTCTTGCGGCGGGCGGCAAACATCCCGTCTACCTAGCGCTCTGCAGAAAGTTCCTTTCACTTTACCGTACTAAAGTTATAATAGTGCGCCACTAGGCTTTATGGACGAGAGGTTTTCATGAATACAGGAGATTACGCAGTCATCATCGCCATCTTGATCTACTTCATGGTGGTGCTCATCATCGGCTTTTCCTACGCGAGGCGTGCCAACAAGTCCTCGTCGGAGTACTTCCTGGGCGGCCGCAAGGTCGGTCCCTGGTTTACGGCCCTTTCAGCCGAAGCATCGGACATGTCGGGCTACCTGCTCATGGGCCTGCCCGGCCTCGCCTACTTCACCGGTGCCGCCGATGCGGGCTGGACGTGTATCGGCCTGGCACTTGGCACCTACTTCAACTGGTTGCTCGTCGCCAAGCGCTTGCGCCGCTATTCCGAAAAGGCCAACGACTCTATCACGCTGCCCGGTTTCTATTCCAATCGCTTCCACGACAGCAAGAACATCGTGAGCACGGTTGCCGCCGTCATCATCCTCATCTTCTTCTGCGTCTACACGGGCAGCTGCTTCGTCACCTGCGGCAAGCTCTTCAACACGCTCTTTGGCATGGACTATACGGTCATGATGATCTTCGGCGCCATCATCGTATTCCTCTACACGATGGTCGGCGGTTACCTCTCGGTCGTCGCGACCGACTTCGTGCAGGGCTGCCTCATGTTCTTTGCCCTGGCGGTCGTCGTCATCGGATCCATCACCATGGCAGGCGGCATCGAGAATACCGCAGCATTCCTCTCCGACATCCCCGGCTACCTCTCGATGGTGCAGACAGCTACGCCCGAGGTCGATGCCGATGGCGTCCAGTACCTGCTTGGCGGTGCTCCCGTCTTTGGCATTCCCGCCGAATACGGTCTGCTCACCATCATCTCGACCCTGAGCTGGGGCCTGGGCTACTTCGGCATGCCGCAGGTGCTCGTGCGCTTCATGGGCATTCGCAACGACAGCGAGATCAAGACCTCGCGTCGCATCGCCATCGTCTGGGTCGTCATCTCCATGTTCTGCGCCATCATGATCGGCATCATCGGTCGTTATCTCTTCCCCGCCCAATACCTCACCCAATCCGGTGCGGAGAGCATCTTCATCTTCCTGTCGCAAGTCATGCTCCCCGGTTTTCTCTGCGGCCTTGTCGTCTCGGGCATTCTTGCCGCCTCGATGTCGAGCGCCTCATCGTATCTACTCATCACGGGCTCTTCGGTTGCCGAGAACATCTTCCGCGGTGTCTTCAAGAAGAATGCCACCGACAACCAGGTGCTCATCGTGAGCCGTATCACGCTGGCCTGCGTCCTGCTCTTCGGCATTGCCGTTGCCTGGAGCGAAGATTCGATCATCTTCAACGTCGTCTCGTACGCCTGGGCCGGCCTGGGTGCCTCGTTTGGTCCGCTCACGCTCTTCAGCCTGTACTGGAAGCGTACGACCAAGTCAGGTGCCATCGCAGGCATGCTGACGGGTGCCGTCTCCGTCATCGTATGGCATAACCTCGTCAAGCCGCTCGGTGGCGTCTTCGGCATCTACGAGTTGCTTCCCGCCTTCATCCTGAGCTGCCTGGCAATCGTCATTGTCTCGCTGCTGAGCAAGGAGCCCTCAAAGGCCATCCAGTACGAGTTCGATCACTACATGGACGAGGAGCTCGTTGACCGCCATCTGGACGCCGTGCTCGAGGGCGGCATCCCGCTCAAGGGCGTCAACATGCCCGTCGACACGCCCATCCTGCCCAAAGAGGCCGAGGAAGTCGACGAGAAGGAGCCCGTCGTATTCCCTGATGGCGAGGTCGTCGTCTCCGAGGAGAATCCCAAGGACGACCGCTAGGGTCATCTCGCAAATGTGTCAGGGGGTCAGACCCCTCGACACAGGCATATCCGCAAAGAGAACGGGCCGCGCAATGCACGGCCCGTTTTTTGATGCCAGGAAGGCGATGATGTGTGTCTTCTAGACGACGCCGGGCTGACCCTCGTCTTGGCGGTGCTTGGCCCACACGCGCGTCGACAAGCCGAAGAGATCGATGAAGCCCTCGGCGCTGTCGCGGTTGAAGGTGTCGGCGGAATCGTACGTCGCCAGGCCATAATCGTAGAGCGAGTACTTGCTGCGACGCCCGACCGTCACGCAGCTGCCCTTGAGGAAGCGCAGGCGCACGTCGCCCGTGACGAGCTTCTGCGTCGTCGCGCAGAATCCGTCCAGGGCTTCCTTGAGGGGCGAGAACCACAGACCGTCGTAGACGAGCTCGGCCCACTTCTGCTCGACGATGGGCTTGAAGTGCAGAAGCTCGCGCTCCAGGCACAGGTCCTCGAGGGCCTTGTGCGCTTGGATGATGGACAGCGCGCCGGGCACCTCGTAGCATTCGCGGCTCTTCACGCCCACGAGACGGTTCTCGATCATGTCGACGCGGCCGAAGCCGTTGCGCCCCGCGATCTCGTTCATCTTGAGGATGATGTCGTGGAAGCTCATCTTCTCGCCATCCAGTGCACAGGGCACGCCAGCATCGAAGCTGATGACGACGTACTCGCCCTCTGCCGGGGCCTCGTAGCTCGAGGTGGTCATCGTGTAGATGTCCTCGAGCGGTTCGCTCCACGGGTCCTCGAGCTCACCGCACTCGATGGCGCGACCCCAGAGGTTGTCGTCGATGGAATAGGGCGAGGCCTTCGTCGTGGGGACGGGAATGCCGTGATTCTTCGCGTATTCCATCTCGTCGTTGCGCGTGTGCAGATCCCACTCGCGCACGGGAGCGAGCACCTTGATTTCGGGATCGAGACTCTGAATGGCGACCTCGAAGCGGACCTGGTCGTTGCCCTTGCCGGTGCAACCGTGGGCGATGTACTTCGCACCGTACTTGTGCGCGATCTCGACGAGATTCTTGGAGATGACCGGGCGCGACAATGCGCTCACCATCGGGTACTTGTTCTCGTACATGCAGTTGGCGGCCAATGCCTTGGTCAAGAAGTCATTGACGAACTCCTCGCGCATGTCGATGGCCAGCGCCTCGATGGCACCGACCTGCAGGGCCTTCTTCTTGACGAACTCGAGGTCCTGACGCTCCTGCCCGACATCGCCCGTTACTGCGATGACGTCGAGGCCCTTTTCCTCCATGAGCCACTTGATGCAGACGGATGTGTCGAGACCACCCGAGTATGCAAGTACGACCTTGTCCTTTTCCATTTCCATTTTTCCTTCCTTTCGAGTCAGCCGAGTTTACTTCTTCTCGAGCAGCTGGTTCACGTCATTTTGGAATCTCTCGCCCTGCGCGTCGTCAGCGCAAATGACGAGTATCGTATCGTCACCCGCGATGCTGCCGAGCACGCCCTGCGTTTGCGAGGCATCGAGTGCCGCCGCCACGCTCGAAGCCGTGCCGGGGTCGCAGAGGAGCAGCACCTGGTTTTGCGCCCGGCGCGTCTCGCGTACGGCACTTGCCGCGATCGAGCGGAGGCGGTAATCCTCCGGCAACATGTAAACGCCCCCGACATCCTTCTCGAGACCGAGGTCCGTGATGTCGCGCGAAATGGTCGCCTGCGTGACATCGAAGTCGCGATCGCGCAGCTGCGCGACGAGATCGGATTGCGTGCGGATGCGATTGTGCCGAACGAGGTCGCGAATCGCATCCTGGCGCTCCTTGCGCGCACTCGCCATGTTACTGCGCCCCCATCACGAGCGAGAGCAGGGCCTTCTGGGCATGCAGGCGATTTTCCGCCTCGTCGAAAATCACCGAGTACGGAGCATCCATGACCTCGTCGGTTACTTCCTCGCCACGATGCGCGGGCAGGCAATGCATGAAAAGGGCGTCATCGGCAGCCAAAGCCATGAGCTCGGCATTGACCTGGAAGCCCTCGAACTCGGCGACGCGCTGGTCATGCTCGTCCTCGTCGCCCATGGAAGTCCAGGTGTCGGTGATGACCACGTCGGCATCGGCAACCGCCTCACGCGGATCGTTGAAAAGCTCGATCGAGGCACCGGTCATGGAAGCGACTTTCTCACACTCGGCGATGACGACGGGATCGGGCGTGTGGATCGCGGGGAATCCCAGCTTCACGTTCATGCCCGCCAAAACGCCCATCTCGAGATAGGTATGGGCCATGTTGTTGCCATCGCCCACATAGGCGATGGTGAGGCCCGCGAGCTTGCCCTTGTGCTCGCGAATCGTCAGGGCATCTGCCAGGCCCTGGCAGGGATGGAAGTCATCGGAGAGCGCGTTGATGACGGGAATGCTCGCCCACTGGGCGACCTCGACCACCTTGCTCTGCTCGTAAGTACGCAATACGATGGCATCGACAAAGCGTTCGAGCACGAGCGTCGTGTCCTGCACGGTCTCGCCGCGACTGAACGCCGAGTGGTCATCGCTCATGACGAGCGGATGCGCCCCCAGGCGATAGGTGCCGATCTCGAAGCTCGAGCGCGTGCGCAGACTGGGCTTCTCCATGATGATGGCGACGGCCTTGCCCGCGCAGGGGGCATCGTGCACGCCGTTCTTCCAGTCGGCCTTTTGCCGTGCGGCCGTATCGAGCACGAGCGTGAACTCCTCGGGCGTCAAATCGAGCAGACGCAGGCAATCGCGTCCGGCGAGCGTGTTCTGGCTCATTGTGCAACCTCCTCGTATATGGTCGGGAGCGCTTCGGCGAGCGCATCGATGTCATCCTTCTCGATGATGAGCGGCGGCAGGAAGCGAATGATATCAGCTGCCGGGGCATTGAGCACGAAGCCATGCCGCAACGCGTTGAGCACCACCTGATTGGCAACGGGCTTGTCCAGGCTGATGCCGCACATGAGGCCCTTGCCGCGCACGTCGGTAACGAAGGGCAGCTCGGCCAGGCGGTCGCGCAGGTAGGCACCCATCTCGTTCACGTGATCGAGGAAGCCCTCCTCGCACATGATCTTGGTGGTCGCATCTGCCGCCGCGCAGGCGAGCGGGCCGCCACCAAAGGTCGTGCCGTGCATGCCCGGCTGCATGAGTGCGGCAAGGTCGGTCTTGGCGGCAAACGCGCCCATGGGGATGCCATCGGCGATGCCCTTTGCCATCGTCACGATATCAGGCTCGATACCATAGGACTGGAAGGCGAAGTACGATCCCGTGCGGCAGAAGCCCGTCTGCACCTCATCGACGATGAGAAGCATGTCGCGCTCGGAGGTCATCTCGCGAGCCGCCTTGAGGTATTCGAGCGAGCAGGGCCAGACGCCGGACTCGCCCTGGATGCACTCGATCATGAGCGCACAGGGGCGCGTGCCATCGACCTCGCCGTCGAGCGCAGCCGCGAGCGCGTCGATGTCGTTGAGCGGGGTGCGTCCAAAACCCGCCGGAAGCGGCGCGAAGGGGTCCTGCTTGTTGTCCTGCGCCGTTGCCGCAAGCGTGGCAAGCGTCCTGCCGTGAAAGGACTTCTCGGCCGAGATGATGCCGTAGGCGCCGTCGAGGTTCTTGGCGCCCCAGAGGCGTGCCAGTTTGATGGCGCCCTCGTTTGCCTCGGCGCCGGAGTTGGCGAAGAAGCTCTGCCAGACCGCTTCCGTACCATGCGCGAGCATGTCCGAGATGCGCTCGGCGAGCTCGCCGCGATGTTCGATGTAGAAATAGTTGCTCACGTGGACAAGCTTGTTTGCCTGCTCGGTGATTGTCTCGGTGACGCGCGAGTTACAGTGCCCGACGCTCACGACGCCAATGCCCGAGAGGAAGTCGCGGTATTCGTTTCCCTCGTCATCGATGAGCCACTGCCCCGCACCCGAGACGAACTCGACCGGCTTGCGCGCAAAGGTGTGCATGACGTAGGTGTCGTCAAGCTGCTGCGCCTTGTCGAATTGCTTTCCCATGTCGATTACTCGCTCCTTCCGATGGTCTGGATGGACTGGTCGAGCTTGCTTGCGAAGTTGCTCACCGGTGCCTCGACGAAGTCCGGATCCATCGAATCGTCCTGATGACGCACGATGAGCGTACCGACACCCGAGTCGGTGAAGATCTCGAGGACAAGCGAATGGGGGACCGTGCCGTTGATGATATGCGCCTTGCGCACGCCCGCCGAAAGCGCCGTCACGCAGGCATTGATCTTGGGAATCATGCCACTCGACATCGTGCCCTCGTTGGCGAGTTCGACGGCCTCGGAAAGCGCCATGCGGAAGACGAGCGTCGACTTGTCGTCGAAGTCCGTGTAGATGCCGTCGACATCGGTGATGAAGACGATCTTCTGCGCACCGACCGCCGCCGCGATCTCGCCTGCGACGGTATCCGCGTTGATGTTGTAGTCGCCATCGTCACCATAGCCAACCGTCGCGATGACGGGGATGTAGTCCGCTGCGAGCAGATCCTCGATGAGACGGGTGTTGATGGACTTGACCTTGCCCACGCGCCCGAGCTTCGGGTCGAGCGGCTCGGCCTGGATGATCTTCGCGTCGGCACCATTGAGGCCGACGGCAACCGACCCATGCTTGTTGATGGCGCTCACGAGGTCCTGGTTGACCTGGCCGACGAGGGTCATCTTGACGATCTCCATCGTCTGCTCGTCGGTCACGCGCTGACCACCCTCGAAGTGCGTGGGGATGTCGAGGCGTTTGAGCATGGCGTTGATATTGGGGCCGCCACCATGCACGATGATGGGATTGGCACCCATGAGCTTGAGCATGATGATGTCATCGACGACCGCGTCGCGCAGCTCGCCTGCCACCATGGCCGCTCCGCCGTACTTGATGACGACCGTCTTTCCCGTGATGTCCTCGATCCAGGGCAGCGCGTCGAGCAGCACGCGGGCACGCAACTGATTGGGAAGCGCGTCGATGTCCGCTACGTCAACTTCGTCGTATTTCTTGCGATACTGCATGTTCCCCTCTTGTCTTCCTATCTGGACTAGCTCCGATAGTCGGCGTTGATGTGGATGTACTCGTGGGTGAGGTCACAGGTCCACACACGCGTATCCGCGCCACCACCCGTGCCAAGCGAAACCTCGATGACGATCTCGTCGTCCTCGAAGCGGCGTAGCGCCTCGTCCTCGTCAAAGCCGCACGGCAAACCCGCGCGCAGCACGGGCATGCCCATGATGTCGATGTCGACGTCATGCTGCTCGAAGCTCGCGCCACTGCGGCCGAGTGCCGCCGCAATACGGCCCCAGTTGCAATCGTGCCCCGCGATGGCCGTCTTGACAAGCGGCGAATTGGCGATGGTGCGCGCCGCCTTGTCGGCATCGGCTTCGTCCCTTGCGTCGCGCACGAAGACGGTCACGAGCTTGGTGGCACCCTCGCCATCGGCCGCAATCTGACGTGCGAGGTCTTCGCAGACGACACGCAGCGCCTCTGCGAGCACATCGGCTGCTTCGTCTGCATCGGCGACGGGTGCGCCCATGCCGCTCGAGAAGAAGAAGACGCTATCGTTGGTCGAGGTATCGGAATCGACCGTGACCTTGTTGAAGGAGGCATCGACCGCCGTTTGCAACGCGAGACGCGCATCACTGGGCGCAATGGGCATGTCGGTGGTGATGACGGCGAGCATGGTCGCCATATCAGGCTGAATCATGCCCGAACCCTTGACCATGCCGCCTATGGCATACTCGTTGCCATCGTAGACGAAGCGCACGGCATGCTCCTTGGGATGCGTATCCGTGGTCATGATGGCGCATGCCGCATCATGGCCGCCGTCTTTCGACAGCGCCTCGACAAGAGCGGGAATGCCCGTCTCGAAGGGCCCCCAGGGAAGCTCGACGCCGATGACACCCGTCGAGGCAACGAGCGCCTCGCCCTCGGGCAGCCCCAGGGCACGGGCGGTCACCTGCGCCGCCTTGCGCGCGATGGCAAGGCCCGGCTCGCCTGTCGCGGCATTGGCGTTGCCGGAGTTGAGCAGGACGGCACGCGGCATGTGATGTGCGAGCAGCTCGCGATCGACCTGCACGGGCGCCGCGCAAAAGACGTTCTTCGTGAACATTCCGCACGCCACCGTATCGGGACCATCGGACACGACAAGCGCGGCATCGAGACGTCTGGGGTCCTTGCGAAAACCGGCATGCACGCCAGCCGCCCTAAAGCCTTCAGGCGCCGTCACGCCATTCTTGTCGTAACTAAACTCAACGTCTCTCATTTTTCTACACCACCGGACAACTATAGGTAAGACCGGCGGTTTCCTCGAAACCGCACACGAGATTCGCAGCCTGGATGGCCTGGCCGGCCGCGCCCTTGACGAGATTGTCGATAGCGCAACTCGCGACGAGCAGCTTGCCATCCGACGCGAGATGCAGACCCACCTGCGCCCGATTCGAGCCCTCGACCCATGAGGTCTGCGGCATGGTGCCGATAGGGCATACGCTCACGAACGGCTCGGACGCATAGCGCGCGGTATAGACCGCATGCAGCTCCTCAATGGTATGCGGCACGTCGAGCGGAATGTAGACCGTCGAAAGCAAGCCTCGCACCATCGGAACGAGATGCGGCGTGAAAATGACCTCGACATCGGCGCCGGCAGCGCGCGAGAGCGTCTGGGCGATCTCGGGCGTATGACGATGCGGCAAGCCATAGAGCCCCACCGACTCATCCGCGTTGCAGAAATGCGTCTTGGGCGTCGCCTTGCGGCCAGCGCCCGACACGCCGGAAAGCGCCGCGATGGTAACGGGGCCCTCGCCTTTGAAGCCGGCTTCCATGATGGGCAAAGCCGCCAAGGCGGAAGCCGTGGGGTAGCAGCCCGGACAAGCGACGACGGGTGTACCCGCCTTGAGCTCAGCGCGTGCGACCTCGGGCAGGCCATAGACCGCCTGCGCCAGCAAATCGGCGCTCGTGTGCTTGGCGTCGTACCACGCCTCGTATACCTCCGGATCGGCCAGACGATAGTCCGCCGACAAATCTATGACCTGGACGCCGGCGGCAACGAGCGCGGGCGTCATCGCGAGCGACGCCGTATGGGGCACGGCGAGAAAGGCGACGTCGGCCTGCGCGGCGATGCGTTCTGCATCATGCGCTTCGAAGCTCAGATCGCATATGCCGGTAAGAGCCGGATAGAGGCTCGCGATGCTCTCACCCTCATTGCCCGACGAGGTGATGCAGGTCAATTCAAACTCGGGATGGCTCAGCAAAATGCGTACCGCCTCGACGCCGGCATACCCTGCCGCGCCTACAACTGCTGCCCTCTTCATGTGCTTCCCATCTAAACGGATGAAATGATACTTGGATGGTATTGTGGACCGATTTTCGGCATAATTCAATAATTATTTTCTTTTATGCAATATTTATGCATTTATTTATTATTTTATGCAATATGAAGCAAAACAAGGAGCGCCTTATGCAGCCGCGTTAGCCTCGTTTGCAAGACGGACGGCGTCACGCGCGATCATGAGCTCCTCGTTGGTGGGGATAACGAGGATCTTGACCGGAGAGCGTTCATCGCTGATGATGCGCTCCTCGCCCATGACCTTGTTAGCCTCGTAGTCGAGGACGATGCCGAGTGGCTCCATACCGCCTAAGATCATGCGACGCATGCGCTCGGAGTTCTCACCCACGCCACCGGAGAAGACAATGGCATCGACGCCGCCCATCTCGGCCATGTACGAACCGATCATCTTCTTGGCGGAGTTGGCGAACATGTCGTATGCGAGAGCCGCACGCTTGAGGCCGGATTTGGTCGCCGCGTCAATGTCGCGCATATCGGCCGAGATGCCGCTGATGCCGTAGAGACCCGACTGGCGATTGAGAATCGTGATAATCTCGTTGGGGGTGTAGCCCTCCTGCTCCATCAGGTAGGTGACGATGGAAGGATCGATGTCGCCGCTACGCGTACCCATGACGATGCCGCCAAGCGGGGTGAATCCCATCGAGGTGTCGACTGACATGCCGTGATCGACAGCAGTCACCGAACAACCGCCACCCAAATGGCAGGTGATGAGCTTAAGATCCTCGGGCTGCTCGCCGAGCATCTCGGAAGCACGCTGAACAAGGTAGCGATGCGAGGTGCCATGCGCGCCGTATTTTCTGATGCCGAACTGCTCGTAGAACTCGTACGGAATGGCATACATGTACGCACGTGGCGGCATAGTCTGGTGAAACGCCGTATCGAATACGCAGACATGCGGAACATCGGGCATGATCTCGCGGCAGGCGCGAATGCATTGCACCGCCGGCGGATTGTGCAACGGGGCAAGCTCGGAGCAAAGCTCGATGTCGGCGACAACCTGGTCGTCGACGAGCACCGACTCGCTGAACTTCTCGCCACCATGCACGATGCGATGGCCAACGGCACCGATCTGATCGAGGCTGTCGATACCAGAGTCAGGGTCCTTGGCGAGCACGTCGAGCACCATCTTGACGGCGACGAGATGGTTCTCCATCGGCTCTTCGAAAACGCGCTTGTCGTTCTTGTTCCAATGCTGCACGAAGGCATCGGAATACCCGACCTTCTCGCACAGGCCGCGTGTCACGAGCTCTTCGGTTTCGGAATCGATGATTTGGTACTTGAGGGATGAACTACCCGCATTGATCACCAGAACGTACATCGGCATCCTCTTTACGCCATAACCTTAAAAATACGTATTCTGTATTCTCTCATATCACGAAGATGCCGTATATGCATGATGCCGCAAGCGGCTCATGCGCAGTTGGGCGTGACAGTGGGGACGGGGCTTCTGTCACATCCATGGATGTGACAGAAGCCCCGTCCCCACTGTCACGCCCTGTCCGCTTCTAGCTAAGCGTCGTGTCGATGCTGTCGTCGTTCTCGGGCTCGAGCTCGCCCATCAGCACCGTGACCTTTTGCTGGGCCTCGTTGAGGCGCTTCTGCAGCGACGCAAGCAGCGCCACGCCGCGCTCGTAGCTCTCGATGCTCTGCTCGAGCTCGATTTGATTGCTCTCGAGCGAGCGAACGATGGCGGCGAGCTCCTCAAGGCCCTCCTTGAAGCTCAGGTTGCCGACCTCTGTTGCCGTGACTTCCTCAGACATGCGCTTCCCTTTCTATCGCATTGACGGTGCAGGCAAGCCGCCCGTCCTGGACTTGGACCTGAATATGATCGCCGTCGTTGACGTGCTGCACGCTATCTACGATGGAATGGCCATCGGCGGCATAGGTGATGGAGTATCCACGGCTCAAGGTCTTGAGCGGCGAGAGCGCATCGAGCTTTGTCGCGCAGAGGGCGATGTCGCGCCCGAAGCCGTCACAGAGATGCGGGCCGAGATTGAGCAGCCGGCCCTTGAGTAGCTCGAGCGCATGGGCATCTGCCCGAAGCGCATCGGGGATGGCGCGCAGCAGGCGCTCTTCCATGGCATCAAGCGTCTGGAAATACGAGCCGGTGAGGTAGTGGGTATCGTGCCAAAGCGGACGGTCAAGCAAACGGTCAAGCTGCGCTTGTTGCACTTGCATGTAGTTCTCTACGGAGCGACGCAGGGCATCCTGGGCGTTTGCCAGCTTGTTGGAAAGCTCCTCGGTGGAAAGCGCGATGGCCTCCGCTGCCGCCGTGGGCGTGGAGCAGCGGCGATCTGAGACCATGTCGCAAATCGAATTGTCTGGCTCATGCCCGATACCCGTAACGACGGGGATGGGAGACGCCGCGACGGCGCGCGCGAGGGACTCGTCGTTGAAGGGCATGAGATCCTCGTAGGAACCACCACCACGCACGAGCAGGATGACATCGGGCGCAGGTGTGGCCGCGCAGGCTGCCTCAAGACCCTGAATGATGCGCGCAGGGGCATCCTGGCCCTCGACGGGCACGCCGCAGATGAGCAGCTCTCCGAGTGGATAGCGGCGCCGCAGCGTGCGAATGACATCGTGCACAGCCTTGCCGCGTGGCGAAGTGACGACGGCAATGCGTTGCGGCAGTGGAGGTACGCGGCGCTTGCGGCTCGCGTCCATGAGGCCTTCTGCCTCGAGCTTGCGAGCAAGCTGGGCGACCTGCATGCGCAGCTTGCCCTCCCCTGCCACCTGCATGGAAGCTACCGAGAACTGAAGGCGGCCCTTGGCGGGATAGCAGGAGAAGTTACCCGTGAGCTCGACGAGCATACCCGCCTGCAACGTGACGCCCGATGCGTTGTAGCGATCGCGCCACATGAGACAGGGCATGGAGCAGTCGTCATCGTGCACGGTGAAGTACGCGGCCTTATAACCGGGCTTGTCATTGAATTCCGAAACCTCGCCGATGACGGTAAGGCGAATCTTCTCGAGCCCGCGCTTGGCCGCGTTCATGGCCTGCGTCACGGTATATGCAGAGCTTTGCTCCGAATCTTCCATCACACCCACCTTCACGCTCTTACATCTGTGCAGTCATGATACGCGTCGGGTGTGACATGAAAACGCACACCGCTAGTCTCCACGTACCATGCCGAGGAAGTACAGGAGCTGCAGAACGCTCGTGAGAGCCGCGGCCACGTAGGTGAGCGCCGCCGCCCTGAGAACCGTACGGGCACCATCGGCCGTGGCATCGCCCGGAATGGCCAGCGCCTGCGTAGATGCCGTGACAGCACCCGAACTCGAACCCGTGATGTAGGCAAGGGCACGACGCGAGGCATTGAACTCGACGGGCAGCGTGACGATCTGGAAGAGCACCGCGAACGCATAGAAGATGATACCCAGCCAGAAGAGCTGCATCATGTTGAGGAAGATGCCGATGAGCAGCAGGATGAGCCACACGCTCGAGCCGAAGTTGGCTATGGGGACGAGTGCGGAGCGCACCTTCATGGCGGCATAACCGCGGGCGTGCTGCACCGCATGGCCGCATTCATGGCAGGCGATGGCCATGGCCGAGACGGAAGCCTGGTCATATACGCCCTCGGAGAGGCTGACGACCTGCGTGCGGGGGTCATAGTGATCGCTCAGCGAGCCGGCGACGGGACGCACTTGCACGTGCTGCAAGCCGTTATCGTCAAGCATACGGCGAGCGATCTGCGCGCCCGTGAGACCAGACTCGTTGGGAACGGAAGCATATTTGCGATACGACGAGTTGATATATGCCTGCGTACCGAAGCCAAGCGCCATCGTAACGATGATCAAGAGAAACCAGGAAGACATGGGTACCTCCAAAAATCAGGGGACGCATTCATCATAGCAGTGCGAAGCCTGCCGAGGGTAACCGTTTCGTTCCGATGTGGATGCGCCTAGCGCCGTGCGACCTCGATTGCCCCATCGCACAGGTACAACGAGAGACGGCCTTCGAGCAGGTCGATGAGCTCACAACCTGCGATGTCGTAACGCCATCCCTCCATGAGCGCCAAGCCCTCACGATGTCCGCGCACGAGCTTCGAGAGGTCGGAGTGCGTCGCGATGAGAGGCGCTGCGACGCCATGTTGCTTGGCGCGCACCTCGAGCAACGAGGAAAGCAGCTCGACGGCGCCGTCTGCCTCGACATCGCCCTTGGGATTGCGCTCGAGCTTGGGCCACTGGTCCTGAGGCATCTCCTTGCCACGAGCGACCGCCTCGAGGATGTGCTTGACGTCGCGGCCGTTGAGCTTGTTTGCCAGGCCGCGAACCTCGAAAAGCGCCTCCCTCGTCTTGGGCGCTTTGCGGGAGATTTCCACGACCGCCTCGTCGGCAAGCACCCACTTGCGGGACAAGTTGCGATGCTGTGCCTCGGTCTCGCGCCAAGCGGCAAGTTCGCGTGCGATGGAAAGCTGACCGCGCGAAAGCGAGGAGACGCGCTTGATCCGATGCCAGCACTCACGCGGATTGACATCGTAGCTTTCCGGGGCGGCAAGCGCGGTGAAGTCTCGCTCGCACCAGGTAAGACGACCTTTCTCGATGAGCTCGTCACGCAGGTGCTCGTATACGCTCGGCAGGTAAATGACATCGTCAAGGGCATATTTGATCTGACTGTTCGTAAGCGGACGACGTGACCAATCGGTGTAGCTATCGGCCTTCGCGAGCTTCACATCGCAGACCGAGCGCACGAGCGGCCCGTAGCCAACCTGGAGCGGATAACCCAGAAGCGAGGCGGCGACCTGCGTATCGAAGACCGGAGAGGGCGTGACCCCCGTCTCGTGATAGAGAATCGCAATATCCTGCGTACCCGCATGGAAAATCTTCACGCAGTTCTCGTCGGTGAGAATGGGGACGAGCGGCGAGAGATCATGGACCGCAAGAGGATCGACAAGCGCGGAGACCTTCCCATTGTTCAGCTGCAGCAGGCAGAGCTTCGCGTAGTAGGTTTTCTCGCGCATGAACTCGGTATCGATGGCGAGCAGTTCCGAGCCTTCGAGCTCGCGTGCCAGCTCCTCGAGTTGCGCTTGCGTCGTCACGTACTTACTCAACCAAATCCCCCTCGTGCCCTGCATTATCAGATATGGCGCGCTCGCGCACATGACGCTGCTTCATCGTGAGAAGCGAGACGATGAAACCGAAGATCATCATCGCGTAGAGCAAGGTGCTCAAAGGAGCCCCGACGATGTACTCGATATGGAAGGACTCGAGCACGAGCTCGCAGCCCACGAGTACGATGAAGGCGAGCGCGACAATCTTTATCTCGAAGTTGCGATTGATGAAGTCGCTGATGGGGTCGGCAAAGATGATCATGATGAGCACGGCGCCGATGACCGCGATGATCATGACGATGATCTGGCCGGATAAGCCCGCGGCGGTAATGACCGAGTCAAGCGAGAAGACGATATCCATGATCATGATGGTGAACACGGCCTGGCCAAGCCCGATTGTCTTGCGCGGCTGCGGCGCCGTGTGCTCGGACGTCGGAGCATGCTTGGCGGCATGAAAGGATTCATGCAGCTCGCTGATGCCCTTGAAGATGAGATACGCACCGCCAAGAAGAAACACGAGGCTGTGCACGGTGAAGTCGGTGTGGTCACCTTCGATGCCAAAGGGCAGCGTGAACACGACGACGTTAATGGACATGATCCAGACCACGGCGCACAGCAAAATGCAGCGCATGACCATGGCCGCAGCCAAGCCGAGCCTGCGCCCTATGTGCTGCTTGTTTTCCGGGAGGCGATCAGAGGTGATTGCAATGAAGACGAGATTGTCGACGCCGAGGGCCAGCTCCAGGAACATGAGAACAACGACCTCGCCCCATCCATCGACAGTTGCGAGCGGCGCAAAAAAACTTGCTAGAAACTCCATATTGGCTCCAAGGGCAAGACGAGTGCCCATCTATTTGCATCGCGTATGACAAAACGCCTGCCATTATACGGCAAACGAACGGAATACCCTTGTTGGTTTGGGATTATTGCGCGACCTCGTCGAGGGCGTCAAAGTGCAGCGCGGCGGCAAACGACGCGGCATCACCGTAGACGATACCGTACCTCACGCCCTTCGCCTCGACGCAACGCCCGTTGCCGATGTAGATGCCCACATGGCCGGGCTTCCACAGAATGTCACCGGGAGTTGCCTCGGCAACGCTGCGGACACTGCTCGCCTGCACGTACTGGGACTCGGAATAGTGCGCGAGATCGATGCCCGCAAGCGAATAGCACCACTTGGTCAAGCCGGAGCAATCAAAGGTCTTCGTCGCAGGAGACTCGGCAGCCCACACGTAGGTGCCGCCCAGCATGGCTTCGGCACTGGCAACGACCATGCCCGCCTTCGTATCCATGACGCCCATCTCGCGTGACTTGTCGAGCGCGAGAATGGCAGGATACATGCGCAGGGCATGCGTTACACGGCGGTCAAGATGGGCGACACTTGCAGCTGGCCCCTCATAGCCCGCCATAAACGCAAAGGTGAGCTCCTCGACATGATGACGAGCCTCATCCTCCGTGCGCTCGACAGGCGTCTGCATCGGAAGGATGCGCGACGCGTCGGCGACCTTGCCGCGCACGACCGATCCGTCCACGACACGCATGGTGACAGGATCATCCGCATTGAGGATGCCGTCACCGTCGATATCGTCATCCCACGCATCCACGATGCCGTCACCGTCGAAATCGCCTCCGATGGTCTCGTCGAAGAGCCCAAGGGAGACATCGATGGCGGCGTACTCGGGATACGCAGCGTCATAGTAGGTCTGACGCTCGCCCCAGCTGTCACGCCAGGTTTGCAGGAAGTAGTCGGTCTGCACGTTGACATCGGTCCACTCGAGGCCGCGCTGCTCGGCAAACTGCCTGAGCCCCGTGAAACCCGCGCAGGAAAGCTCGGCCGTGGATGAGCCGGCATCGGTCCACTGGAACAAACCGCCTGCGACCTCATAGCCGTAGTGGAACATGCCACTCATGTCGCAGAAGGAAGCGGCATTCGAGCCGGACTCCGCAAACATGTTGCCAATCGCAGCGGCAGCCATCTCGGGTGTCCAGCCAGCATTGAGCAAACGCGTGGCAACTTGCAAGTCGGTCAGAGTCGTCGCAAGCGTCGAGCCATCATCGGCAATGACCGGCGCCGAAGTCGTGGCGTCAGGTGAGGTGTATTGGTCGATGGGGGTCGAATCCTGTGGGCCTGGATCAGGCGCAGCGGGCTGCTCGGTCTGCTGCACGGCATCCGTGGGCTCCTGACCGGGAGATTCGACACCGTCACCAGGGGTGACAACATCAGCGGCAGGCGGCTGCTCGCTCGGCGGAAGCACCGCATCAGGAGCATCGGCCGGCGTATCCGCGCCAGGCTCCTGACCCGCATCGGGGGACTCGGTCGCATCAAGCGACTCCAGGATGGCAAGAAGCTCGGCCGGATCGAGCTCGGAAATGTCGAGATCATCGACAATCTGCCCCAGCAGCGGATACAGGTCCTTGAACTCGCCCTCAGGCTCGACGAGGTCCATCGTAACCGGGTCATAGGCTTTGCCCGTCAGCACATCGACAAGCAGACCAGAGCACTCGTCGAAGACGAGCAGCGTGTTGTCAGCACTGCGCTCGACCGTATGTACGACGGGGGCCTCGGAAGACTCGTCCGCAATCGCACGCAGGGGAACGCCTACGGTTCCCGCACCCAGGCTCGTCGTGAGCAAGAGCGCAACGGCAGGCATGGAACGCTTGGAGGCTTCGCGCTTGATGTACCAGGTACAGGGATGCGAAACACCATGCGCTCCCAATGGGAAACGCTCAATGGCGTGCCTTCCCTTGGGATAACGCGGAATCGCGTGTTGTCCCTGCGTGTATTTTGACATGTGGGTTCCTACACCTTTTGTCATGCTTGTGTAGGCGCATTGTACTCTTTTTTGGGACACCTGTGGGGACCCAAACACCCTGTCGGCATGAAGGCGTGTGGTGAAAGAGCAGGCTGCGGAACAAGGGGTCTAGAGCTGGTTATCCTTGAGAGCGTTCATGTCAGCCTTGCTGATGTTGTAACGCTCGAGATGGGCCTTGTATGCATCGCGCAAAGTCCAGTATTTGTTCACCTTGGGAGCGACAAAGATCATGAAAACGACGAGGATGATAAGTGGCACGGTGTTGCTCACGAACGAGGGAAGCTCAACAACACCCGTGAATGCGATGAGAAAGAGAACGGCGATGATAACGCAAGCGAGAATAGTGACGCACACGATAAGGAGAAGAATCTTTCTCAGCTCATCGCTCATGGTAATGGCCTGGCGCACTTCTTTGCGGCGCTTCTTGCCCACATGCTCTTCGACCACGTGCCCACCTCAGCCCATACGTACCGACGCGGCCATTCTACCAGCTTATGAGGCTCTTGCAGACAATTCACAAAAGAATGACAAGAGCACGGGAAAGAGTCGTGCAAAGAGAGACGGGCGCCGGGATGCTCCGGTCGCCCGTCGTCTGTCTGCCGTACCGCCGCTTTGGCGAGGGCCCTTGGCGTCTTGCGAGAGATTTCTCGACTTCGTTCGCTTCGCTCACTCCGCTCGAAATGACAAAAGTAGAAGCTACAGCCTGGAAACCCACAGACCGTGGATGTTGCAGTAATCAAACGCCTCGATGACCGCATCGTCGGGCGCAACCGTGAAAACGGCCTCGGGGGCATCGCCCGGATTAAGGTGCACGAACTGCACGCCCTTCTCGGTGTGCAGGCAAATCCACTGGATGTAGTGCTCCTCGATCATGGGATGAGGCGCCTCGCCCACCTTGACCGTCACGACCTCGCCGTCAATCTCGATGACGGGAACGTGCTTCTCGGCTGCACCATCTGAACTGTCGGCGATGAGCTCGGTCATCTTCTGACCACAGCAGAAGGGAATCGGACCTCCGTCGATAATCTTGGTGATGATGTTTCCGCAAATATCGCAGCGATAGAATTTGATCTCTTCCATGACTGCTCCTCTCTCTGGATAATCTGTTGAACCAGGTACGACCAGTATACACTTCACGAGAGAATAAAGGGTATCAGACGACCAGATCGACGGCTTCGATTTCTATGGTTTTTGCGAGGTCATCGAAGCTCATCTCAATCTGTGTGCCAATGCGCCCGCCCGAGAACATGATCGTATCGAAAAGGACGCAGGTCTCGTCGATAAAGGTGCGGAAGAACTTCTTCATTCCCAAGGGGCTGCATCCGCCATGCACGTAGCCCGTCAAATCGAAGAGTTCGCGCGAGCGCACCATAGCCACCGACTTCTCCCCTGCGGCCCGTGCCGCCTTCTTGAGGTCGAGCTCGGCGGCAACCGGAATCATGAAGACGAGATACTCACCGCTCTTACCCTGCGTGACGAGCGTCTTGAAGACATGGTCGGGATCCTCCCCCGCGCGCAGCGCGATATCGACACCCGTATCCTCCCCCGTCGCATCGACCACATGAACGACATGATCGACATGCGCGGCATCGAGAATGCGCATGGCGTTCGTCTTCGTCTCCTTCTTCCTAGACATCATCGTCTCCCGGAGCTTGGGAAAGGAGCAGGCTGACGACGGAATCGAAGGAATCCGGAAACTCGTCGGCACCTTCGGAACGAAACGTGGAGCTGCGTTTTGCGATGGGCTCGTCGAAGTCGACCTCAACACGCCACTCGGTCACGACATTCACAAAGGGCCCCTGCGCGGGTTTGTACACGCGCTGCCATGTGAAAAGCCCCGCCGCATCAAGCGCCGCTATGAGGGAGCGCGCCTCGTCAGCGGCAAGATCGACCTGGGCAATCTCGGGTGCACCGCGGCGAATGAGCATCTGCGCCCCGTCGGCCGTCTTGCGATATGCCGCCGAGCGCGGGAAGGGCAGATCAGGATCGACTTCGATGAACTCGATACCCTGCACATGCTCGTACGTGCGCAGCTCATGCGGCACGTCGTATGACTGTGCAGCCCCGAATGGCAATCCCGGCATGATGAGGTCCTTCCCTGTCGCCGTGTGAATCCGTTCACAATACTGAACCTATCTTATCGCACCGAACGTGCAGAAAATGGGCATTCTGCGGTATCGATGTCCGATGCAAGCGGCTTGGGGTATCATGTGTCCCACTTCGCAAGCATCAAGAGTTTGGAACCTGTCATGAGAATATTCGGCCTCGGTCTTCCCGAATTGCTCATCATTTTGGCAATCGTGTGCATCCTCTTTGGCCCTGTCCTCTTCAAGAAACTCAACAAGCAGGTGAAGGAGACAGGCAAGGCCGCCAAAAAGGGCATCGAGAATGGCGCCAAGGCAGCAGGCAGCGATGTCGATCTCAACCACATCGACAAGGATACGGTGCTCGACAAGGTCGAAAGCTTCCAGAACCGCGTCGACAAGATGTTTGAGGATGACGACGAGAGCGAGCCTGCCAAGACGGCAGACGAGAAGCCTGAATCTACCCAGACAGCCGAGAAGGACGAGAAGCCCGAACCCACCAAGACCTCGAAGGACGATACTCCAAGCGCCTAATGCGTATGCGCGTGCTCCCCATGCTCATGACCATGGGTATGACCGTGGCTATGCATCTGGGCGGCATCGGTTGTCGTCACGACGAGCTTGCCATGCAGTACGCCCTTGGTGCCGAGCAGCGCATCGGCAATTGAACGAATTACCTTGCTCTGTCCGCGCATGAGCACCACCTCGAGACAGTTCTCCTCATCGAGGTGCACGTGGACGGTCGAGACGATCTCATCGACATGCTCGTGTTGGATGGCATCGAGTTTATCGCGCAGATCGTTGGAATGATGGTTGAAGACCATGGTGAGCGTGCCAAAGATGCTCGACTCCGGATCCTCGACCTCCTCCTCGATAAGAGCGCCACGCACGAGGTCACGGATGGCCTCGGAGCGATTCTTTGCGATGCCACGGCGCGCCGTGTACCGGTCGAGCTCATCCATCAAGTCCTCGGGCATTGCCACGGAAAAGCGCACGAGTTCGCTCATGTTCGTCCTTTCCCCTCCACGCGTCCATTATCTTCTTCGAGATGGTAGCACCAATCGTCGACGTGCTCGTCTAGATGGAACAGCAGGTGTCGCCGTTGAGTATGGCGGCATGTTTGTCATTGACGGCCTGCACATCCGAGAAAACGACGAAGAAATACGCGAGCATCTCCTCGAAGGAGTCAAACATCATGGGTGCGCCCAGATAGCCACCGCATCCGCACTGCGGCAGGGTACGCACCACGGCATGGGGCTGCGTGGCGGGCGGTTTGGGCAAGCGATCCCAACGACTGTAGCGTCGCCAATGACCCTCGGGCTGCTTGATGACAAGCTGGCCCGTATCACCCGCGATATCCCCCACGAGCTTGACGAGCGGCTCGTCGCCCGCATCGCGCGGGTTAGGACACGCGTCACTTGCCATGCAGTCGCAACGATATGCCACGCCGCATGACATGTCGATAAAGGCGATGACCTCGCGATTGCCCATCGCATCGATTTGCGCGAGATACGCATCGCCTCGCGCGTCATCAGGCGTATCTGCAGGTCGCAGCAGCGTGAAAGAGCAGCCGTCAACGGGCGGTATGCTCGCAAGCGCCGCACTCTCCACGTAGCCCTGGGATATCTCCACGTCTTTTCCCTTCCTAGAACGTCGCCTTGTGGATGAACTCGCGCATCTTGCGCGCCGCAGCCGGATTGACCTTGGGAAGGCGATCGTCGATGAGCTTGAGCATGTTCTCCTGGTCTTTGGGCACGAGGCCCTCGAAACGCACGATATCGGTGTCGTGCGAGCAATTGACGTACGTCTTGCAGTCGAGGTTCTCGATGAAGGTGCGTATTTCCTCGATCATCTCGATTTCGTCAGGCGGTGCCCACCTGCCCGCCGCTATGTCATCGGCAAGTGGCCAGGTCGCCGTCGGCGTAATGGTCACGACGAGGATGTGACCCGGAGCCGCCTCGCTAAAGACCTTGGCACTTGCAACGGCGTTTTCCTGCCCCTTGCCAGCGCCGGCCATGCCCGTGAGGTAGAAGTACGTGAAGTCGATGCCGGCATCATGCAGCCGTTTGCCCTGCTCGGCAACATCTGCCGCCGTATGCCCCTTCTCCATGAACGCGAGCGCCGGGTCATAGCCGCTCTCGGCACCGATGCTCAAGTCGTCGACGCCATGCGAAGCGAGCAGCTTGAGGTCTTCATCGCTCTTGTTCTGGATATCGGCAATGCGGCAAAAACCACCGAAGCTCGTGATGCTCGGAAGCTTCTCCTTGATGAGTTCGAGGATGGGCACGAGGCGCTGCGCCGAGAGCGCATATGGATTGCCGCCCGTGAGGTTGATGCGATGCTGGTTGGGGCGTATGGTCTTCGCGAGCTCTTCGAGGTCCTCGACGATTTCCTCGCGCGGAGACACCCGAAACTCAACATCACGGAAGATATCGCAGAAATGGCATTTGTTGTGCGTGCAGCCCGTGACAATTTGCAGCATGGGGCAGTTCATGACCGACGGCGTCTGGTGTTGCGGCTTGGTATAGCGCATGGCGGCTCCCTACACGAAGACATGGGCAATCGCATGACGTGCAGCGCCCATTATAGGCTCTCAGGCCTTGCGACGCGCCTGCTTCCTCACCATCCTCGCGAGGCGCTTGGCCTTGTCGGCAGCCCACACGTCCCAGGTCTGCACCACGGCAGTGACGACGCAGATGCCAACGGCTATGCCTCCCGCATACAGCATGGTCATGATGCCGAACTCCCCGCATGCGGATAGATTCCCGCTCACCGCGTTATACATCGTGTAATACAAGGCGCGTCCTGGAATAAGCGGGATGACCGAGATGATGAAGAAACCGGTCACGGGCGTGTGGGTGATGCGCGACATCGTCTCGGCAAACACGGCTGCAAAGATGCTCGCAATCACGACGGGAATGAAGACGCCCTCGATGTGCAGGGAGAGCGCATAGTAGATTGCCCACGTGAACACGCCGCCAAGAGTTGCGGGGATGATACGGCGCTTGTTCACATTGAAGAACAGCGCGAAGCCGAGCGACGCGACGAGCGTGACGAGAAGCATTATGGGAAAGGGGTAATCCATCCGCCACTCCTATACCAACGACGCTATCCAAAGCGCGGCCATGAAGCCGAGCGCGAGGGACGTGGCCCAAAGCAGGCTCTCGATAAAACGCATGACGCCGGATATGGTGTCGCCCGATAGCATGTCACGCGTCGCGTTCGTGATGGCAACGCCGGGAATCAAGAGCATGATCACGCCGATAATCGCCATGTCGATGGACATGTGCGAGACGAACCTGGCGACAAGGCAGATGATCAGGCCAGTGACAAGCGAGGTCGCGAAATTGAAGACGATCGTATTGGGCGTGATAGGACGGAAATACTTGAGCGCAGCGCACACGAACAGCGCGATGAGGGCCGACATAATGCCATCGAGAATGGTGCCACCAAAAAAGATGGCAAACCCACCGGCCGATAGCGCACCACCCAGATACAGTGACAGCTTCGGGAAGGGCTTGCCCTTGATGCGGTCGAGCCTCCTGCGAAGCTCCTGGGCCGGCAAGGGCGTCTGGCAGCACTCCTCGCACAACTTGCTCAGGGCCTCCAGACGATCGAAGTTGGTCGAGCCCTCGTTGGCGATGCGTCGGGACATCGTCTTCTCAACATCACCCGGCAGCGTGATGGTCACGATGATGACGGCCGTGATGACGAGCACGTTCATCTTGTAGGCGCCGTAGGCCCTTCCCATACGTGCAAGCGTGTGTTCGACGGTGTGAACGTCGGCGCCGGACGTGAGCATCGCCTCGCCGATATCGAGCATGTACGAAAACACGTCGAAGTCGACGACGAGCGTCGCGTCATTTGCGTTTGCCTCTATCGTGACCGTCTTAGCCATCTTCCTCGCGATCAACGTACGTGTACTGCCCTATGATACGTGTTCGGGCTCGCATTCGCACTTGGTTCCGTCACCTTCGGCTTCGCAATAGACCGCATCCTCGGGACGACCCTCGAGATATGCCTCCATGGAATAGCGGGTGATGTCGCTGCGATTGATGATGCCGCAAATCTTGCCGTCCTCCATGACCGGCACCTTCTTGAGATGATTGTCGGCTAGCACGCGGCACACCTCGTCGATGCTCTCGTGCACGTTGACGCTCAGGAAGTTACGCGTGCCGATGGAGGCGACGGGTTTCTCCATAAGTTCCTCGAGTTTCTCGTCGTAACCGCGCTTGTCCTGCGCCGTCATGGCGATGAGCGCCACCGGGTCCATGAAGGACCTGGAATTGCGCGCGAGGTTCTTGAGTATGTCGCCATCGGAAATGAAGCCAACGGGCCTATCGTCATGGTCGACGATAGGACAGGCGCTGATGCCCTCGTTGATGAAGAGCTGCATGGCCGCTTGCACCGTGTCATCGCTACGCAGCACGTATACGTCGCGCTTCATGATGCGCTCGAGCAGGGTCTTGTTCTCGCCAGCAACACCACGCTCGTGCACGGTTTCGCCCTCGGCACCCGTCGCCTCGATCGTGCCGGGCTTTCCCTTCACGAAGATGATCGTGAGGATCGCGCCGATAAGCACGAGCGCCGTGCAGATCATGAAGGCGATGTTGAACGCGGTCATGGATGCCTCGATCGGAGGGTTGGGACCACCGATCTGCACCTGTGCCGCCGTGTAGATCGAGACGATGAGCGCCGTGCCAAGCGAGCCGGCAACCTGACGCAACGTATTGTTGATGGACGTGCCGTGATTCATGAACTTGGTGTCGAGCGCGTTCATGCCCCAGGTGGTGATGGGCATGTTCACGAGCGCCATCGAGAACATGCGCACGGCAAACAGAACCGTGATGACGGCGATTGACGTGTTCGTTCCGACAAAGACGAAACCCAGCGTGGTTGCCGCGAGCAGGAGCATGCCGATGATGCCCATAGCGCGTGCACCGTGCTTATCGAAAATGCGCCCTGCAATGGGGTTCATGATGCCCATAATGATGGCACCGGGCATGATGACAAGGCCGGACATCGTAGCCGAAAGACCCATGAGGTCCTGGATGTAGATGGGCATGAGCACAGGTGCCACGAGCAGGGATGCCTGAACGAGCATGCCGATGATGGTCGCGATGAGGAAGTTGCGATTGAAGAGAATGCGCACGCGCAGCATGGGCGTCTCGAGATGCAACTGCCTGAAGAAGAACCAGACGATGCATGCACAACCAACGAGAATGGTAATACCACTCACGAGATCGATGCCGTTGGAACCAAAGACGCTGAACCCATAGAGCAAGCCGCCAAAGCCCAGCGTGGAGAGCACGACGGAAAGCGGGTCAAGCGCCGCGTCGCCTTTGGTCTTGGGACTGCGCTGCTCGATGAGAAAGGCGGCGGCGATGACGACCACGGCGACAAGCCCCGTGATGACGTAGAACATGACGTGCCAGTTGACCGTATCGACCATGATGCCCGAAATCGTGGGGCCGATGGCCGGGGCAAAGGCGATGATGAGGCCGAAGACACCCATGGCCGAACCCCTGCGGTCGACGGGAAACATGACGAGTAAGACGGTCATCGACATGGGCATGAGTATGCCCGCACCCACAGCTTGGACGAGACGTCCGGCCAGGAGAACATCGAAGGTGGGTCCCCATCCGCAAAGCAGGGATCCGACGGCAAAGACACTCATGGAGAAGAGGAAGAGGCGGCGTACCGAGAAGCGGTCCTGAAGGTAGGCGGTAATGGGAATCATGATCGCGTTCACGAGCGTGAAGCCCGTGGTAAGCCATTGGCCCGTCGCCGCATCGATGGACATCTCGGCCATGATGGCGGGAAGCGCTGGCGTGACAAGCGTCTGGTTGAGAATGGTAACGAACGTGCCGATTACGATGACGACAAGCATCATCCATTGTTTTTTGGTAAGACCCATGCGAATAATCATCCCCTTTTATGCGCGACCTACGATAGCACTAAACAGGGAATGGTTTGCTGCGAGGTGGTGGGCCGTTAGGGGTTCGAACCCTAGACCTTGGGATTAAAAGTCCCCTGCTCTACCAACTGAGCTAACGGCCCACAGCGCAGCGCATGACATTCTAGCAGATTGACACGAGCGTGACGTCTTCGGAAAATACGAATGACCCCACGAGGAGGAGCGCCATGCGACGCAGATACTGCTTTTTCGATTACGATGGAACTCTGCGCTCGCGCTCGCTTGACGCCGTCCCCGCTTCCGCACGCGCCGCACTCGACAAGCTGCGCGAAAACGGCCATTTCGTCGCGCTCGCGACAGGACGCCTGCAATCGGATGCGCTTGAAGTGCTTGCCCCTTGCGGCATCGATACCATGGTCGCCGATGGCGGCAACTCCGTCACCGTCGATGGCAAGCTCATCTCCATCGAGGGCATGCCACTCGAGCCCTCACGCGCTTTCGCGCATCGTCTCGATGACGAAGGTTGGGCCTGGGCTGTCAACTGCGAAAACGCACGCACCTGCCTGACCCGTGACGAGCGCTACGCGAGCCTCGTCACGCATCTTTACTACACGCCCGTCGTCGATCCCGCGCTCGATATCGATACGCTTGATCCCATCTACAAAATCTTCGTCCCGTGCAAGAAAGGCGATGAGCAGGCCATCGACTTTACGGGTGTGACCTGGGCACGCTATTCCGATGAGCTTATCTACATCGAACCAACGGACAAATCGCGCGGCATACGAAAGATGATGAAGCTGCTCGATGCACCCATCGAGGACGTCATTGTCTTTGGAGACGGTACGAACGACGTCGACATGTTTCGTCCCGAATGGACAAGCGTCGCCATGGGCAACGCCGTACCCGAGCTCAAGGAGCGTGCCGACCTCGTGACGAGCAGCGTGGACGAGGACGGCATCTGGAACGCCTGCGTGAAGCTAGGGCTCATCGAAGAATAGCCAGCACGCGCCAGTTATCGTGATTAAGCCACCGTTTCGCCCTCGGGGAGCAGGCTGTCCGACGTGTCAGGCAGCGCCTGCTGGCCGCGCGGACGGATGATCGGAGCGCCCTCACCCCTGATATAATCGCCGGTGATCACCACCGAGCCAATCGTGTCGTCCTTGGGAACCTCGTACATGATGTCAAGCATGAAGCGCTCGATGATGGCACGCAGGGCTCGTGCACCCGTATCCTGCTCGAGGGCCAGGCGAGCGATTTCGCGCAAGGCGGAATCGTCGAACTCGAGCTCGACATCATCGAAGGCCATGAGGGCCTGATATTGCTTGATGATGGCGTCATGTGGCTTGACGAGGATATCGAAGAGCATCTGCTCGTCGAGAGCCTCCATCGTGCACAGGATGGGCAGACGACCGAGGAACTCCGGAATGAGACCGTACTCCTTGAGGTCTTCGACCTTGACGCTCTTGAGAATGTCGCGGTCCTCGTCATAGTTCTCGCGCACGGCAGAGCCAAAGCCCACGCCTGCGCTCTTGTTGAGGCGCTTCTTGATGATGTCGTCCAGACCGGGGAAGGCGCCACCGCAGATGAAGAGGATGTTGCTCGTGTCGATGGTGGCGTTCTGCGAGAAGGGCGTCTTCATGCCACCCGAAAGCGGCACCTCCATAGTCGTGCCCTCGAGCACCTTGAGCAGACCCTGCTGGACGGATTCGCCGCCGATATCACGGCCGCCGCCCGTACCCTCGGGACCGCCATTGCGCTTGGCGATCTTGTCGATCTCGTCAATGTAGACGATGCCATGCTCGGCTCGTTCAATATCGCCCTCGGCCGCGGTGATGAGCTTGGTGATGATGCTCTCGATGTCATCGCCGACGTAGCCGGCCTGGGTAAGCGTGGTCGCATCCGCGATGGCCAGCGGCACATCGAGCAGATTGGCGAGCGTCTTGATGATGTAGGTCTTGCCCGTGCCCGTGGGGCCAAGCATGAGGATGTTGCTTTTGTCAATCTGCACGTCGCTCTTTTGCGTGGCGTCATAGCGCTTATAGTGGTTGTAGGTCGACACAGCCACGATCTTCTTCGCGAGTTCCTGTCCGACGACGTATTCGTCGATCTGGGCCTTGAGCTCGTGCGGCTTGGGAACGGGCGCCATGATAGGCTCGCCCTCCTTGCGCTTGGGCTGCTGCACGGGCGCGCCCATGCCAAAGGGGCTGCCGCTGCCGCTGCCCGTGAAAAAGCCAATGGGACTCCAACCGCCAAACGGGCCGTTGTTGGCATTGTCGTTGGAATTCTCGCCATCGACGGGCTCACCGTCGACTTCCTCGATCTGGTTACCCTGCTCGTCGGTCGTCGTGCGCGTGGGCTTGTCGCCGCCATTGCCGCTGCCGCCCTGCCCTGGCGTGGTGAACCCGAAGAGCTGCGACATCTTGTTGACCTCGCGCTCGAGGCAAGCGGGGCATACGGGCGTATTGGGAGGCAGCGTCACAAGCGCGCCGCCGGCTTCCTCTTCGGTCTTGCCGCAGAAGCTGCAGCGCCTGTTGGAGTTGCCGGTCGTGGTATCGGACATGAAATGGTCCCTTCATCGTGCGGCTTGCGTGCACCCGCAATTGAAAACATGGCGACTATATTGCCCCATTTATCCTGCGACTACCAAGATGGACAATGAATCGTTACCGATGGGTTGCCCGAGGAGCTTCGGCGTGCGAGAGGGGCAACCACACGCCCGTCCCTAGCTATTCGACGATTTCTTGGATGACGAGCTCGAAGACGAGGATGACTTTGATCCACCGCTTGAGCTGTCCTGAAGCGCGACCTTTGCCGAAGCAGGTGGTGTGTAGCCCTCGGTATAGGGACTTCCGTGAAGCGCCGAATACGAGGTGTACGCATACACGGGACCATCGACGTAATTGCTGTTCACGTTATCGTCGTTGAACTCGGAATTGAAGTTGTCGAGATTCTCGAACAGGGACTTGCCCTCCTTGTAGTTCTGGTCCATCACCGCGAAGACATCCTGGTACATGACCGCCTGCCAATCGCCATTGATGGTAGAGGCGCCAATGGGCAGCTGAGCGGATTCCATCGATTCGACATCCATGCCCTTCATGTTCATGGCAAGCGAGATGATCCTGTCAACGCTCATGTTCGTCTCGACGCACTTGGAGAGGCTCTCGATGAGGGCGGGCATCCTGGTGATGTCCTGGGCGAGCACCTCCTTGGCAATGGCCTTGATGAGATTGCGCTGGTTGAGTGTGCGCTGATAATCGCCCATCGCGTAGGCGCCTTGGTCGATGGGCCATCCGTGACGACAGCGTGCGAGCACGAGCGCCTGCTCGCCGTTGAGACGGACCGCATCGCCTGCGGGAAGGATGATGTCCGGTTCGCTCTCGTCCATGTTGTAGTCAGCCGTTCCCTCGGGAACTTCGACGGTGACACCCCCGAGTGTATCGACCAAGTCGAGGAAGCCCTGGAAATAGACGATTGCGTAATAGTTGATTTTGATGTCGAGCATCTTGTTGAGCGTGCTCACAAGCAGGTTATAGCCACCGTACTCGATGACGGAATTGATTTTGCCGTAACCATGGCCATCGATCTTGACGCGTAGGTCTCGAGGTATGGAGAGGATGCTGACCTTCTGCGCCTTCTCGTCGACACGAGCAACCATGATTGAATCCGAACGCTCGCCATCGTTGTACTCATCTACAGGCTCCCACCCCTCGCGGGCGTCGCTGCCCATGAGGAGGACGTAATATGGCTCATCCGCCGCAGGAGCGGCGAGGTTGGTGATGTCCTGGTTGCCCTTGATGTTGTTGGCGATGTTGTTGTACCACAGGCCGACGGCAATGCCTCCACACGCGAGGATGACGGCGAGCGCGATGACAATGCCGAGGGCGATCTTCTTGCCCCGCGACATGCCGCGCTTGCGTCCCACGTACTTGGTGGGAGCATAATCCGCAGTGGCGCCTGCCGCCTGCGTGCGACCACGCCGCTTCGCATCAGCATGACCTTGCACGCGCGCCTGATTCGCTTGGCTCTGTGCGCTCATGTGCCGATGCGCGTTTGAGTACGCAGATGCGGAGGCATGCCGTGAACGGCGCGCGCCTGCCTGCGAGCCCTGGCGATTGCCGGAACGCGCGCTGGAATGCTGTGCCCTCGAGCGAGACCCCTCGCGGGGGTCACCGTGGACGGGCTCTTGCGATGCATGGCGAGAACTGCCCGGCTGGGCGCTGTATCGAGCGCTTCGCTGAGCGCCAGGTTGAGGTCTTCTGCCTGTCCCGGGGCGACGATTGTCACGTGCGCCATACCTGTTTCTATTGCCGTTGGCGCGGTTCCGGTTGGATCGGCGGTCCTCTCCCATAAACCCCTCGTTTGATCGGGAACACGTTCGAGCCCGCATGCAAAAAGCCATGCCGGGCATGTTTGGCTCCGTATCCTAGCACTTATCCCAAACGGAACCTATTAAAGTTGCAAAATGTCCACAGAAGCGGCTGATGGAAGGACTATTCACCCAGCTGCTCGGAGTAGTCGAGCCATGCGTCCTCAAGCGTTGAGAGCTCGGATTCAAGATGCGAAATCTTGGCCTGCTGCTCGCCGAGGGCGATGTAATCCGTCCCGTCCATCTCGAGCAGCTCCTCGCGGGCACGCTCGAGCTTGCTGCGCACGCTACCCATCTTGCGCTCGGTCGAGGTGCGCTTCTTGCGCAGCTCGCGCAACTCGCGTTGCACGGGCACCGCTTTGCCGTCTCCGGCAGAAGCAGGCGGTGCAGGTGTCTGGCTCGCTTGCTCCCTGCGCTCGAGTTCCTCCAAATACCCGTCAACGCCGCGGGGCATGTGGATGAGCTCGCCGTCGATGAGGGCGTACTGGTCATCGGTGACGCGCTCGACCAGATAGCGGTCGTGGCTCACGATGAGCAGCGTACCGGGCCACGAGTCGAGCAAGGTCTCGAGCTGGGCGAGCATGTCGGTGTCGAGGTCGTTACCCGGCTCGTCGAGTATGAGCACGTTGGGACGGTCAAGCAGGATGAGCATGAGCTGCAGGCGGCGCTTCTGCCCGCCGGATAGGTCGCGCACCGGGCAGCTGAGCTGCTCTGCCTCGAAGCCCAGCTCCTCGAGCAGCTGCATGGGGGACATGGTCTTGCCATCGGCCATCTCGACGTAAATCTTATGGCGGTTGCATACTTCACGTACGCGATCATCGCCAAGCTTGTCAAGCTCGCTCAGCTGCTGAGTAAGCACGGCGAACTTCACCGTCTGGCCAATCTCGACACGGCCACGATTGGGGTGAATCTTGCCCTCGATCAACTTGAGCAGAGTCGTCTTTCCTGCGCCGTTGGCGCCGAGAATCGCAATGCGCTCCCCTGCCCCGATATTCCACTCGAGCGGTTTGATAATCTCCTTGCCGCCAAGCTCGACGCCTGCGTCACGCACATGGATGACCTTCTTGCCCAGGCGCGACATGGCCGTGCGACGCAGCTCCACCTTTTTGCGCAGCGGCGGCTCATCGGCGATAAGCGCTTCGGCCGCCTCGACGCGAAAGCGTGGCTTGGTCGAGCGTGCCGGTGCGCCACGAGCGAGCCAGGCAAGTTCGCGTCTCAGGATGTTCTTGCGCTTGGCCTCGGCGACGCGCGCCTGACGCTGTCGCTCCACGCGCTGCATGATGTATGCGGAGTAGCCACCCTCGAAGGGCGTGACGACGCAATCGTGCACCTCCCACATGTTGAGGCAGACCCCATCGAGAAACCAGCGATCGTGCGTGACGAGAAGCAACGCTCCCTCGTTATCGCGCCAGCGTGTCTTGAGATGCTCGGCCAGCCAGTGAATGCCCTCGATATCCAGGTGGTTGGTGGGCTCGTCCATCATGAGCACGTCGTAATCCCCGATGAGAACGCGGGCCAGGTCGACGCGACGGCGCTGTCCACCCGACAGCAGACCGATCTTCGCATTCCAATCGAGGTCGCTCACGAGATGCTCGAGAATCGCGCGAACACGTGCGTCTCCCGCCCATTCGTATTCGGGACGGTCGCCAACGATGGCATGGCTCACCGTGTCGTCGTCATCGAGCGCGTCCTTTTGTGCGAGCATGCCAACCGTGACGTTGCCCGTGCGCACGACACGGCCGTCATCGGGCGAGGCTTCGCCTGCCAGAAGCTTGAGCAACGTGGACTTGCCATCGCCGTTGCGCCCGACGATGCCGATGCGATCGCCCGAGTTGACGCCAAGCGTCAGGGAGTCGAAGAGCCGCGCCGTAGGGTATTCGAGCTGGACGTTCTCGCAGCCGAGGAGGTATGCCATACGCTATAGGCCCCACTCGCGGCCCCAGAAGAAGAGGGCGACCGTGCCCGGGCCCGTATGGCTACCGATGGTCGTGCCAATGCTGTAAATCTCGACCTTGCCACGCATCTTGGGGAAGCGCTCCTCGACGAGATCAGCCACCGCACGCGCGTCCTCCAAGCAATCGCTTTCGCTGATGAAGACGGGGCCGTCATAATCGAGCCCCTTGTCGGCGGTCTGCTCCATCTTCTCGACGATGCGCTTGATGACCTTCTTCTTCGAGCGGATCTTTTCGCGCGGAATGAGACGTCCGAGCGAATCCATGTTAAGGAGCGGACAAATGCCGAGCATCGAGCCCACAAAGCCGCTCAACGGCTTCACGCGACCGCCCTTGATATAGAAGGTGAGATCCGTGGAGAAGAACCAGTGCCAATCATGGAGCTTGTGAGCCTCGGCCCACTCGCTCAGCTCGTCGAGGCTCATGCCTTCGGCTCGTTTCTCGGAAAGCGCCTGCATAAGTAGGCCATAACCACTCGACGCGGCAAGGGAGTCGATGATGTAAATCTTGCGATCGGGAAACTCGTCCGCAAGCGACTCAGCAGCGATGCGAGCGGACTCAACCGTACCCGAGATACCCGAGGAGAGCGAAGCATGCAGCACGTCTTTGCCCTGCTCGAAGAAGCCGCGGAAGAACTTCTCGTACTCGCCCGTGCCGATGGCCGCCGTCTTGGTCTCGGCACCATCTTTCATCGCCTGGTAAAACTTGTCGAAGGGAATCGTCTGTCCCAGGTCATCTGCATATTCAACGTCATCGATGTAGAAGTGGAAGAAGATGCACTCGAGACCAAGCTCCTGGATCTTCTCGGGCGTCAGGTCAACCGTCGACTCGCAGCTCAAGACATAATCAGACAAGGGAACCTCCTTATGGCCTACAGCGCACGGACTTTGCGCGTATCTATGTATTTTCCCGCATCACAAGGAGCATTTCCAGCTGGAAAACGGAACGGTTCGTGCAAACTCGCGAACAAGCATCTATGACATCGCCAAAAAGGCGCACAGCGCCCGAAACATTCCGGACGCCGCGCTAAAGGAGGGAGTAACGCATAACCTGGCCGGTTTTCGCAGGCGCCCTTTTGGGGGATTGTCAAGGGCTTGCACTGCCTGCGAAATCAAACCAGATAGATGCTTATAGAGTGAGTCGGGCAGGAGTTCACGCATCGACCGCACCCGACGCAGTTTTCGGGGGTTGGGGACCATGCCTTGAGCTTTCCATCGACCCTTCTCGCACGCAGAACGTCATTTCTCGGACATTTGGAAATGCAGTTCATGCATCCGATGCAGTAGTCTTCGGAAATTCTGACACGGGAATCGTTCTTATAGAAACCCGGAGGCGGTCCATATGCTCCCATTCCGGGCTCCTTCTCTAGACCAGGTGGGCGACGCGAAGGGGTGCGTCACCCACCATGAACGATAGTTACTTCTTGAGTTCCCAGTTGGAAAGGTTCGCATAGGCCTTGTCCCACACGGTGTCATGCTTGCCATCGTATTGGTCGATGGGAATCGCATCATCCGTGCCATCAGATGGATCGATGCAAGGATAGATCTTGCAGAGCAGACCACGCGTGCACCAGGTGGCGGTCATTTGGTCGGCCTTGTCCGGATCGTCATCGACGAGCACGTTGCCAGCCGCGTCGAAGACGCCCTGGCTCCACGGCTCCTCGGCGGGAAGCTCCGGATACCACCAGCTCGGCGGCACCTGGACGACACCTTCGGGGATATCCCATCCCAGATGCGCCTTCTGGCGAATACGGCCCATCGGCGTCTCGATCCAGATCCAGTCGCCTTCCTTAACGTGCAACTTGCGGCCGTCATTGAAGTGCATCCACGTGTAGGGATACGGCTCGACCGTACGCGTGCCATGCCCCGGCGTTCGGAACTCCGAATGATACAGCGGGCTCACGCGACCGGAAATCGTGAGGCGGAACGGATACTCCTTGGCCATCTCGGGATTACCGAGCGGAGACTCCGGCTCGCGATAGACGGGGATGGGATCGTAGTCGAGGTCCTCGAGCACCGAGGCGTAAATCTCGGCCTTGCGCGAGTTGGTGGCAAAGCCCATGATCTGCCCGTTATCGAGGCGCTTGGCGTACTTGTAGTACTCCGTGGGATACGGGAAGTAGGTGCCCATGTTGACGGCCTTCTCGTAATCCAGGCCGGGGACGCGATCGACCGTATATTCGATGGCCTGCTCGTAGGTCTCCCATGGCCAGTCCTTCTCCTGACCCATGGCGCAGCCCAACGCACGGAAGAAGTCATAGTCGACGCGGCGCTCCTCGTAAGGCTCGACGCCGCGATCGCCCACGGTGATGAAGTCCATGGAGTCCTCGGACGTGGTGCACAGCGGACGCTCCATCCAGTCGCAGGCGGGCATGATGTAGTCGGCCAGTGCCGCGGTCGGCGTCTTCCAGTACTCAACGGAGACGAGCAGGTCGAGGTTCTTGAGGGCCTTGTACATCTTCTTGGTGTTGGGTGCCCAGGCAAGCGGATTGGATTCCCAGCAGATCATAGCCTTGATGGGATACGGGTCGCCATCAATCATGGCATCCATGACAAGCGACGGCGAGCAGAGCATCTGGTGCAGCATCGGACGCGGCACGCCGAACATCTTGCGATAGTTCTTGTCGATCATCTTGAAGCCCTTCCACGACATGACGCGGAAGCGGTCGTTACCGATGAACTTGTCCTGGTTCGCGGGGTCCTGCAGTTCGGAGAGCTCGAACTCGGCGTTGCGCACCGGATAGGTCTTCTCCTTACCCACGGCGTTGGGATCGCAGGGCATGCCGACGAACTCGCCGCCAGGGTTATCGATGTTGCCGCACAGAATGCGCAGGATGGTCTTGGCAATGCCGAAACTCGAGGCGTTATTGCCATGCTGGTCGCCGCCACCGAGACCCCAGATGATGCAAGCCGGACCATTGGTAGCGTAGAGATGGGCAGCCGCCTCGATCTTGCGGACGGGCACGCCGGAAACCTTGGAGGCACGCTCGGGCGTGTACTCCTGCATGCGATCGGCAATGGCGTCGAAGACGGTCTTGCACTCGACCGTGGAACCGTCCTTGAGCGTGACGGTATAGGTTCCGTAGAGCTGAGCGTCCACGACGGTGTCCTCGGTGGGAGTGTAGTAGCGATTCTCGTCGGAGCACCAGCATAGGGGTGCGCCCGTCTCGCCATCCCACACGACGAAGTCCTCGTGCTTGCCACCCTCCTCGACATCGCTCGCACGCAGCAGCTTGTTCGTATCGGTACGGAAGAGGAATACGGCGTTGGACCAGTACTTCAGGAAGTCCTCGTCATAGAGCTTCTCGCGAATGACGTAGTGCACCCAGGCAAGGCACACCAGACAATCGGTGTTGGGATAGGGCTGCAGCCACTCGTCGGCCTGCCCGGACTCAGTGATGCAGACGGGATCGACGACGATGAGCTGCGCGGGATCGGGCTCGTTGACCGTCGTGCGTCCCGAAATGACACGCCAGAGGGGCGCCTGGGGCGCGTAGGACTCCTGGCAGCGCTTGCCCCAGTTGACGATCGTGTGCGACTGCTGTGGGGATGCCGGCATCATGGACTCGACGGGCCATCCGACCATGGCCATGTTCAGCGTGTAGTTCCAGCACCAGCAGATGGTACCTGGATCGATGACGTTACCCGGGTTGCCTAAAAGATTGGTGAAGCGACTACGCGCCCACAGATGATCCGAGCGGTAGGTGCCTTCGGAGGCGACGAGCGTCTCGGGGCCGTACTCGTCGATGAGCGCCTGGAGCTTCTCGGCGATCTCCTTAATTGCCTGGTCGTAGGAAATCTGCTCCCATTTGTCCTCGCCGCGCTCGCCGATGCGCTTGAGCGGATGGTTGATGCGCTTGGGATGGTAGTGGAACTTGATTGCGCGCTCGCCTTTCTCACCCAGTCGGTTGCAGAGCACGGAGCCCTCGGCGTCATCGCCCCTGAGCTCCACGAGCCTACCGGTCTTCGTGTCGACACCGGCATAAATGCTGCAATTCATGTGGCAGAAGTGGCAACGAGTACGACGCCATCGCACACCATTATCGTCCACGGTGTTATTGGGCACACCAGCCATTGATGGTGTTTCGGACATAGCATACTTCCCTTCTCTTCTTCCCCTCGCGTCTATCGCCTGGGATTCACTTCATCGAAAGACTACAGGCGACGCTTGAGGGCGAAAACGCCTTATCTGATGTATGTAAACGGGTAACTCGATGGGTAATGCACGAGGGTAATGACGAGACACTCGGGAAAATCGCCGATATGGCGACCTCCCCAAGTGTTTCATGTGCCTAGGATGTTTTCAGATTCCTCCTAGCCGTAATGTCGTACATGCCCCTCCACGGATTGACTCGCTCATAAGCCGCACTTGCCGCGATGAGGTCGAGTTCCCCGAAACGCCTGGAAATCAACTGCAGGCCAACCGGGAAGCCATCCTTCGAGAGGCCAGCCGGAATGGATGCTGCGGGGTTACCCGTAAAGTTGCAGAAGAACGTGAGCCCGAAGCCGCAGAGCGGATCGCTCTTCACACCGCAGATCTTTGCAGGGCCCAAGGTGTTGCGATTGGCATCGTTCTTGACCGGATGGCATGCGCACGTCGGCGAGACGATGAGGTCATAGTCCTGGAACGCCCCCTGAATCTGGTCGAAGACCTCGGTGCGGATCACCTCATCGTCATGGAAGTCGACATACCCACGCTTGTACGAGTCTTCGACCCACCAGATGAACTCGTCGGGCAGGTCGTCTGCATGATCACGCAAAAGATCTATCCCCATTGCCTTGATCTCCTCGACAGAACCGAGACCACCCGAAATGGTGATCATGCGACACCACGACTCGGCGAGCTCGAAAGCGGAGCGCTTGAAGTCGAAGCTCACAGGCTCGACGATGGCGCCGGCGTCTTCGAACTTCGCCGCCGCGCTCTCGCATATGGCGGCGATTTCCGGCTCGACCGGGAAGATGCCAAAGTCGGGCGTGAAGCCGATTCGCATGCCCTTGATAGATGCATCAAGAGCGGCAATATAGTCGCGGTCACCGAAGTCGATGCTGTTGGGATCGAAGGAATCGTAGCCCGCCATCGCCTGTAAGGCGTAGGCGGCGTCCTTCACGCCACGCGATATGCTGCCCGGAAAGCAATATGGATGACAGGTGCCGTAGGCGTTCGGCCTCGGTGCTCCACCCACCGTGCCATTTCCAGGCTTGAAACCATAGCATCCGCACCAGGCAGATGGGATACGTATGGATCCGCCTCCGTCAGATCCTTCGGCGATGAGCAGGATGCCGTCACCGACCGCGGCTGCCGAGCCGCCAGAGGAACCGCCCGAGTTATATCCGGGCTTGAACGGGGTGCTCGTGGGGCCAAACATTTTGTTGTCGGTCGTTCCGCGAAACGCGAATGACGGAGCGTTGGTCTTGCCAATCATGATGGCGCCCTCGTCGTTCATCGCGCCCGTATAGCTGCCCCAGTGATCATCGATGAGGTGCGAAAGTGCCCTGACACCGCCGGTCGTTCCCGGCCATCCCGGTATACCGGGAATGAAATCCTTCGCAGCGGTCGGAATGCCGAAGAAGGCGCCACTTGCCTCGCCGCGGGTGAGCTTTTCGTCCTCCTCCCTTGCCTTAGCGCGTGCCTCGTCGTAGTTGGTGTAGACGAAGGCGTTGATGGACGGATTGCGCTCGTCAATCGCCTTGATCGTCTCCTCGATTACCTCAGAGGGCGACACCTTCATGTCCTTGATGTCAGCGGCCAGATCGACCGCGCTTACGTACTCGTCGCTTATCATGGAAATCTCCTTCGCTCCTCAAAACCAAGCAGATACCCTGCGCATTTGTCTAGTTACGACAAGAGGGGGGGGCACAAAGCATTGTGCTCCGTGCCCCCTCCATGGAACATAGCAGCGAACCTTACGCTGCGGGCACGTCACCGATGTTCACGTCGAGCTCTGTCGCATCGGCGTCATAGGTCTTGGCATCCTTGCCGGGGACCTGATAAATGACCTGATAGGCAGCAGGCTCGACCTGGTCGAACATGAAATCGCCAAACTCGTCGGTCTTCTGCTCGGCAACCGTGTTGCCGCTCGCGCTCACGAGTTTCACGTCAGCGCCGATGACGACCTCGCGCTCGTCAAAATCGACGACACAACCGGTCACGAAGCGCTTGGGCAAGTTGCGATACCAGACGCGCGAGCCTTCGACGAGCTGCTCGGCACCCTCAAGATCGAGGTCCGCGACATCGCCAAAGCTCAAAGCCTTGGTGGGGCAGGAGTCCACGCAGCGCGGAACCTCCCAGCCATCATCGAGCAGATGAGCGCAGCCCGTGCAGGTCTGCGGAATCTGGAGCTTCTCGTTCCAATACACGCCCTCGAACTCGCAGAGGTCCTTGCGACCCTTCGCTTTTTCGGGATTGATGTACATGAGCCCGTCGGCACGCTCCACGATGGCATCGCCAGCCGCAGAGGCGAGGGCATCGCTCTGGCCACCGATGTGCGGAACGTACGTGATGCGCGTCTTGGGAACCGTGCCGCGCACCTTCTCCTCGACTTTGCACCAGAATTGTCCGGTCAAGGGCTGTTCAGCGGCATAGGGCAGCCAATCGGTGCCGCAATGCTCGTCCTTGCAGGCAATCTGGCAGTTCATGCAACCGTTGCATCTGGCAACGTCAATGACAAATGCTTTCATTACTAGCCCTCCACAATCCAGCTGTCGGGAATCTGACCGAATTCGGGATCATAGGCACGACCCCACTCCTCCGGACGCTCCTTGGCCATCTCGATGACATCGACTTTCTTCACGCCAACGAGGTAGCTGTTGGTCACCTCACCAGCGCAGTTCTTGGACGTCGTCGCAGACGGGCAAATCAAGTTGTTCGCACCACCGCGGTCAAGGCCGCCAACACCGGTCTCGATCTCGTCCTCGCGTGCGCCGTGATCCTGGGAAACGCAGCCGGGCATGATGCGCTCGGAAATGATGACGCCACCGAGCACCGTGCCGCGCTCGTTATACAAAGCGGCGATATCGCCATCCTCGAGGCCGAGCTTGGCGGCATCGACCGGATTCACGTACAACGGCTCGTACAGGTAGCCATCAGGACCCGTGACCTTGCCCGTCGAAAGCTCGTGGAACCAGGGAATGTCATCGTGGTTGGCATGCACGCGCCAGCGCGGATGGTTGGTGACGAGCAGGAACGGATAGTCCTTCGCACGCGGGCTTGAAAGACGATCGTCGTGCCCGTCGAGCGGCTCCTCGATCCAGCGTGCAATGGGGCCACGCGCCGTGTCGTCGGGGAAGACCTGCGCAAGCGACTCGGAATAGTACTCGATCAGACCAGATGGCGTGGAAAGCGGATTTGCCACGGGATCCTCGTAGAACCCAATGAGGCCATGCGGCATATCCTCCCAGTCCTCGCGCGTCGGAAACAGCTTGAAACGATCCTTCTTGAATTGCTCGAAGTCGGCATTCTCGCCGTCCTCGATGCCGGACTCGCGAAAACCCTTCTCGATCCAACCCATGACATCGCGACCTTGGGTGTAGCGCTCGTACAGGTTCTCGTAGTTGCCGCCAAGCTTCTCGAGTGCTTTTGCGACGGAACACACGGCTTCGTAGTCGCTGCGCGTGTCGCCGATGGGGTCGATTGCCCGGCCCTCGTACGCGATGGCGTTCCACTGGCCACTGCGCACGTCAACGTTGAAGTCCTCGGTCTCGAACAGCGTGTTGGTGGGCAGGATGATGTCGGCGAACTTGGTGTCGTTCTCGAACCAGGGGTGCTGCACCAAGATGAAGTCGAGCTCGGGGTCGCGCATGGCCTCCTGGAAGACGTTGCCGCCCTGCCAGCAATTCGACCAGCATGGCGCGTCCGACCAGATCATGCGCACGCCCTTGCCCTCTTCCGGCTCCCACTCGAACGGGATGAACTGGTCGACGGTGGCAATGCCGGCGATGACATGACCATGCCACTCGAGCTTCTTTTCGGTAATGGCTTTGGGGATGAGCGTTTTGGGGATGAACGGCTCGGACAGGTCCATAGTCGCGCCACGGTAGGCACCCTCGACGCTCGGAAGCACCGAGCAACTGGGCAGGGGGTTCCACGTAGGCATGTCCATGAGCTGCCACTCGATCATCTGGAACTGGTTGACACCCGGCTGGCCCACGCCGCGCATGCCCAGCAGGTAAATCTCCATGCGTGCGGGCTCATGCGAGAAGGCCGCGCGGATGTAGCCGCCGCCGTTGCAGTGGGCAACGGAAACCTTCCTGCTCGCCCAATAGCGAGCCAACGCCTTGATGCGGTAGTCGGGTACACCGCACTTCTCGGCCGCCCAGGCCGGCGTCTTCTCGATGCCGTCCTCGCCGCGGCCCATGACGTAGTCCTCGAACTTCTCAAAGCCGACGGAGTGCGTGACGATGTAGTCCTTTTCGTACGTGCCCTCAGTCAGCCACACATGGGCGATGGCGAGCTGTAAGGCGACATCGGTATTCGGCAGGACCGGAATCCACTTGTCGGCATGAATCGCAGCACCATAGTTGAGGTCAGGGCACACGTAGACCTGCTTGACGCCGATGTCGGTGAACCAATACGAGATGAGGCTCGACATCTGACCGCCCCAGCCCCACGGCGTGGTCTCGGGATCGCCACCCCAGACAAAGACGGCGTCGGTATGCTCGGCGATATCCTTGATGACGTTGTTGGTGATGGTCTGCATGCCGACGGGATCCATGCCCCAGACATGTTTGGCGCCCCAATACCAGCCCTCCCAGGAGTCTGGCTGACGAGCCTGCTTCAGAAAGCCACCCGTGAGCGCCAGCAAGTTGGTCTGGCAACCATGCGCCGCGTGAATGGTCTTGGTCTCGCCGTGGCCGTCTGACTGCGCATAGATGGAGAACGGTCCGCACTCATCCTGAATCCTCTTGATCTCGGCCGCGATGATGTCACAAGCATCGTCCCAGGAGATGCGCTCGTACTTGGAGATGCCACGGTTCTGCGGATTGCGCTCGCCGTTAGGATCCCAATCGATGCGTTTCAGTGGATACGGGATGCGGTTCTTGGAATAGGCACGCATCTTGTATGCTGTTGCCAGCGGCGGCGGACAACTTGCCATACCTGGCTCGAGCACGTGCCCGTTCTTCTCGATCTTCCAGTAGTTCAGATCTTCGGGCTTGTAGAGCTGATCATAGTGTAGCGGTCTGATGCGAGCGACCTTTCCGTCCTTCACATCGACCTCAGTGATGTTCGCGCCCATTCCAAACCCGCAGAATCCGATGCACTTGATCACTGACTTGTCTGTAGTCTTCTCAGACATCGCTTGTCCTTTCATTCAAACAAAGCGCGCCCGTCGGCAAGGGCGGGCGCGTCTGGTCTTTCTCTAAAGTGTGCGGTTCTTCGTAACCTCGTAATCCACTGCCCACGGGTTAACGCGCTCGTAAGCCGCACTAGCCGAGAGCAGGTCGCGCTCGCCGTAACGGTTGCCGATAAGCTGCAGGCCAACTGGGAAGCCGTCCTCGGAAAGGCCGGCTGGAATGGAAGCTGCCGGGTTGCCGGTGAAGTTGCAGAAGAACGTAAGGCAAAAGCCGATGAGCGGCTCGGTCTTCACACCGTTAATTGTCGAAGGGCCAACGGTATTGCGATTGGCATCGTTCTTGACCGGATGGCATGCGAGGGTTGGCGAGAGGAGGAGGTCGTAGTCCTGGAATGCCCCCTGGATTTGGTCGAAGACCTCAGTACGGATGACCTCGTCATCGTGGAAGTCGACATACCCACGCTTGTAGGCATCCTCGACCCAGTAGATGAGCTCATCGGGCAGATCATCTGCGTGGTCACGCAGAAGGTCGATACCGCCGGCCTTGAACTCCTCGATCGTTCCCAGGCCACCCGAAATGGTGATCATGCGGTCCCATGCCTCGGCAAGTTCGAAGGCGGAACGTTTGAAATCGAAGGTGGCTTGCTCGACGATGGCGCCTGCGTCCTCGAATCTCTTCGCGGCTGCCTCGCACATGCGTGCGATCTCGGGCTCGACCGGAAAGATACCGAAGTCGGGCGTGAAACCGATGCGCATACCTTTGATGGATTTATCGAGCGCGGCAATATAGTCGCGATTGCCGAAGTCGATGCTGTTGGGATCGAAGGGATCGTAGCCCGCCATCGCCTGTAGTGCATAGGCCGCGTCCTTGACCGTGCGGGATATCGTTCCATCCCAACAGTACGGATGACAGGTGCCATAGGCGTTCGGACGCGGGGCGCCGCCAATGATGCCATTGCCCGCTTTGAAGCCATAGCAGCCACACCAGGCAGCCGGGATTCGGATGGAACCACCACCATCGGTGCCCTCGGCTATGAGCAGGATGCCGTCTCCGACGGCAGCTGCCGAACCACCCGATGATCCGCCGGAATTGTATCCGGGCTTGAAGGGTGTGCTCGTAGGACCGAACATCTTGTTGTCACAGGTACCACGGAATGCGAGAGAAGGCGAGTTCGTCTTGCCAATCATGATCGCACCTTCGTCGTTCATGGCGCCCGTGTAGCTGCCCCAATGATCGTCAATCATGTGAGAGAGGGCCTTGATGCCGCCAAACGTGCCGGGCCAGCCCGGAATGCCGGGGATGAAGTCCTTCGCGGCGGTCGGAACGCCAAAGAAAGCTCCACTCGCCTCGCCACGGGCAAGTTTGTCATCTTCGGCCTTGGCCTTCTCGCGCGCCTCGTCATAGTTGGTGTAGACGAAAGCGTTAATAGATGGGTTACGTTCGTCAATCGCCCTGATGGTCTCCTCGACCACTTCCGAAGGTGCGAGCTTCTTGTCCCTGATATCCGAGGCAAGGTCAACGGCGCTCAGGTATTCGTCGGTAATCATGTTGTGCTCTTTTCCCTAAATTGATCCGACCCCTCGCATGACCAGTTCGGAACATGTTCGGGGCCGGGACCCTTTCGCTGCCTCGCAGCGATTACGATAAATGACGGAATCCGACTTCCCGTCTTATGCCAAGCCCATGGCAGTGCAGATGAGCGGCAGCACGATGGAGACCATCAGAATGGCCGCAACGCTGGGAATCCAGCCAACCTTGAGCTCGTCGAATGGCGAGAAGTACTTGCGCTCGTTCGAATAAGCGACATACACGCATAGATCAAGTGGCAGGAGGAACGCCGCGGATGAGAACACGGCGCACATGAAAATCGCCGCGGTGACATTGCCGCCCAAGCTGATAACTAGGCCGCAGACGGGAATCGTGATGAGGCCGGCAACAGCAGCGCCGGCGGGAAGGATGTTGTGGACGACGCAGGCAAAAACCGCGACGAGAATCATGACGATGACCACAGGCAGACCCATAAGGGGCGCAAACGCCGTATTGACGAGCCAGACCATAGCGCCCGTCGCGATGAAGCCAGCAACAAAGCAACCGACGGCCCAGTTGAGCATGACAACCGACCAGGGGCTCTCTTCGCACCACTTCTTGAACGAGACGCACTTGAACGGCGGCAGGAACATGAGGAACAGGGCAAACAGGCCGATGACCGTCATGTCGAGCTGCGGGAACCACGAACCGGCAATCCACAGGGCCAAGGTGACGACGATAACGAGCATGCCCCAGATTTCGTCCTTGCCAAAACCGGAGATCTCGGAGCGCTCCTTCTGGATGCGCTCGATGGCCTCGTCGCTGATGGGCTCGGGCTTGAAGATCTTGACGATAGTGAACCAGGCGATGGGTAGAAGAACGATGTTCATGATGATGCCAAGCACCATCCAGTTTGCAAACGTCACGGTGATGCCGAACGCCTGCTCGGCAAAGCCCATGGCAAGAATATTCACAACGCTACCCACGGGGGTAATCCAGCCACCAATGTAGGATGCAAACGCGATGCCGAGCACGAGGGCCTTGGCCAAATTGGACTTGTTGCCCCACGGGGTCTTATTCTCATCCAGAATTCTGTACGCAAACGGAAGCATGACGATGACGAGAACGAGGTCATCGATAATCAACGAAAGAAGTGCCGTCGCGAGCATCAGGCCCGCGAGCACCTTCTTGGAATCATGCTTTGCCCACTTCAAGATGAAGGCGATGATGCGTAACGAAATGCTTGAGTATTGCACGAATAGTGCAAATGCGAAGCACGGCAAGCAGACAATCATGGCAACGCTTACACCGCTTGCCCACGTCTCTCCCGAAGCCAGAATACCCATCAGGGGAACAGCCGCGGCAAATGCCCATGCCGTTACGACAATGGGGATAGGCTCGCAAATCCACATGATGACACAGGCTACCAGAATGCCGAGCAGCATCTTGCCTTCGAAAACAAGCCCTTCCGGAGTTGGGAGAAGGTACGTCACGATTACAATGAGTATCGAAATCGCAGTTATCCCCACCTTAAAAGGTAGTTTTTCCCTCATTTTGCCCTCCAATTTGAATTGAAATAGATGGACTCAAGATGAGCATCCCTAGTCAGCTGCCTCTATCATCACGTAGCACACATGAAAGCGGAGTAGTCCCCATGGACGATTGACGGCACCTGACGCTTCCTCCCCTCTCCGTGGGATGTCTCACGTTCCGAAACATGCGTCGAGACGAACTTGTCCATTCCTTTCGACGCGTTTACGTTGACGAGGATATCGAGGGCAAAATGAAACAAGAACGCCCTAAACGTACCAATCAACGGGATAAGAGCGTGGGTACCTTCCGGGGTGCTCATCAGGGCCCAATCGCGCCAAAAGGGTAAGGAAAACCATTACCTCTCGCTGGAAAGCCTAGCCATCCTACAAGTCGAACTAATCAGCTTCCCGCTGACTAATGCCATGGGTCAGCCCTTCGAGCGCCTCTGTCTTGTTGCGGACTCCCATCTTGGCATATATGTTGGAAAGGTGCTTCTTTGCCGTGTTGATGCTGATGGAAAGCGTTTCGGCAATCTCGTTGCGCGAAAGCCCCATGTTGAGCAGGCGCAGGACCTCAATCTCGCGAGCGGTGAGCATGTATTCGCTCTCCAAAAATGCCGTGCTCTCGTCTGCAGTCTCCCTCTTGTCGGAACTCTCCGCCTCGAAGTGCAGCAGCACGTCTTTGACATAGGTTCGCAGAACGCCACCTAGCTTACGTGTCGTCGAATACTCACGGAGCAGCTGCTTCATGGGGGCTCCGCCGTTCAATACGGTGCGCATGTAACCATGCAAGCGGGCAATCCGGAGAAGTTCGTTGAGGGAGGTGATGGCCAAGGCGCTCTCACCCATATCATTGAGAATCAAGGTCCTCTCAACAAGCGCGATAACGACCATGCGATTGAAATCTCGCTCAAGCGCCCGACCTATCATGGCATCGAGTAGCTCGACTACTTCAGCGTCACCCCCTTGCAGCCTTAAGGCAAATGCGCGAATAGCGTCGAACAGCAAGGTGCCAAAGATGTCGCTCTCTCTTAGATGGAGCGCGAACTTGTTTTCTATGAGTTGCAGCTCGTTAAGATCGCCCCGGTGCAGGGCAATCTGCGCCTGGAGAAAGTAAGCCGAGAGCAGAGCCGCACGAGGAACGTTTCGATACTTCTCCCCTTGCAATATTGCCTCGGTAATTACCTCGAAAGCCGTGGAGGAACTGCCTGATGTCAAATGCCAGGAGGCGTGGCTCGTCATTATGTCGAGATACAGATCAATGTGACGATAGCAAGAGAGGCCGTCTTCGGATATGCGAAGCAATTCCGGTACCCGGTTCACGTCATCTCGCTCTATGAGGATACGCGCGAGAAGCGCACAGGCCGCTCCGTATATTGCGAAATCCGGCGGACATTTCTTGAGAAGGCTCTCGCAGCAGCGCTCCGCCTTGCCATGCTCTCCGCAATAATAGAGATTGACTGCATTGGTGTATTCGTTGAAGACAAGCTGATGGATGGTCTGATCGACGCTCGCACTCGCCTGCGCCTTTAGATAGTAGTCCATCGCCTGAACATAGTCTCCGATATACGAATAGGCCTCTCCCTGAGACTGATTGATCATGCTGAGCAACGACGGAGTTATGGGCCAGCTTCCATCTTGCAGCTCCTCGCAAAGAAGCAACGCCCCCTCACCGTCACCCTCCATCGCCAGATATTTCATGGAAAGGCATTTCATGGCGAAAGCGGCCATTTCGGGTGAGGTCTCCTGCGTCACGACTCCGCTTTCGATGAGCTTCTCGAAGACCCCCATCCACAAGTCCGCGTCCTCAAGACGCGCGTAGGTCACGCAAGACCAGACGGCCATCAGACAAAGAAACGGTGAAGTGGGGACAGATGCGGCAGGGGCCCGACACATCCACGCAAAGGAGTCCATGGACATATCCGGACGCACGAGCCCGCTTGTCGCCTCCACGAGCCCCTCTATATAGTCCAAATCTCCCGACATGCTGAGGTACTTTACAGCCTCATCGGGATAACCATTGTCATGAAACCATTCCGCCGCATTGAGGCAAAGGCCTCGTAACTCACTCATGTTGAAACGCTTCAGCTCATATCGGAGCATGTCCAGGAACATGGGATGAAGCCGATACCACTCGTTTTCGTAATCGCAGTTCATGATGAATACGTTGGCTGCCAGCAGTCTATCGAATCTCTCGATTGCCACGGCTGAACCGAAGACAAACGCGAGGAGGGAGCGATTGATTTTCTCGAACAAGGACACCCGAATGAGGAAATCAACGTCGTCTGGAGGCAGATCGGAAAGAATGTTGCATGTAAAGTAGTCACGCACTAGGTTGTTTTTCCCGTTTATCACCCCTTTGATTCCCATTGTCTCGTTTCGCGCGATTGCCTGGGCACGCAGTTTGATGCCCTGAATCCAACCTTCGGTATCACGATACGCTTCGACGATGAGCTCATCGGAAAAGGCGCTCCCACACGAATCCCGAACCAGTTCTTCAGCCTCGGCTTGCGTGATGGTGAGATCCCTGGCCTCGAATACGTGTTCGCCATATTTGAAGGCTGCCGTTTTAAAGCTCTCGAGAAACTCCCGCGTGCCTACAACAAAATGATATTCGGGAGGAGCCTCGAAACAGAAACGCAGGAAATCGTCGATGAGAGAAAGCGAGCTTATTCGGTTAAAGGCATCGAAGAAAACAAAGCGCTCGTCTTTGACTTCTCCGCGATGCTGAAACAGGATATCCGCCAGCGACTCTCCGTCACCGGCAAGTTCGTTATGCTCTGCTCCGGGACAAAACGCGCTCTCTCCAAACGAAGCATGAACGTGAGCCCAGAATTGCGTCGGGTCTGACAAGGCCGGATCGATGCTCAGCCAACTTGCACTGTGTCCCTCCTGCCTCAGTATCTCGCTCAATTCGCACATGGCTACGGTCTTTCCATATCCGCTTGGAGCGTGAAGAAAGGTAATGCGCTGATCGCAGACTGCGCGTCTTAGCTCTTCAATCAAAGGGCGATTCATCACGAGATTCGAAGGTAGCATAGGCTCTATGAGTCTTGCATGAATAATCTGGTCCATCGATTACCCCTTCCCCCAAGGCTCAGGAGCACGCATGGTAACTAACTTAAGTTATCAAGGAGAAGCATAATAGAAATCATCCGAATGGGGTACTTTTCACGGGTTATTCAAAGGGTAATACAAAGGATAAGATTGGACTGGCTTTCGTAGAGGGGAGATTTCTCGACTCCGCTGCCTGGCGGCAGCTTCGCTCGAAATGACAGAGGGGGACGCTTCGCGCCTCCGCTCGAAATGACAGAGGCAGAGAAGGACTCGGTCAGGCCCAGGTCGCCACATTCGCCCCGGAATACCGATTCTCGTCAGGCGAATCTACGGTAGAATACCTTGGGCACATTTCGGTGCCCCTTCCCGACAGAATGGACGAGTAGATGGACCTGACGCTTCCGGTGTTCATTGCGCAAGCGGGCGCTCATCCCGCGCTTATCGTCATTCTCGTCCTCGTTATCGGCGTCACTGTTATCTCGGGTGCGACCGATGCTCCCAATGCCATCGCTTCAGCCGTTTCGACGCGCTGCCTCAAGCCGGGCACGGCCCTGATTCTGGCGGCCATCTTCAACTTTGTCGGCCTCGTGGGCATGACATATATCTCCACGGCCGTAGCCCATACCATGTTTAACATGGTCAACTTCTCGGGTAACACGCACCAAGCACTTATGGCCCTTATAGCCGCGATGATAGGATCCATAGGTTGGGGCTTTTTCTGCTGGTATCGGGGCATTCCCGCGTCAAAGTCCCATTCGCTTATCGCCGGTGTCACCGGTGGCGCCATCGCCATGAACGGGCTGGCCGGCGTCGTCGTCAGCGAATGGATGCTCGTCATCTACGGCATGCTCTTCTCGCTCATCGCAGGGTTTGCGTTGGGCTGGGTCAATACCAGGATCATCGAGTTCTTCTTCGCCCACGCAAACCGCGGCAAGGCCAACAAGGTCTGCGTGGTCCTTCAGGACATTTGCGCATGCGCGCTCTCGTTCTTGCACGGTGCACAAGATGGCCAGAAGTTCATGTCAATCGGTCTTTTGGGTATCGCACTCGCATTCGACATGCAGACGAGCGGTGCGACGGAGTTTCCGTTGTGGCTCATGATCTTGTGCTCGCTTGCCATATCGCTCGGTACGCTCGTCGGCGGTAAGCGCATCATCAAGTCGGTCGCAATGGACATGGTCAAGCTCGAGAAGTACCAGGGCGTGGCGGCATCGGCGACGACGGTCATCACGCTCTTCATTGCATCCATCACCGGCATGCCGGTCTCGACCTCGCATTGCAGTACGGCGGCCATCATGGGCGTCGGTGCCTCGAAGAACCCCAAGCGCGTCAAGTGGGACGTTGCCAAGAGCATGGTCGCGGCATGGCTGCTCACCTTCCCCTGCTGCGGATTCATCGGCTGGGCACTCGCGCAGATCTTCATGCTCTTCTAGCAGTTTCGAGCAGACACTACCCAGTGCGCGCCGCATAGACGTTATAGGCAGTTGCCGCGCCAACCACCAACACCGCACCAAAAATGGAGATGGGGCCTATGGTCTCCCCCACCACGATTGCGACCAGAATCGGATTGAGCAACGGTTCGATAGTCGAGGTGAGCGAAGCCGTCACGGGAGAAACCACATCAAGGCCCTTGGAGAGGAAAAAGTATGCGAAGCCGAGCTGGACGACACCGAGCACGACGATTGTCACCAAGATCTCGGGCGTGAAGAGCGTCTCTTGCGGATAGAAGGGGATGCCGGCGACAAAGCACGCCGCAAAGCCTAGTATCGCCGCGCACTCGAAATCGCACTCGGGTGACTCCTTGAGAAGGAACACGCCCGCATAGGCAACGCCGGAGACAATCGCAAGAATGTTTCCCAACATACCGCCAGCATTAAGACTGTCATAGAAGAAGCAGGCAATACCGGCGATTACGACGAAACTCGCCACAACGGCGCTCCGGCGCGGCCGCGAGCGAAAGATGATCCAAGCCAGCAAGATGACCCAGATGGGTTCGGTAAACTGCAAGACGATCGCGTTTGCGGCCGTCGTGAGCTTGTTGGCGATGACGAAGGTCTCGAGCATGGCGAAGTCGAGCACGGCACCGCCGATGATCTGCTTGTTGACGTGGAAACGCCTGCCCGTCGCACGCAGGTAGAGATACATCGGGATGATCGCGAAGATGCAGCGGGCGCCATTGATGCTGATGGGATTCCACGGAATGACCTTGATGAGCACGCCAGCGAGCGAGAAGCACACGGCGGATATCAGAACGTACGCAAGTCCTCTTCTGTGGCTAATGGCGGTTGACATACCGTATGCGTCATTCCAAACGCAGCTCGCGCACGGGCCCGCCCCGCATGCCGGGACAGGCCCTGGACGCTATTCGCTGCGCAACGCCTCGACGGGATCGCGGCGGGCGGCATTCATGGCGGGCACGAGGCCGGCGATGAAGGTCAAGAAGACGCTGATGAGGATGAGGATGAGTGCGGCAGTGATGGGCAGCGCAAGGATACCCGAGATGTTCATCATTGCGAGCACGATGGCATTCACGGGCAGCGATACCAGCGTCACGAGGAGGACGGCGAAGACGCCGGACATGAGGCCCTCGATGACCGTCTCGGCGTTGAAGATGTTGGCGACGTTGCCCTTGCTCGCGCCCATGGCGCGCAGGATGCCAATCTCCTTCTTGCGCTCGAGGACGCTGATGTAGGTGATGATGCCAATCATGATGGAGCTCACGACGAGCGAGATGGAGACGAAGGCGATGAGCACCATGGAGATCATATCGATGATGTTGGTGACCGAGCTCATGAGCGCGCCCATGATATCGGAGTAGGAAATGGTCTTGTTCTCCTCGCCCGAAGCCTCCATATCCGTGTTGTACTGGTCGATGATGTCCTCGACGACCTGCTTGTCATCGAAACTCTTGGCGTAGATGCTTATGGTGATCGGGTCTGCGATGTCGGCATAGCCCAGGGTCTGCAGGTTGTTCTCGTAGCTCAGGTCATTGCTACGCGCGAGGTTCATGAACATGGAAGTGAGTTCGTCCTGGTCCATGTTGACGGTGATGGAGCGCGCGAACATGCTCGGGTCGACCGAGACTGCCGAGCCCATGGCGCTCGAGAGAGCGCTGGCCATGGAGCTTGCCAGGCTCGTAGTGTAGCTCTGCAACATGGTTCCCATCTTCGTCTGCAGGTACGGCACGAGCTGCCCGGTCATATACTCGTTCATCTTCTTCTGGATGGCATCGGTAAAGACCTTCTGGAGTTGCTCGCTGGAGCCGGACATGCCCGATACGATGCCCGTTGCCGTCTGATTGATGATGGTCCTGTAGGCATCAGATTGCTGATAGGCACTCCATGCCCCAGGCAAATCCGCCATGCTGCCAGGATTGCTGCTCACGTACTGCATGAAGCCCATGACGACTCCGCTGCTCATTTGACCCAGGCTCTGCTCGAGAGCCGCCACCTGGCTTGCGGAGGGCATGCCCGCCGAGGCGTCGATGTCAAGGTCGCTGAAATCCGGTGCGGGGATATCCGCGAACATATTGCTCGTGTCGAGGCTTGCGGCCGCGCCGCTCATCGCGCTTGCCATCGCCGCTTCGATGGCTGCGCTGTCAACGTTGAAGGCGCGTGCCATCATGTTCTGGTCGATGCTGAACAGCGAGCCCATGTCGAAGGATGACTCCGCGTCGTCCTTGAGCGACTCGAAGGTCTTACCCGTGAAGATATCGACATCGGGCTCGGCCATCTGAGCCTCGACCACGGGCGATGAGGCCGCCTGCTCGATGAGATGCAGAACGAGCTCATGGCGATACCCGATGCCCTCGTCCATGGACGTCGACGATGCAGTCGCGCTTGGCTTTATGATTCCCACGACCTTGAGGTCGAGGCCATCGGCGATTTGCGCCTTCATGTAGCCATCGTCGTCACTTCGGTCGACCCACGTCGAGCCAGAGGATGCCCTGGTGTACATGTCGCACTCGTTCACGACCTTGAACGTGAGTGCCAGCGCCTCTTCCTGCGTGAACTCGACGTTAGTGTCGGGAACATCGAGCTCCTCGGAGGCAAGGGCATCCATGAGGAGGTCGTTGAGCTCGTCAGGATCGAGGATACCCAGCGAGTAGAGCGTGTAATCGCTGATGCCGCCGTTCTTGTTGAGCACCAGCACGCACTCATCGTAGTTTGCGGGCCACGCACCGGCGACGATGTCGTATTGCTCCTCGAGAAGCTTCTGATCGTCGAGCATCTCCTGGAACGAGCTCGCGGAGCCCATCATGGTCGAGAACATGCCGGCGGAATTGATGTCATTGGACATAATCGAGGACAGAGCGCCGGGATTGAGCTGCTTGATACCAGCGGAGGTGTCGGACTTGTAGATTTGGGGAGTGATGCCGTAGCCGTAGACGATGGCGTTCACGTAGCGGTTCACATCCCCACCGTCCGCTTCGAAGAAGGAGCGCAGGGACTTGAGGTCGTTCGTCTTCACGTCCGTCAAGACGTCGGCCATGATGGTGGACTCCGGAATGACTCCCTCGGCGACGTCGGCTTCACCATCGCCATGCACGTAGTCACCCGCCTGCATCATGATGGAAGTCACGTCAAAACTCGATTGCGTGATAGTGAGCGGCGTGGACGACAGCGTATCCTCCTCCACCTTGGCGATGTAGTTGTTGACGCCATTGGAAAGCGCAAGGATGGCCGCAATGCCGATGATGCCGATGGAACCCGCAAACGCCGTGAGAAAGGTGCGGCCTTTCTTGGTCATCAGGTTGTTGAAGGAAAGCGCGAGCGCCGTGAGAAACGACATGGACGCATGCTTCTTATGGCCATCAGTCACCTTGTTGCGCTGGCTTGCGGCAAGCTTGGCAGTTTGTTCGTCTGCCTTGCTCGGCTCGAAGGGGTTGCTATCATCGGAAATGCGTCCGTCGTGCAGCTTGACAATGCGATTCGCATAATCGTAGGCCAGCTCGGGGTTATGCGTGACCATGATGACGAGGCGGTCACTCGCGATCTCTGACAGCAGGTCCATGACCTGGATGCCCGTCTCGGTATCGAGTGCGCCCGTGGGCTCGTCTGCCAACACGATGTCGGGGTCGTTCACCAGGGCTCGGGCGATGGCGACGCGTTGCATCTGGCCACCGGAAAGCTGGCTGGGCTTTTTGTTGGCATGTTCCGCCAAGCCGACACGCTCGAGCTCGGCCATGGCCCGTGCTCGGCGCTCCTCGCGCGACACGCCCGTGAGCGTAAGCGCGAGCTCGACATTCGAAAGCACCGTCTGATGCGGAATGAGGTTGTAGCTCTGGAAAATGAAGCCGATGTGATGGTTGCGGTAGGTATCCCAATCGGCGCTTGAGTAGTCCTTGGTGGACGTACCGTTGATGATGAGCTCGCCGGTATCGGCATGATCAAGACCACCCAGTATGTTGAGCAGGGTGGTCTTGCCAGAACCCGACGGCCCGAGGACGGCGACAAACTCGTTGTCTCGGAACGATATCGAGACATCATCGAGCGCCTTTTGCTCGAAATCGCCGACCCTGTAGGACTTGCGCAGGTGCTTGAGCTCGATCATGCAAATACTTTCTTCTAGCCTTCCTCCACCTTGATGGTGCCGCGGAAGGTACGGTAAATAATGACATGATATATGGCGACCAGCGGAACGCCAATGCAGGCGATGATGGTCATCACCGTAAGTCCATAAGTGCTCGCAGCTGCGGTGAACAGGTCAATGGATGGACCGGGGCCCGTGGAGACGACGAGATTGGGGAACATGGCGAGCACGAGAGCGAAGACGAGCGCCACGCAGACAGCCGAGTTCGCACCAAAGGCAAGCCAGTTCTTGCCACGACCAGCCGCCAGGAAGCCAACGACAATAGCAGCGACCAGTATGCAAGCAACGAACACGAGGAACGGGAAGGCGGGACCTTCGCCCTGAGGAAAGCCGATAAAGGTGAAGAACATGACGGAGACGGCCACGACGAGAATGGCCGTGACAATCTGGCCGGCAACGCGCGCCGTGACGGCACGCTTATGCAGCTCCGTGCCCGTCTCGATCTTTGCCGCAAGCCAGCAGGCGCCCTGCGTGACGATCGTCGCCAAACCGAGCAGACCGCAGACGAGCGGGAACGGCGTGAGCAGGCCGAAGAAGGAGCCGATGTAGTTACCGGCAGCATCAAGCGGGACGCCCTGCAGGCAATTGCCCAGCGCGACACCGAAGAGCAGCGCGGGAACGAGCGATCCCACAAAGAAGAGCGCATCCCAAAGCTTCTGCCACTTGGGATCATGCGCGCGGAACTCGAGGCTCACCGCGCGGATGATAAGGCCAAAGAGCACGAGCATGATGGCCAGGTAGAAGCCGGAAAACACGGTCGCATACGCAGGAGCGAATGCAGCAAAGAGTGCGCCACCTGCGGTAAGCAGCCAAACCTCGTTGCCATCCCAAACGGGACCGATGGAGGTCATGAGAGCGCGTTTCTCGCCCGGAGTCTTGGCGATGAACGGCGAGAGCACACCTGCGCCAAGGTCGAAGCCATCGAGAACGTAATATGCGCAGATCAGCACTGCGATGATGATGAACCAGAGAATGGGGAGCGTCATGCCACATCACCTTCCTGCGCATCGACGACGGGTGCATCTTTGGCCTCGGGCAAGCACTTTTCGGGACCGCTCTTGACGATCTTGGAGAAGATGCGCGCCCATGCGATGAAAATCACCAGATAGATGATGATAAAGAGGCCAATGGTGAGAAGAAGCTGATCGGCTGGCACTGACGGACTGATGGCATCAAGCGTCTTGAGTTCGCCCGTGACGATCCACGGCTGCCTGCCAACCTCGGCCGTTGCCCAGCCAAACTGAATGGCGAGGAATGGCGCGATCCAGAGAAAGAGCATCAAGACATAGGGCCAGCGTTTAGTCTTGAGCTTCTTGCCAAAGGCCATGACAAGGGCAAGCAGGACAGCCAACGCAATGACGCCCATCATGACGATCATGATGTGATAGGACTGGAAGGTAATCTGTACCTCGGTTGCCGTGGGAGTGCTGCCAGGATCGGCGGCCTCTATGTCATTGAGGCCAGGATACTCGGCATTGAAGTCACCTGCGGCGAGGAATGAGGTCAGGCCCGGAATCGAAGGGCCAATGACCGTGCCGTTCTCGGTATCGACGATGCCAAACAAGTACATGGGAACAGGCTCGGTCTCGTACTGACCTTCCATCGCGGCGAGCTTGGTAGGCTGCTCGTCGGCGACGACCTGAGCCTGCATGTGCGCGACAGGCATCATGAGCACCATGCACACAAGCGTGACGATGGCACCCCAACGCATCATCTTCGTGACGAACTCAGGATTGCGACCTTTGATGTGGTAGTACGCGGCAATCGCCATGGCGATGAAGGCGCCGAAGATAAGCAGCGCGAGAATCGTGTGCAGATAGGTTGGAATGGTCTGCGGGTTGAAGGCCGCGGCAAAAAAGTCGGTAATGATGGCCTTCTTGCCATGAGCCGTCTCGACAACCTCGAAGCCGGCCGGGGTCTGCATCCAGGAGTTCGCGATGAGAATCCACAGGGCCGAGAGCATGGAACCTACCCACACAAGCCAGGCGGAGACCACGTAAAACTTGGGAGATACGCGCTTACGCCCAAAGAGGAGCACGCCGAGGAAGCACGACTCGAGGAAGAACGCGAGCAAGGCCTCAGCCGCGAGCGGCGAGCCAAAGATGTCACCCACGAAGCGGGAGTAGTTAGCCCAGTTGGTACCGAAGCTAAACTCCATCGTGATGCCCGTCGCAACGCCAACCGTGAAGGTGAGCGTAAAGATCTTGACCCAGAAGCGGGCATCCGCCTCGTCCTTGGGATCACGCGTCTTGTAGGCACGCGTCTGGGTAAGTGCAACGAACAGACCCAATCCAATGGACAGCGGCACGAACAGGAAGTGGAATATGACGGTCAGCGCGAACTGAAGGCGCGACAGAAAGACCACGTCGCCAAATAATTCCATGTGTCCTCCTTCAGGAACCTTGGGTAACGCCAGTTACCCCTCCCCTCTCACAAGTTTTCCATCTTACTCCTATTAGCGTTTGTAGGCGCTGGGAAAATCCGCTATACTCTCGCCTTGCGCATCGACGCAGGAAGCTCACGGTGGGTATAGCGCAGTTGGTTAGCGCGCCAGATTGTGGCTCTGGAGGTCGAGGGTTCGAATCCCTTTACCCACCCCATTTTCCTGCTTGGGCGTACGGCGATTTCGTGTATAATCCTTTTTCGCTGTGACGGACCGGTAGCTCAGCTGGCAGAGCAGGGGACTCTTAATCCCAAGGTCCAGGGTTCGAACCCCTGCCGGTCCACCATGAAACGCAAGGGCTCGGAGTGTATGCTCCGAGCCCTTTTCATTGTAGTCACATGCGCAGGCAGGCTACTTCGCTTCGCAGCTTGCCTGCGTATGAGACGAGATGTTGTTAGCCCTCGAAGGGGAAGCGGTAATCCAAGCCGAGTTCGTCGCGAATCTGCGTCATCTCCTGCTCGACGGCAGCATTGACCGGGATGCCCTTGTCCTTGCGGTCGAGCCAGGCCAGGTGCTCCTTCTCGCCTGCCGTGTAGATGCGCTCTTCGCCGGGAGCTTTCTCGGACGCGCGTAGCTCGCGCGAGATATCGCCCGCGATCTTCCTAAAGGTGTCTTGTCCCATAAACGCATCGGGGTCGACCACGAAGAAGAAGTGCCCGAGACCGTACATCTGCGGATTGCCGTCGGAAGAGACACCCGTAAGCGCCTTCATGAACTCGCCGCCGGCGAGCGCCGCCGAGAGAATCTCGACCACGGTGGCATAACCGTAGCCCTTGTAACCGCCGAGATCCTCGCCGATGCCGCCAAGCGGGGCCAATGCCGCGTTGCCTTCGACGAGAGCCTTGAGGATCTCGTCGCTATCCGTCATGGCACTGCCGTCGCGACCGATGACCATGCCGGCCGGCGTGGGACTGCCCTCGCGGGCGTAGCGCTCGATCTTGCCGCGTTGCGAGATGGACGTGGCGCAGTCAAGGCAGAAGGGGAAGTCCTCGTCGGTGGGCAGGGCGAAAGTCAGCGGATTGGTACCGAGCATGTTCTCGACGCCAAAGGTCGGGGCGATGGAGGGACGGGCGTTGGTACCGGTGATGCCGATGAGCCCCTCGTCACTTGCCATCGTCGCCCAGTACCCCGCGATGCCGTAGTGCGTGGAGTTGCGGATCGCACCACCTGCCATGCCGAGCGTCTTGGCCTTCTCGATCAGGCGCTTCATCATCTCGTAGCTCGCCACCATGCCCATGCCGTCATGCGCGTCCATGACGAGCGTGGTGGGCGTCTCCTTCAGGATCTCGATGTTAGTCTTGGGCAGCAGCGTGCCGTTCTTGATGCGATCGAGGTATATGGGTTTGAAGCGATTGATGCCGTGACTTGCGATACCACGGCGGTCGGATTCGATGAGAACGTCGGTGCATATCTCGGCGTCTTCGCGGGGAACACCGTATGCCTCGAAGACATCGACCATGAAGTCGTGCATGAGGTCGAACGGAACGTAGGTTTGCGCGGTTTCTTCAGTGCTCATGGCTTGCTCCTCACCGTCATGAGTTGTCATTGTTCTTGGCAACGTATTATCGCATGGAGATGTGAAGAGCACGTGAGAGCGAAGCGCGACGCTTTCTCTGTGATGTCATCTCGACCGGAGGCGCCGCATGGTGGTGCCCTGAATTGTCATCTCGACCGGAGGCGCCGGAGTGGAGAGATCTCGCGGGGAGATTTCTCGACTCCGCTGCCTTCGGCAGCTCCGCTCGAAATGACAGAGGGAGACGCTCGAAATGACAGGGGGCTAGCAGATGCGAGGGAGTTGCTCGCCAACGAGCATGTCAAGGATGCGCTCGCTGCCAAAGGACGTGCGCAGATATACGCGGCCGTCGCCCTCGAGTACCTCGCCGATAATCGCCGCCTCGGCGCCATACTTATCCGCACGCATGGCCGCAAGCGCGGCATCGGCCGCCTCGGGTGCGCACACGCAGACCATCTTGCCCTCGTTGGCAACCTGGAAGACGTCGTAGCCAAGCATCTCGCAGGCGCCACGTACCTGATCATGCACGGGTACCTCATCCTCATCGACGCGAATGTCGACATGCGCCGTGCTCGCAAACTCGTTGAGCGTGGAGGCGAGACCGCCACGCGTGGGGTCTCGAAACGCGCGAACGCTCCCTGCCGGACATGCGTCGAGCACCGCAGCGATCATGTGGTTGAGCGGGGCGGCATCCGACTCGATCTGCGTCGAGAAGCTGAGCTCCTCGCGCGTCGAGATGATTGCGATGCCGTGGTCGCCGATGCTGCCGCTGACGAGGACCTTGTCGCCCGGCTTGATGTGCGATGCGGAGAGGTCAACCCCATCGCGTAGCTCGCCGATGCCGGCCGTATTGATGTAGATGCCATCGCCATGGCCACGGTTCACGACCTTGGTATCCCCCGTCACGATCTCGACACCAGCTTCCTTGGCCGTCGCCGCCATCGACGCGCACACACGTCGCAAGTCATCGAGCGGATAGCCCTCCTCGAGCACGAAGCCGCAGGAAAGGTAGCGTGGCGTGGCTCCGCTAGTCGCCACGTCGTTTACCGTACCGCATACGGCCAGATGTCCGATATCGCCACCGGGAAAGAAGTGCGGCGTCACCACGAAGGTGTCAGTCGAGAACGCAACGCGCCCGCCCGCGATGTCGAGCGTAGCCGCGTCATCGCCGCGCCGCAGCGTGTCGCCTGCATATGCCTCGAAGAACAGCTGCTCGATGATATCGCGCATCATCGTTCCGCCACTGCCGTGTGCCATTAAGACCGTATCGGTTTTCTGCATGATGTAATCGTCCTATTCGAAAATGGAGCTAACGCTGCTGTAATGGAGAAAAATGCCCTCGTCTGCCAAGGACTTGATTTTGGCCACATCGGCAAACGCGAAGTCCTCGACTTCCTCTTCCTGGACCGCGACCATGGACTCGTCGGCATCGAGTTCGAACTTGTAGACGACCATGAAGTAGTTGTTGTCGTCGTTCGGATCCTCGCGCTTGTAGGTGAGCACCTTCTCCGCCGCAACGTCAGAGACGTCCAGTCCCGTCTCCTCGGCGACCTCGCGACGCACCGCCGCTTCGGGCTCCTCGCCCGCACGCACGGCGCCACCGGGGAACTCCCACCAGCCGGCACCCCATGGCTTGTCCATCTTGCGCTGCGTGATGAGGTACTTTTTGTCAGGCCTCTGCACAACGCCCAGCACGGATACGTGGTATTCGCCGGGCTGCATGCTCCAGTTGTCGCGCTCCATGGTCTTGCCGGTCTTGTTCATATGCTCGTCGTAGATGTCCCACATCTCCATTGGCATTATTCGCCTTCCACGCAATTCTCTCGTCTACATCATGTTCTTGAGTTGGCTCAGGTCAATGTCACCCAGGCCGGGGATGCCCATACGCTTCCTGCCGCGCTTGCCCTTCTTGCCACCCTGGTTCATGGCGGTCATCATCTTCTTGACCTGCTTGCGCGTCTCGTTATAGCGCTTGATGAGCTGATTGACCTGCTGGATCGACATGCCGCAACCATCGGCGATGCGCTTGCGGCGCGAGCCGTTGAGCAGCGTCGGCTTGGCCCGCTCCTCCTTTGTCATCGAGTTGATGATCGCCTCGGTGCGATCGAGCTCGTGCTCGTCGACCTGTCCAGCGTTGAGCGCCTTGTCGCCACCGGGAAGCGCGCTCACGAGTTTTCCGAGACCGCCCATCTTGCGCGTCTGGCCGATGACTTGGAGGAAGTCATTGAAGTCGAAATCGGCGCGGGCGAGGCGCTCGGCCTCGGCGGCCTCCATCTCGCGGTCCTGGATCTCGATGGCGCGCTCGATGACCGAGACGACATCACCCATGCCGAGGATGCGCTTGGCCATACGATCGGGGTGGAAGATCTCGAGGGAGTCGGGGCGCTCGCCTGCGGAAATGAACTCGATGGGCTTGCCCGTGACCTCGAGGATGGAGAGCGCGCCACCACCACGAGCATCGCCATCCATCTTCGACATGATGACACCGTCGAAGTCGACCTTCTCGGCAAACGCCGCGGCGACGTTGACAACATCCTGACCGGTCATGGCATCGACGACCATAAGGATTTGATCAGGTTCGACCGCATCGCGTATGGCAACGGCCTCGTCCATCATCTCATCGTCCACATGCAAGCGGCCGGCCGTATCGACAATTACCACGTCACGCAGGTTATCGACAGCGTCGCGCACGCCTTCCGTGGCAATCTTGACAGGATCCTTGCCATCGCCGCGATAGACACGCACGCCCATTTCGTCACCGAGTGCCTGCAGCTGATCGGCGGCGGCGGGACGATACACATCGCATGCCACGAGCAGGGGATTGTGCCCCTGCTTCATCAGACGATAGGCAAGCTTGGCCGCAGCGGTCGTCTTACCCGAACCTTGCAGACCGACGAGCATAACCACGCCGGGGATGCGGCTGCCAAAGGTGAGCTCGGCGGTCGTACCACCAAGCAGCTCGGTAAGCTCGTCGAGTACGATCTTGATGACGTTTTGGCCCGGTGTGAGCGAGTCCATGACCTCGGCGGTCAGGCAGCGCTCCTTGACGCGGCGCGTGAAGTTCTTGACGACCTTGTAATTGACGTCTGCCTCGAGCAGCGCCATGCGTATCTCGCGGATACCTTCGTTGATGTCATCCTCGGTCAGGTGCCCCTTGGACCTGAATCCAGAGAACGCCTTTTGCAGCTTATCGGACAGACTCTCGAACATCATTGCTCCTTATGAAAACCAGCGACGCATCTTGTCGCGGAAAGATTCCTGCTCCTCGGGCTCGGACTCGGTCTCGGATTCGGTCTCGGCAAACCACTCATCCGCAGTCATCGAGGTCTTTTCGGTTTCAAGCATGTCATCTCGACCGGAGGTATCGTCAGACACCGGAGCGGAGAGATCTCCATCGTCAGGACTACTGAGCGGCTGGGATTTCTCGACTCCGTTCGCTTCGCTCTCTTCGCTCGAAATGACAGAGGGGGCCTCTTCGCTCTCTTCGCTCGAAATGACAGAGGGAGATGTAGCGAGATTTCTCGACTCCGCTTCGCTTCGCTCGAAATGACAATGGTAGGGCTCTTCGCTCACGAACATGTCATCTCGACCGGAGGTGCCGTCAGGCACCGGAGTGGAGAGATCTCCGCCTCCTACTTCGCCCTCGAGCTCCGCGCGCATCTCGCCGAAGAGCGCCTCGGCATACTCGCGCGCATCGAAGGGCTGCAGGTCCTCGATGCCCTCACCCACGCCCACGCGCAGGATGGGCAGTCCCAGCTCGTGACTTACCGCCACGGCAATGCCGCCCTTGGCCGTGCCGTCGAGCTTGGTCATGATGACGCCGTCCAGGTCGAGCGCCTTGTCGAACTCGCGTGCCTGCTGCAAGCCATTCTGACCCGTCGTGGCATCGATAACGAGGACGGTCTTCACGTCCACGTCAGCACGTTTGCGCGTGACGTTGACAACCTTCTGCAGCTCGCGCATGAGCTCATCGGACGTATGCAGGCGCCCGGAAGTGTCGATGAGCACGAGGTCGCTTCCCAACTGCTCGGCACGCTCGACGACGTCATAGCAGACGCTTGCCGGGTCGCTTCCGCGCTCGCGCTTCACGACCTCGACGCCGCTGCGCTCGCCCCAGATGTCGAGCTGCTCGATGGCTGCGGCGCGGAAGGTGTCGCCTGAGCCTATGAGCACCTTGCGACCGCCGAGCGAAGCCTGATTGGCGAGCTTGCCAACCGTCGTGGTCTTGCCCGCACCATTGATGCCCACGAAGAGCACACAGACGGGGTTCATACGCAGCGGGTCAGGGTCGGGCTCGGCAAAGAGACCGCTGATCTCGTCAGCGAGCATGTCGAGCACGGCGTACGCATCGGGTAGTGCCTTGCGCGTGGCTTGGTCGCGCAGACGGTCGATGACCTCCATCGTCGCCTGGGCGCCCAAATCACTCAAGATGAGCGTCTCCTCCAGGTCGTCCCAAAAATCCTCGTCGAGCTTGGGACCACGGCGGAACAGCACGTTCATCCGTTCGTTGAACTTCGTCCTGCTCCGATTGATTTTGTCCTTGAAGGCCATGTGAATCTCCCTTGAAAGCAAGCGCTACTGCGCGCCGCTGAACTCCTCGACGTCACGCGTCTGACCCGAGTCTTCGGATGACAGGCGAATTTGCTGGTCAAGCTTCTGTGACACGAGCTTGGATACGCCATCGCTGCGCATCGAGACGCCATAGAGCAAGTCGGCCATTTCCATCGTGCGCCTCTGGTGGCTGATGATGATGAACTGCGTGGAAGAGCGGATGCTGTCGAGATACGAGAGCAGGCGGCGTAGGTTGGTATCGTCGAGAGCCGCCTCGACCTCATCGAGAATGTAGAACGGCGTCTTGCGCACACGATACACGGCAAACAGCAACGTCAGCGCAACAAGCGATTGCTCACCACCCGAAAGCAGCGTCTGCTTACGCACCTTCTTGCCACGCGGTTGGGCATAGACCTCCACGCCCGTCTCCTCGGGATTATCCGGATCGGTCAGTTCGAGATGGCCGTTTCCACCCGGGAAGAGCTGCGCGAAGACCTCCTCGAAGTTCTCGTTGACCTGCTTGAAGGTGTCGATAAAACGGTTGCGCATCTTGCGGTCGATCGCCGCGACGATGCGCTGCAGTGCCTTGGCGGCCGCCTCGAGATCCTCGAGCTGCACGGCGATGAAGTCGCGGCGCTCGCGGAGCTTGAGATACTCCTCGACGGCAACGGGATTGACCGAGCCGAGGTTATTGAGCTTGCGCCGCAGGCTTTCGGCACGCTTCTCCTCTTCCTCGCGATTTTCCGGCGGATCGAGCGCAAGCGCAATCTCGAGCAGCACGCCATGCGTTTCGGTGATGACACTCACCGCAGATTCGACTTTGACCTCGAGCTTGCTCTTCTCGATGCGCACCTGCGTGAGCTTCTCGTTAGCCTCGTCAAGCTTGACCTGCTCGTCGGCGACCGCCTTGCGAGCACCATCGATGGTGTCACGCAAGTCGCCCTGCCCGGCTTGCTCGATCTTGGCGCGATCGCTCAGGATCTCCGCCTTTTCCTGCACACCTTCGCGCAGGCTCGTGAACACGTCGTAGAGCGGCTCGACACGCAGGCGCAGAATCTCGAGCTTGCTCTCGGTCTCGTGCGAAACCAGCAAGGTCTCCTCAAGCTGATCGGCTTCCTTCTTGAGCGATTCGATCTGCTTGCTCAAGTGCCGCTCACGCTCACGCACCGTGGCAAGATCGACTTGGATGGCCGAGATCTCCCGTTTGGAGCTATCCTCGCGGCTCGCCAGCGCAGCGCTCTTCTCGCGTGCGGCAGCTGCCTTCTCGTCAAGCTCGCCCTTGCGCGCCGCCAGCTCGTTCTTGTGGTCACTGAGCTCCTTGACCTTGGCGCGACTCGCGGCCGTGTCCTCGGCAATGCGCGTGCGACGCTGCTCGATCTGGTTCTTCTCCTGTAGCTGGTCGGTGATGGCCTGCTCGAGACGACCGACCTCCTCGCGCAAGCTGTCGGCCTCGCCGGAAACCTGCGCGATGGACTGCGAAAGCTCGAAGTCATCCGCCTGCGCGATATGCAGGTTGTTGAGTGCCTTGTCGACATCGCGCTCGCCGTCTACGACGGCCTTGGCCGCCACGGGTTCCTCGGCCTGCAGCTCGCGCAAGCGACGCTTGCGGCTCAAGACGCCCTCGGTATCGGTGACTTGCGTGCCGATGGTGACCTTGCCGTTGGGCCACGCGACGACGCCATCACGCGTAACGAAACGCGAACCAGTCGTATCATCTGCGGCTGCCTCGATGGCGTCGATGGCCGAGTCGAGCACGTACACATCGCCCAGGAGCAGCTCGGCCACGCGTATGTGCTCGGGAGCATACGTGAGCTCGTCGAGAAGGCGCGTCCCGACTTTGGCACGACCGTGCTCGATGCTTGCACCGGTCATGTTGACGAGCGAAAGTTCACCACCGGAAAGCTCGGCCTTCAGAAGCTGATCGACGAGCTCGGCCGAGGCATGCGAGTCCCTGGTCATGAGGGCGAACATATCCGCCCCGAGCAGATGCTCGACCAGGCCCTCAAGTGCCGGCGGCGCAGAGAAAAGCTCGCTGACGGGCGAGACGATACCCACCTCGTCCTTGCGATCGAGCGCCCAGGCAAGCAACGGGCGCGAGCCATCGAGCGCCTTGTCAACGTGCTCGAGGCCCTTGATCTCGGCACGCAGGGAGCTCAACTGCTCGCGCTTTTCCTCGAGACGTGCACGGCAGTCGTCATGGATGCGCACGCGGCTGTCGATATCGGATTTGGCGGCCAGCGAATCTGCCTGCAGCTGCGTGAGCTGCACCTCGAGATCCTCCAGATGGCTGCGTCGGGCGGCAAGCGTCGTCTGCGTGGAGACATGCGCATCCTCGATTTGCGAGATGCGGTTGACGAGAAGCCCGTCCTCGACATCGGCAGTCGAAAGGCTCTCGGTCGCCTTGAGCTCGGCGAGCGTGCACTCGTCAAACTCCTTCTCGCAGGCACGGACCTGTGCGTTGGCCTCCGTGAGTTCGCGTTCGGCCTGTTCGTGCAGCTCATGCACCTCATTGGCAGCAGCTTGCTGACGCTCGAGCTGCGCAGTGAGCTCGTCGAGTTGCGCGGCCGTATCGCGGTGATCGGATTCGTAGGTCTCGAGGCGGGCAAGCACGTCGACGCGGCTCGACTCCGAACGATGCACCGCCTGGCGCAGCTCGGAAAGGCGCGTCACCATGTTGCGGCCCTTCTCCTCGAGCAGGAGCATGCCCGAGTCGAGACGGTCGAGGGCCGTCTGGCAGCGGCGACGTTGCTCGGCTATGTCGCCTGCGAACAGACCCTTCTCCTCAAGCAGATGCTGGTATTTCTCGAGCTCGCGGTTCTTCTCGTCGACGCGGAAGCGCGCGAGCTCCACGAGCGAATCGGCTTCCTTCTCCAGGCGCTCGGTCTCGCGCCAACTCTCCTGGAGCCTGCGCAGGTCATCGACGGCAAGCGAAAGCTCGACGGACTTGAGCTCCTCGGAGAGCTGCTCGTGTTGACGGGCACGGCTCGCCTGACGCTCGAGCGGCTTGAGCTGACGGTCGATCTCTCCCGCGATGTCGTGCACGCGCTGGAGCTCGGCGTCCATGTTCTTGAGCTTGCGTGCGGAACGCTCCTTGCGTTTCTTGTGCTTGAGGATGCCCGCGGCCTCCTCGATGAGCAGGCGGCGATCCTCGGGACGAGCACGTAGCACGTTTTGCAGCGAGCCCTGCGAGATGATCGAGTGCGTATCGCGGCCGAGACCGGAATCGTTGAGGATGTCGAGCACGTCCATGAGACGCGATGGCGAACCATTGATGAGGTACTCGCTCTCGCCGCTGCGATACATGCGGCGCGTGACGACGACCTCGTTGAAATCGAGGGGTAGCGTGCCATCGGAGTTGTCGAGCACGAGGTCGACCTCGGCCAGGCCGACTGCCTGGCGGGCAGACGATCCGGCGAAGATGACGTCCTCCATGGCCTGGCCGCGCAGCTGCTTGGCGCTTTGCTCGCCCAGGACCCATAAGACGGCATCGGAGATGTTCGATTTACCCGATCCGTTAGGGCCGACGACAACCGTCATCCCCGGCTCGAGCGAGAGAACGGCTCGGTCGGCAAACGACTTGAAACCCTTGAGAACGAGTGACTTGAGGTACACGATTTCCCTTGTACGCGTGGCAAACGGATAAACCTGTAGAGTTTACCACAGGGCCGCAGACACGCACCGCCATGGACGCACGAATGCCCCGCATGCGGAGCGATTCACGCCTTCTTTTCCGCAAACATGTCGAGCGCAGCTTGAGCCGCAGCGGACTCGGCTTGCTTCTTGGATTTGCCGCTTCCCTCGCCAATCATCTCGTCGTCGACGAATGCCTGCGCGAAGAAGGTACGGTCATGCGGTGGACCATCGAAGCCGGTAATCTCGTAATGCGGTTGCCTGCCATCGATTTGCAGCAGCTCCTGCAACGAGGATTTGGGGCTTTCTGGCACCGAGGCGAGCTTGCGATCCGCATGTATGAACAGCGAGCGCGACACCCATGCATATGCCGCGTCCATGCCACCATCGAGATAGAGTGCCGCGACAAGCGACTCGTAGACGTTCTCGAGCGCCGAGGAGAGACCGCGCTTGTCAGTACCCGCCTCGCTTTCTCCGAAGATGATGCAGTCGGCGATGCCCTCGTCACGGGCGACGCGCGAGAGGCTCTTGCCCGAGACGAGCGAAACTTTGATGCGCGTGAGACCACCCTCATCAAGATCGGGATATTGCTTGAAAAGAAATATCGCCGTGATGGCACCCAGGATGGAGTCACCCAAAAACTCGAGGCGCTCGTAATCGTAGAGAGCCTTCTCCCTGTCACGCGCAGACGGATGCGTGATGGCAGCTCCGAGCAGAGGCTTGTCCTTGAACTGATAGCCAAGGATTTCCTCGGCCTTGGCTATCTCGCTCGCATGCGATGCGAGCACTTCCTCATTGGCCATATTAGAGCACTTCCTCTGTCACGCCGTCGCCGGCCAGCGCTTGCGCAAGACGCTTGGGCATATCCTGCCGAATCGCATCTGCCGTTGCGAGCACGCCACTGCAAATCGCCTTCGCATTGCTCGAACCATGCCCGATGAGACATACGCCCTTGCATCCAAGCAATTGGGCACCGCCGTACTTATCGGCCGAGAGGTCTTCCTTGAATGCGGACAGTGCGTCCTTGATGAGCAAGCCGCCAATCTTCGACTTGGTCGTCGAGTAGATGGTCTCCTTGAGACCGACGAGCAGCGCCTTGCCGACGCCCTCGTAGACCTTGAGGGCGACGTTGCCGGTAAAGCCATCGGTTACGATGACATCGAAGCCGCCTAACGCAAGATTGCCGCCTTCGGCATTGCCCTTGAAGTTGGGAACGTGCTCCTTCATGAGCTTGTGGCATTCCTGCGCGAACTCGGAGCCCTTTGTCTCCTCCTCGCCAATGTTGAGCAAACCAACACTCGGATTCTCGACGCCGAGCGCAACCTGCGCGTATACGCGCGCCATGCGCGCAAACTGGACGAGGTATTCGGGCTTGCAATCGGCATTGGCGCCCATGTCGGTGAAGACGACCTTGGCCACGGGCGATGGCAGCACCGTCGCGATGGCCGGACGCTTGACGCCCTTGATGCGGCCGATGACGAGCGTAGCCGCAGACATGCACGCGCCCGTGGAACCCGCGGAGAAGAAGCCACCCGCCTCGCCCTCCTTGACCAGGCGACATCCCACGACAATCGAGGAGTCCTTCTTGCGGCGCACGGCCTCTGCCGGGTGCTCGCCCATCTCGATGACCTCGGTGGTGGGATGGGCCACGACGTTGGCGTGCTCGGCTGCGAAGGGGACGATGACGTCCTCGGCACCCGTAAGGATGACGGTGATCGAGGGATCTTGCGCTACCGCCTGAGCAACGCCCTCGAGAACAACGCCGGGGGCATTGTCACCACCCTGCGCATCTACGACGACCTTGATTTCATCCATGCTCATCAACCCGCCTCACAACCAGTTTTTCTCAGAATAAAGAAATAATCCTGCAAACGGATGACCATCTGCAGGATTACATGCAATGTGTATATTGCCGTTAGTCCTCGACGACGAGAACCTCTCGGCCCTTGTAATAGCCGCAGCTCGGGCAAACGGTATGCGGAAGCTTGACCTCGCCGCACTGCGGGCAAACGGAACGCGCAGCCGTCTTGCATACGTCGTTGGAAGAACGACGAGAATGGGTCCTCATCCTGCCTGTTTTACGCTTAGGTACTGCCATCGTCTCAAACCTTTCTAGCAAGCGCGTCGCCTGGACACGCAGAATCTCTTAGAGCACGCGAAAAAGTAATATATCACGCTTTCGCATGAGAGTGAAGAGAAAAGTTCGTCTCCACTACTTTGAGTGATGAATGGCCCCTTGTCATTTCGAGCGCAGGCGCATAGCGCCGAAGTCGAGGAATCTCTCTCGCCGTATAGGATGGTGAGATTTCTCGACTTCGCTTCGCTCGAAATGACAATATGGAGGCTGCGCGGTCGGATGACAAAGGGGCAGCTTAGTTTCTTTCGAGCAATGCGATGCTCTCGAGGTGCTTGGTGTGAGGAAACATGTCGACACCCACGAGCCTGCTCACATGGTAGGCAGGCATAAGACGCTCGATATCGCGCAGCTGCGTGGTGGGATTGCAGCTAACGTATACGATGCGACGAGGCGCGGCAACCAGGACGCTTGCCAGAAACTCCTCGGAAGCGCCGGCGCGTGGCGGATCGAGGATGACGACATCGAATGCCTCCTGGGATTTCGTCAGGTACTCCCCTGCATCTGCACATACGAAACTCGCGTTCTTCACGCGATTGACGCGCGCGTTTTCTGCGGCAATTTCTACCGCAGCCTCGACACTCTCCACGCCGACAAGCTCGACACGCGCCTGCTTGACGGCGATGATGCCGATGGTGCCGATGCCGCAGTACGCGTCAAGCACACGGTCGCCCTCGCGGAGCTTGGCCATGTCAATCGCCGTCTGATAGAGCACTTCCGTTTGCGCGGGATTGGTCTGATAGAACGCGGTCGCCGGAATGCGGAACGTGCAGCCACAGACTTCGTCCTCGATCCATCCCTGCCCATACGCCGTCATCGTAAGTGGACCGAGCACGGCATTGGTGCGCCGTGTGTTCACGTTGAAGCTCACGCTCTCGATGGCGGGATGTCGTTTGCGCAACGCGGTGACGAACGCCTTCTTGCGCGGGAACTCCTTGCGATTGACGACGAACGTCACCATGATCTGCCCCGTGCCCTTGCCCACGCGCACGATCGCATGGCGCAGCAGGCCCTTGCCGGTGCTTTCGTCGTAGGCGGGAATGTGAAAGCCCTGCGCGAGCTCGGCGATGCTATTGAGTATGGGGCGCCCCGCCTTGTGTTCGACCAGACACTCGCGTACCTCGATGAGCTTGTGCGTACCGCGCTCGTACATGCCAAGACGCGGCTTGCCCTCCCTGCCGGGCGCATACGGCGTCATGATCTTGTGACGATAGGCAATCGGCTCGTCCATGCCGATCACGGCATCAACACCACAGCCAAGTGGCTCGAAGAGCTCCTCGAGCATCGCGCGCTTGCGCGAAAGCTGAATGGGATAGGGGACGGAAAGCCACTCGCAGCCACCGCAACGTGCAGCGTGAGGACAGGTGTATGTCTTGTAGCCCACGGGGTTTACGTCACTCGTCTTCGAGCTTGAGGTCCTTGAGGACCGCGAAGGGATTGGTGGGGTCGATCTCATCTTCTTGGTTGCAGGCGCAAGGCCCCTCGTTGAGATCTGCTCCGCAGTGCGGGCACAAGCCCGCGCAATCTTCCTTGCAGAGGACCACGTACGGCGTCGCATAGACGAGGGCGGCGATGATGGCCGGCGCAATATCGAAGCTGCCATCGGCACCGATGACCTCGAACTCGTCGTCTTCGTAGCCATCGACATCTTCAGACGCTTCGAGCAGATAGTAACCCTCGACAGCGCCCGAAACCTCGATGCGAGTGGGTACAAGGCAACGCGTGCACGGCGTGATTGCCGTGCAACTTGCCTCACCGGAGAGCACGATGCCCTCTCCGGTGTTTGTCAATTGAAGTTGATACTGAATGCCATCCGGCGTTTCGAGATCCATGCCGCCCACGCGGTAGGATGTCTCGTCGAGCGTTCCCTCGAGAAAGCGCGTCGATGCCGGTTCGACGAGATCCGGATGAATGGAAACAACGAGCTGCTGCATTGCTCGACCTCCCAGCTATCGAGCCGTCGAGCAATGAACAGATTAGTCGGTCATACCGCTGTTCAAGCGCTGACGGCAACGCGTGACGTTCTTGAGAAGGTTATCGAGATTCGTCTCGAGATTGGCGAAGATCTGATCGGCGTAGTCCTCGGCACCGACGCGCATCTCGCGCTCGCGGGCCATGGCATCGTCGATGACCTCCTGGGCGCGCTGCTCGGCGAGGCGCACGACCTCCTGCTCGCCGGCAAGATGCTCGGCCTGGCGCTCTGCATCCTCGAGGATGCGATTGGCGTCGATCTCTGCGGCCTCGATCATGCCCTGACGGTCACGAACGATGATGCGAGCCTGGCGTAACTCCTCCGGGAAGATATCGCGAATCTCATCAAGAATCTCAAAAATGGGGCCAATTTCGACCTGGCGCTTCTGGCTATTGCCCAAGACAGGCTTGGACTGCTCGATGCGCTCGGCAAGCTCGTCGAGGAGCTCCTCGATACCTGCGTCGTCCATGTTGGGACTCCTTTACCTATCAGTTTCTACATTTGAGCTGCACTTCTGATTGTGGCACCAGATATGCTAATTGCACATGGTAACACATAATGCAAGCGTTTGTCCCGATTGGCTGCAAACGGGGACGGGTGAGACACATTGGACAGGTACATCTGTCTCATTGCGATTTCGCAATGAGACAGATGTACCTGTCCAATGTGTCTCACCCGTCAGGCCAGCATGTCCCGCGCGGGCCCCATAACCTGACCCACCGTTACCTTGTCGCGTGTGACCGCAATGCCATTCGCAAGCTCGCAGAAGGGCATGATATCGAGCAGCGGCGTCACGACGAAATCACGCTCGAGTGCAAGCGGATGCGGCAAATCAAGCTCCTCGTCTGCGCAGACGACACCCTCGTAATCGATGATGTCGAGGTCGAGCGGACGCGGTCCGTTCTCCTCGCTACGCACACGTCCATGCTCGGCCTCGAGGCCTTGAAGCATGTGCAGCAGCTCATGTGGCGTGAGCGTGGTCTGGATAAGCGCAACGGCATTAACGAAGGGAGCTTGTGCCTCAAGATAGGCCGGCTCGCTCGTGACGTATTCGGAAACGGCACCGACCCAGACATCGGGATTGAGCCGCAAGCTCGCAAGCGCATCGTCAAGGTGCCCGCAGCAATTGCCCATGTTGGAGCCAAGCGCAATGATTGCACGATGCGAATCACGTAGCATCTCGCGTGTGGCAGCCACGTTGTGGACGCGTAGGATGCGCGCACCCTGTCCGGCCATGAACGCCGCGCACAGGGCCGATGCACGATCGCGCATGGCAGGTGCGCTTTCGGCACTCATCGCACCGATGAAGGACTTGCGACTCACTGCGGCCATGAGCGGATAGCCCAAATCGGCAAAGAATGCCGTCGCCTGCACGAGGGCGAGATTATGCGCGATGTTCTTGCCAAAGCCGATTCCAAAGTCGAGACAGATGCGCTCGGGTGCGACACCCTCGGCACTCAAGCGCGCAGCCATGCGCGAGAGCTCCTGCTCGACATCGAGGACAACATCATCGTAGACAGGGGCCTCCTGCATGGTCTTGGGCGTACCGCGCATATGCATGACCACGAGCCCTACGTCGCTTCGTGCCGCGAGCTCGCGCATCTCGAGGCTCCTGAAGCCGGAGACGTCGTTGATGATGCACGCACCCGCATCGATGCACGCAGCGGCCACGCTCGCATGGCGCGTATCCACGCTCACTGCCACGCCCTGCGCGGCAAGCTCGCGCACCACGGGCAGCACACGCTCAAGCTCGACATCGGGGGGCACTTCCTCGGCACCGGGTCGTGTCGATTCGCCTCCCACGTCGATGATGTCTGCACCGGCAGCAAGCAGGCCACGGGCATGTTCGAGGGCCTCGGGCACGGTGGCGTGCATGCCACCGTCGCTGAACGAGTCGGGCGTGACATTGCATATGCCCATGACGACGGGTGCCGAGAGATCGAAATCAAAGGGACCGCAATGCCATGTACGTGCCCGCATGGGCGCCTACCTCCCCTGTCGGATAAGGCTGAGAGCCTCGGCGCGCGTCTCGGCCGAGGTGATGAAACTGCCGCGCACGGCAGACGTCGTCGTCTTGGACCCAGGTTTCTTGATGCCACGCATGGACATGCACAAGTGCTCGCACTCAAGCACGACGAGCACGCCCTGCGGCTCGAGTTCTCTGACGAGCGTATCGGCAACCTGGGAAGTCAGGCGCTCCTGCACCTGCGGACGTCGGGCAAAGAGATCGACCAGGCGAGCAAGCTTGGAGATGCCGCAAATCTGACCTGACGGATTGGGCACATAAGCCACGTGAGCCACGCCATAGAACGGCACGAGGTGATGCTCGCAAATGGAATAGATGGGAATGTCATGGACGAGCACCATTTCCTGATGCCCCTCGTTGAACTTCTTGACGAAAAGCTCGGTGGGGTCCTCATGCAAACCCGCAAGGATTTCCTCGTACATGCGAGCCACGCGCGCGGGTGTCTCGCGCAGGCCCTCGCGGTCCGGGTCTTCGCCCACGCCCTCGAGAATGAGCCTGACACCCTCTTCTATCTTGGCGGTATCCACCTAGCGCTCCTCCTCATCGGAATCGGGCGGAGGGGGTGACACGGGAGCTGGCATGTCGGCCACATCTTCCGGCCCCATGAGCTCGTGCGGAGCTCCGGCGTTCTCGGCGGCCGTAAGGATGTCCTTGCGGTCCTCCTCGGCCTCCTTGGGATGCGTCTTCTCCCACTCGATGTACTCGTCCCAGCTATTGTCGAGCAGGGCCTCGACAGCCTTGCCCTCGACGGTCTCGCGCTCGAGCAAGACGCTGGCCATGAGCTCGAGCTGCGTGCGATTCTCGGAGAGGATGCGGAATGCCGTGTCATGCGCCGTCGTCATGAGACGCGCGACTTCCTCGTCGATTGTGTTGGCGGTCTCCTGGCTGTAATCCGGCGTCGAGCCAAAGTCACGGCCGAGGAAGACCTCCTGGTTGGGTTCGCCGTAAACCTGGTGACCCAGAATATCGCTCATGCCATAGCGCGTGACCATGGCTTTGGCCATCTTCGTCGCACGCTCGAGGTCGTTGGAGGCACCGGTCGTGACGTCGCCATCGTTCATGATCTCCTCGGCGACGCGGCCACCCAGGAACATGGCGAGGTTATCGATCATCTCGCTCTTGGACTGCAGGAATCGATCCTCGCTCGGGATGGAAAGCGTGTAGCCAAGAGCCTGACCACGCGCGATGATCGAAATCTTGTGGATGGGATCGGTGTGGTTGAGCAGATGACCCACGAGCGCATGACCGGACTCATGGTAGGCAATCGTCGTCTTCTCCTTCTCGGTCATGATGCGACCCTTGCGCTCGGGACCGGCAACGACGCGCTCCATGGACTCGGTGACCTCATCGTTGGTGATGATGCTCTTGCCGCGACGGGCGGCCAGCAGCGCCGCCTCGTTAAGCAGGTTGGCGAGGTCGGCACCCGTAAAGCCACTCGTGAGCGAGGCCAGGGCAGCCAGGTCAACGTCGCTTGCCATCGGCTTGCCCTCGCAGTGTACCTTGAGGATTTGCTCGCGGCCCTTGAGATCGGGGCGATCGACGACGATCTGACGGTCGAAGCGGCCAGGCCTGAGCAGGGCGGGATCGAGGATGTCGACGCGGTTGGTCGCGGCAATCATGATGACGGAATCGTTGCTCTCGAAGCCGTCCATTTCGACGAGGAGCTGGTTGAGCGTCTGCTCGCGCTCGTCATGGCCACCACCGAGGCCAGCGCCGCGCTGGCGACCGACGGCATCGATCTCGTCGATGAAGATGATGGCGGGGGCGCTCTCCTTGGCCTGCGCGAAGAGGTCGCGCACGCGCGAGGCACCGACACCGACGAACATCTCGACGAAGTCGGAGCCGGAGATGCTGAAGAAGGGCACGCCGGCCTCACCGGCGACGGCACGTGCGAGAAGCGTCTTGCCCGTGCCCGGAGGGCCGACAAGCAGCACGCCGCGCGGGATCTTCGCGCCCATCGCCTGGTATTTGGCCGGGTTCGAAAGGAAGTCCTTGATCTCCTCGAGCTCCTCGACGGCCTCATCGATACCGGCAACGTCCGAGAAGCGCACCTTGGGCGTCTCCTCCGAGACCTTCTTGGCCTTGGTCTTGCCAAATTGCATCTGCTTGCTATTCGCGCCGCTCACTTGCGACATGAAGAAAATGAGCACGCCAAAGATGAGGAGCAGCGGCAGAAGCGTCGTGAGGAGCGTCGTGATCCAACCCGAGGTGGTGACATCCTCGTTGTACTTGGTTTCCGGATGAGCTGCCATGAGCTCCTGCAACATGTCATCGCCGGTATAAGTCGACTTGAAGCTCGAAAGCTCACCGGCTTCCTTGGCTGCGGCGTCCTTGTAGTAGGTGCCATCGAGCGTCGCGGATGCGGCATGATAGGTAACCTCGGCCACGCGATCCTCGTTGACCGCCGTGACGAAGTCGCTCGTGATGAGCTCGTCGATCTCCTGCTGCGGGCCAAAGTTCAAAAGCTGGCTTCCCACAAGAGCAACGAGCACGAGCCCCAGGAGCACGTACAGGACGATATTGCGGGGATTCGGACCCTTTTTCTTGGTGGTGTTGGGCTCTTCCACTCAACTTCTCCTTATCTAGCAATCATCAGGCCTACTGATAGACCTCTGGTTTTAACGCGGCAACGCAAGGCAGGTTGCGGTAGCGCTCGGCATAATCGAGCCCATATCCGACAATGAACTCGTCAGGGCAATCGAACCCGACATACGCACACGCAAGATCGATCTTCTGCGCGCCCTGCTTGCGCAGCAGCGTGGCGATTTCGAGCGTTGCAGGCTTGCGACTGGAAAGCTCCTTCATGAGGAAGTCCAGGGTCAAGCCCGAGTCAAGGATGTCCTCGGCAATGAGGACGTGCTTGCCCTCAATTGACGTGTTCAAGTCCTTGACAATTGTCACGGTCCCGGATGACGTGGCATCCAGCCCGTAGGAACTCACGGCCATGAAGTCCATCTCGAGCGGAAGGTCGATGGCGCGGACGAGGTCTGCCATGAAGATGGCGGCACCCTTGAGCACCGAGATGACGACGAGGGGTTGCCTATCGGCATAGTCGATGGTGATTTGCGCACCCATCTGCGCGACGCGGGCTTGGATCTGCTCCTGCCTGAAGAGCACTTCCTGTATGTCCTCGTACACAAAACGCCTTTCCGTCTCGAGACAATGGCTTGCACCATTATGTCATGTGCATATAAAAAGTTTAGACTATATCGACTTCGTCACGAAACCGCAAACAAACGGGGCCCGCACATGCGCGAGCCCCGCTTCTTTTTTCATGTTGCTACGCAGCTACTTGTCGAGCTCGACCTTCTCGCCATGGTGGTGTTCCTTGACGACGGCCGCGACCACGCCCGACATGGCAAACAGCGCGATGGCATTGGGAATGACCATGAGCTGGTTGAACATGTCGGCAAGCTCCCACACCAGATCATTCGAGAGCAGCGAGCCCAGGAAGATGAAGATGAGCGCGATGACCGAGAAGATCTTGACCGGCATCTTGCCGAAGCGGGCGAAGAGATACTCGACGTTGAGCTTGGCAAAGAGGTTCCAGCTGAGAATCGTCGAGAACGCGAACATGAGCAGGCAGATGGCGACGAACGAGTTGCCGAAGGTCGACCCGAAGAACGTGCCAAATGCGAGCTGCGCCATGTTGGTCTTATCGATGCCCTCGGCCAATCCCGTCGCGTCAACGGAGAGCGGGCCGCCCACATAGAGGACGGAGATAACGACGAGTGCCGTCATGGTGACGACCACGAAGGTGTCGATGAAGACGCCGATCATGGCAACCGTACCCTGATGATGCGGGTCCTTGACGTCGGCAAGCGCATGCGCGTGCGGCGTGGAGCCCATACCGGCCTCGTTGGAGAACAGACCGCGTTTGGCTCCCTGGCTTATTGCGGCGATGATGCCAAAGGTCACGCCACCAACCTCGGCCTGCGGGTTAAACGCACATTGGAAGATGAGCGCGAAAGCGCCCGGCAGGTGCTGGATGTTGAGAATGAGGACGACGAGGCCACCGATAAGGTAAATGATGGCCATGATGGGGACGAGCTTCTCGGTAACGGATGCCAGGCGCTGCACGCCGCCGAGGAAGACGAGACCCGCGAAGAAGACGATGAGCAGGCCCATGACCCAGGTGGGGATGCCAAAGGCAGTGTTGCAGGTAGCGGCAATCGAGTTGGACTGGACCATACAGCCCATGAAGCCGAGGGCCAGGATGATGGACACGGCAAAGAAGCCCGCGAGGAACTTGCCACCCGCGCCCGTGAAGGCCTTGGTGATGTAATAGACCGGACCACCGTGAACGGTGCCATCCTCATCGACCTCGCGCGTCTTCTGGGCGAGCACGGCCTCGGCGTAGTTGGTTGCCATGCCGAGGAAGGCGATGAGCCACATCCAGAAGATGGCACCCGGACCGCCAATCAAGATGGCGCCGCAAGCACCGACGATGTTGCCCGTGCCGACCTGCGCGGCAACGGCTGTGGCGAGCGCCTGAAACGAGCTGATGCCGCTCCTCTTCTTGCCACCGAAGAGATTGAACTCTCCGAAGACGCGGCGCATACCCTCGCCGAAGAAGCGTATCTGCACGAACTTCGTGCGGATGGTGAAGACCAGACCCATAGCCACGAGCAAGATGATGAGCACGTAGTTAGACAGATAGGTGTTGATGGTTACGACGATGTCGTATAGGACGTCCATAAGAAAAACCCTCCCTTGCACAATAAAACAGCGCTGCCAGAGAAGGTCAAAAATGTGCCTCTGTCCTTTTGCCTGAGAGTTTCGGTCCTTACGGACCTTGCACCTTCGGCACTCATTTAAGAGATTCTCCAGAGTTTTCTCCACCCCCGGTCTCGCGCCTGAGCGGGATTCCGGAAGCTTCGCAGAAAAACACAGCGGCGAGATTATGGGGCAAGTTCGCCATCCGCGCAAGGGGCATTTTTGTGAGACACATTGGACAGGTACATCTGTCTCATTGGGTCCAATGAGACAGATGTACCTGTCCAATGTGTCTCATGCCCGGACACTACGCTACGTCCCCAATGTCCTCGCCCTCGCCCATTTGTTCCAGTCCACTTCCCCGTCCGGTCGTTTATCATGGATGCGACGCATCACGAGACCAGATGATGGGATGGCGTACGATGAAGCTCTTGCTTGCCGAGGACGAGCGACGCATGGCAGAGGCACTCCTGGAACTGTTGCGCCAAGAGGGCTATGACGTCGACTGGTTTGCCAACGGCACCGAGGCGCTGCTGGCGGCCCAGGCAAACGTCTATGATGCCCTCATCCTCGACGTAATGCTTCCCGGCTCCGACGGTTTTGCCATCACGAGTGCCCTGCGGCGCGAAGGCATCTCCACCCCCATCCTCATGCTCACCGCCCGTGGAGAGCTCGAGGACAAGGTGCAGGGGCTTGATAGCGGAGCCGACGACTATCTCACCAAGCCGTTTCTCACCGAGGAACTGCTCGCGCGCCTGCGCGCCCTCGTGCGTCGCGGCAGCGGCATGAATGACGACGCGCAGCTCTCCGGCGGTGACATCGCACTTGATGAAACAACGCTCACCTTGCGCAACGTCCATACCGGCGAGAGCGTGCGACTTGGCGACAAGGAGTTTCGCATCCTCGAGTACTTCCTGCGCAACCGCGGTCGCATACTCACGCGCGACCAGCTCGCGCAACGCGTCTGGGGTTACGACAACGACGCAGAGTACAACAAGATCGAGGTCTACCTCACCTTCACGAGAAAGAAGCTCGCGTTCATCGGGTCGGCCTCGAAGATCAAGGCCGTGCGTGGCGTGGGCTACGAGCTTCAGCTTCCGCCCGAGGTGCAATCATGAAGACGTCCTCGCTGTTCGCGCAATCTCGTCGTCGTATCATTGCTGCCATCATGGCCATACTCGTGACGCTCTTCGTCGCCACGCTTGCCGCCATCTACGCGTTCAGCTATGCCGAGGTCTATGATCGCAACACGCATATGCTCGAAAACTACGCGGCAAACTACCAGGCCAATCGCCTTCCCTCCGGATTCGTGCGACCTGATAATCTGCGACAACGCCAATTTGAAAACCCCTCCCCCTCGGCACCGTTCTACGCCGTGCTCTTCGATGCCAACGGATTGGTAGTGTCCGTGGAGAGCATCAACGCGAATGGGTACACGATCAGCGACCTTGTCGGCTTTGCCCATAACGCGCTTGACAAGAACGAGCGCAGCGGGCTCGAGGGCTCGCTCATGTTCGCCGTGGAGCGTACCGCAGGATACACGCTCGTCGCGTTCATGGATAACACCCTCGTGACCGAGAGCATGGGGACGCTTTTCCGCTACACGCTCATCGTTGGGCTCGTCATGCTCGTGCTGCTCTTCTTCGTGGCCCGTTGGCTTGCCGGACGCATCGTGCGGCCCATGCAGCAGGCCTACGAAGCGCAGCGTCGCTTCATCTCGGACGCGGGGCATGAGCTCAAGACGCCCGTCGCAGTGATGGAGGCGAACGCCGAGCTTCTCCAGCGCGAGGTGGGCGATAACCCCTGGCTTGCGAACATCCGCCATGAAAACGAGCAGATGGGCGTGCTCGTGACACAGCTTCTGGAGCTCGCTCGCACCGAAAGCAACGCGATGACGCGCGAGAAGGTAGACCTGAGCCGCCTTGTCGAGGCCGAATGCCTCTCTCACGAGCCCGTTGCCTTCGAGCGTGACATGCAGCTCGAAAGCAAGATTTCGGACGGCGTCGAGGTCAAGGGCAACGCGCCCGAGCTCTCGCGCCTTGTCGCCATACTGCTCGACAATGCCATAAGCCATGGAGCGGCAAACACGACAGTGAAGCTATCGCTTGCCCGCGTTGGCGCCAACGCGCAGATCTCGGTGAGCAACGCGATAGAGCCCGAAGACACCGAGCGCCTGAAAGACGCCAAGCTCTTCGAGCGCTTTGCGCGCGGTGATGAGGCCCGCACGAACGAAGCGGCCGATGGCGCAAGCTCGCATTACGGGCTCGGCCTCGCTATCGCGCAAAGCATCGTCAATGCACACGGTGGGACAATTGACGCCATCCTCGACGAGCAAACTCCCTCCATCACCTTCACGGTGCACATTCCCGTGAAGTAGCAAAACCGCGCGGTTCGCGAGGGTTCAATCTTCATTCAAGCTTCGCTCCGTATCATCCCTTCCGGAAACACGAAGGGAATGACGATGATAACGAGCGTATTCAAACGATGTGAGAAGAAGTACCTGATAGACGCAACGCAGAGGCGGACGATCGAGGCGGCGGCCCGACAATTCATGTCGCCTGACGACTACGGTCGAACGCTTGTCACGAGCGTGTATCTCGACACGCCCGACCGCTCGATCATCGCGCGATCACTGGAAAAGCCCGTGTACAAGGAGAAGCTGCGCATACGAGTCTACGGGCGGGAAGATGGCACCGCACTTATCTTCCTGTGCCAACACGGTCTTGTCGCCGCGCGGGCTTTCTACGGTGACATGCTCCTTGCGATTCCCGCCTTCTTCGAACTCAAGAAGAAGTACAAGGGCATCGTCTACAAGCGACGCGTGCGCATGTCGCTCATGGGCGCATGGGCACTTGCGCACGGCGCCTCCTACGAGGCGGCGATGACGACGTACCCGCTTGCGTGTGTCAAGGGGTCTGACCCCCTGACACATCACCTCACGATTGACGTGCAGATCGCCCACGAGATCGAGGCAGCACTCGGGCGCTACGACGGCCTCGAGCCGTCCGCGGCCATACTGTGCTGGCGTGTGGCCTGGGCTCCCCAAAACGAAGCCGCCGAACCGCGCATCACCTTCGATGACGAGCTTTGCTACGTCGATCTCGCGGCGGGTGATCCGGTCACCCACCCCATTCTCGAACCCGCCACCTCGGTGATGGAACTCAAGACGAGCACGTCACTTCCCCACTGGATCACCGATGCCCTGAGCTCGCTACACGTCTACCCCCAATCGTTTTCGAAATACGGTGTGGCCGCCTGCATGTCCGCCGCACGTCACGAAGAAAGGAAGGCCGCCCATGCTTGATTCCGCGCTCACATCTATTTACGCCAACTCGCAGTCACTCGCGTCGCAGGTGACCTCGGGCGAGTTTCTCGTCTGCTGCCTCGCCTCCATCGTGCTCGGTATCGTCTGCGCGCTCGTCTACATGTTTCGCCACGACCACAGCAAGAACTTCGTGGTGACGCTTGCCCTACTCCCGCTCATCGTCCAGATGGTCATCACGCTGGTAAACGGAAACCTGGGCGTCGGCATCGCCGTCATGGGCGTGTTCAACCTCGTGCGCTTCCGCTCGATCCCCGGCAGTGCCAAGGACATCGGAAGCGTGTTCCTCGCCATGGCCATCGGCCTTGCCACCGGCATGGGATTCATCATCCTCGCCATCATGTTCACGGTGATCGTGGCAATCGTGAACGTTATCTACGTGATGACGCCCTTTGGCAAGCCACACGAACCTGACAAGATGCTGCGAATCACCATACCCGAGGACCTCGAATACGACGGCGTCTTCGAGGAGGCGCTCGGACGTTATGCGGCTGAGTACAAGCTCATGAACGTGCAGACGACAAACATGGGAAGCCTATTCCAGCTCGAGTACATGCTGCACCTCAAGGAGCAGGGGCTCGAGAAGGCGCTCATCGACGAATTGCGTTGCCTCAATGGCAACCTGAAGATTTCCCTCGGCTACGCGCCGAAGGCCCAGGAGGTGCTCTAGATGAAAAGGATAATCGCCGCCCTGACAAGCATGGCGCTCGTCACCGGCCTCGCCGGATGCTCGGCATCCGGAACGGACCAGGATCAGCAATCTGGAAGCTCGAGCGACAAGACGATCGAGGAACAGCTCCGCTTCACCGACCGCGATCTCGACCCCAGCTACGACGAGGCGACCGCAACCAAGATCGTGCTTGACGGCTCGGGTGCCTCCGTCACGGGCGAGGGTGCCACGGCCGATGGATCAACCGTCACCATATCAGCCGACGGGACCTATGTCGTCTCCGGCACGCTAGCCGACGGTCAAATCGTGGTGAGCCTGCCAGGGGATAACGACAAGGCGCAGATCGTGCTCGACGGCGTCACCATCCACAACGAGGACGGACCGGCCATTCAGGTCGACCAAGCCGACAAGGTCTTCCTCACGCTTGCCGACGGCTCGACCAACGTGCTTTCGGACGGAGCAGACTATGCCCTTGCCGAGGGTGAGGACGAGCCGTACGCCGCGCTGTACTCCAAGGACGACCTGACCATCAATGGGTCGGGCGCGCTTGAGGTGACCGGCAACTATCGCCATGGCATCGCCTCCAAGGACGACACGGTCATCACCGGCGGCGCCATCAGCGTCACGAGCGCCGAGGATGCCGTGCGCGGCAATGACGCTATCAAAATCGGCGGAGGCAAGGTAACCGTGAACGCGAGAGATGACGCGTTTCATTCGGAATACCTGTTCTACATCGCGGACGGCACGGTAAACGTGGAAAGCTGCGTGGAGGGCTACGAAGCCGAGAAGATTATCGTACACGGCGGAGAGACCAGCATCGTGGCAAGCGATGACGGCGTGAACGCATCGGCCGCCGAGGACTCGACGAGCACGGACGACGTGTCGCAAGGGACCACGCCTCAGAACAGCCAACCGCCCGCCATGCCCCAAGGCGACCAGCCTCCTGCCATGACACAGGGAGACGAGGGCACGCCTCCCGCAAGACCCGAAGGCGATGCGGGCGGACGCCCCCAGGGCGCAATGGCCCCGCCCGACGGACAAGGTGACAGATCTCAGGACGTGGGAGGTTCGCAAGACGGGGCTGGCCCCGGTCGACAGGGAGGCGCCATGACGATGCCCAGCGCAAGCGAGGAATGCCTCATCCAGATCAACGGCGGCACACTTGTGGTAAATGCCGACGGAGATGGCCTGGATTCCAACGGCTACATCGAAATTAACGGCGGAACCGTGTTCGTAAACGGTGCTTCGAACTCCGACGACAGCGGCCTTGACTACGAGTACGGAGCGACCGTCAACGGCGGCAACGTGATCCTCATGGGTAGCGCCGCCATGGCCGAGGACTTCACCGGCGGCACGCAGGCGTACCTTATGGAGCGCACGAGCGGAAGCGCGGGCTCGACCATTGAGGTCATGGACGCATCTGGTGCCGTCATCGTCTCCTACGCCTCCCCCAAGGCCTTCCAGGCGGTGACCGCCTCGGCTCCGGGATGCGCGAGCATCGTTGTGCGATGACGCCTCCCATTGTTTGCAAGCCGCATGCATAAAAATTTCGATTATGTGAGACCGGTTTCGAGCGTCAACATCACGAAAACCAGCCCGCAAACGGACGCCTTGCGCCTACTGCACCTTGCGAATGACGAGCGCATCACCGGACACGCTCACGCGCAGGCCACCCGAGGTCTCGGTCGTGAAGCCCTCATCCTCGAATCCGTCAAGCACACGGTCGATTTGAGCAGCCTCGAGACGGGCGTCGGGATTGACCACGAGGAGACAGGCGCGCATCACACGGCGTGCCATGGACCGGCTGAGCGAGCGCAGCGCTTCAACCGGCATAGACGCGGTCTCGCCATCCCACACGAGCGTCCGGTAGGCAATCGAATCCGCCTGACACCGTAGTGCCTCGTCCTCGTCGGCAATGAGGTCCATGGTCTGGGCAAGCGAACCCTCGAAACCCGGACGAAACTCGCGAAGTACGGGGATGAGCTCGCGACGTATCTGACTGCGGAAGTTATCGCCCGTGAGATTCGTCTCGTCCTCACGCCAAAGTTCCTCGTCGGGCACGCCGGGATGGCGCTTCCTCAGCCAGTCGCGCAATTGCTCGCGCGATGCGTCGAGCAATGGACGACGCAGATTGCCGCGGACGCGCGGAATGGACGCAAGACCCCCGGGCCCCGTTCCCACGAGGGCGCGCATGAAGAAGGTCTCGACGCGATCGTCAATCGTATGCGCGGTGCAGATGAGCCCATCCTTGGCGCCCACCCGAGCGCAAACGCGATCCAGCGCCGAGGATGCCAGGCGATAGCGTTCCTCACGTGCGATTGCCTCCATCCCTCCCCTGCGCGAGCGCGCGAGAGCGCCGACATCCACGCGCTGCACCTCGCAGGGTACGTCGAGCTTCTCGCAAAGCTCGCGCACGAAGCGCTCGTCACCATCGGAATCCTCGCCCCGCAGCATATGGTTCACGTGCAGGACGAAGGGCACGATGCGATCGGGAGCGGGCAACGAATCCGTGAGCATCGCGAAAAGCCCTTCATCGGAGCGTTCGCCTGCAACATACGTGCAGACGAGCTCGAGCAAGGCCGTGGAATCCGAGCCGCCCGAAACCATGAGCAGCACGGGGATCTTTGCCTGCACTTGGGCCATGCCTACCCCCAGAATCGGCTGGAGTTCTCGAGCCTCGCAGCCGGACGCCTGCGCGTGTGCACGCTGATGTTCGCGAACTGCAGCACGATCAGGATAAGCAGCAGGCACATCTCGGCCAGATAGGTGATGACTGCGCCCATGAGACCGATGGAGTTGATGAGCGCAAACGAGGCAATGAGCGAGAACACGAACGTGATGAGATAGAGCTTCACGACGCTGTTCTGGCGGCGTTGAACGGTAATGATCTGATAGATGAAATCGATGGCCGCTGTAATGCCACCGGCAACGATCATGAGGTTCATGAGGACCCTGAACTGCTCGAAATCCGTGTTGTACAGCACGCTCATGATCGGAATGCCAATCCAATTCATGATGATGAGATTGAAGACGGTGATGGCAATAATCGCGCCGAACACCGCCATCATGATGATATTGAACGTACGACGCTCGTCGGGATTCTCCCAGGCTGCGGCCAAACGCAGCAGCAGCGGCTTATAGAGCAGACTTGCCGTAAGCAAGATGCCCTGCGCAGGAAAGTAGAGCACGTTGAAGTACAGCTGATTATCGTAGGACAGCGGGCCCTCCATCATGAACTTTGGCATGTTGTCGATGAGACAGTAGAGAAACAGCGCGACGAAGACGGGAAAGCAGCGCTTGAAGAGGTTGATGACACCCTTCATGTTCCAGCGACGCGACTTGGGCGTCTCCATGTACGCGAGGGGCACCGTCAGGACAAGCAGACTTGCCGCCGCAACGATCGCCATGATGATGCACGAGAAGCCAAGGTTGCGCGTGATGAAGAGCACGACGCTGAACACGATGAGCACGACGGCGCTTCGGAAGGCCTGCGAGATGCCCGCAAGATACATCTTGTCGACCTGCTGCAGGCGCCCCTCGTAGACATCGGCCAGCGCGTCGACCATGCGGTACAGGTACACGCCCATGCTGATGACGAACATATCGGACTCATAGCCGCGAATGCAGCAATACACATAGCCCACGATAACCATGAGAATGCAGGTGAGTATGCGGTTGATTTGATAATCCGCGAAGGAATGATCCTCATCGATATCCGACACTTGATAGGTGCGCACGCCGTAATTGCCGATGATCATGAGCAGGGTACCGGTCACGAAGGCAAGCGAGAAAATGCCGGCCTGATCGGCGCCGACGAGCTGCGTGATGATGATGGTGAGCAGCGGAAACACGACACCCCACATGCCAATGCCCACGCTATTGAAAATGAAGTCGCGCGTGGTCTGATGGGGAGAGTACTGCTCTTCCTGGTTCGTAAGCGAGCGTTGCGTCACCGCACCGACGAGGCGGTCAATCCAGTGGTTTACCAGTCGCGCAATCGCGCCTTGCTTGCGTGCTTTGTTGGGTCTTCGTTCCATAGCGCGATTATAATATTGCACACATCGAACGTCACCCGAGGAGGCACCATGACTGACAGCATCATGCAAGAGCCCATCTCGTTTGCAAGCACCGATACCGAAACAACCATACGCGGCTACATCTGGCGCGATGAAAGCTGCACGAAACCACGTGGCATCGTGCAAATCGCCCATGGTATGGCCGAGCACATCGAACGCTATGATGACTTCGCGCGCTTCCTGGCAGGCAAGGGCTTCATCGTCGGCGGCTATGACCACCTTGCCCATGGCGACAGCATCTCGGATACCGTTTCCTGGGGCGGCCTCGACCCGTGCGAGGGCGCAAACCACCTCATCGAGGACGTGCACCGCATGCGCTCGCTCATGCTCGCACGCACGCCAGCCGGCCTTCCCTACTTCGTCTTCGGGCATTCGATGGGCAGCTATGTCATGCGTGACTACATCGCGCGCCATGGCGAGGGTCTCGCAGGCGCCATACTCTGCGGCACGGGCTATATCGCCCCCATCGTCTCGACAGCAGGCAACGCCCTTGCTCGCGCCATCTCGGCACTTCGCGGCAAGGACTACAAGAGCAAGCTGTTGGATTACCTGGTCGTGGATAGCTTCAACAAGGCCGTCGAAGGAGCCGAGACGAAGGCGGACTGGATTTCCGCAAGCAAGGACAACGTTGCCACCTATCTCGCTGACGAGAAATCCGGTTTCTCGTTCGGTGCCGGTGGCTACGCGACGCTCACGACGCTTGCCAAGGAGGCTTGCTCCCCCACCACCTTCCGCGCCATCCCCCACGAGCTGCCCCTCCTCTTCATCGCCGGAGCCGGCGACCCCGTGGGCTCCATGGGCGAAGGCGTGCGCAAGGTCGCAAAGATGGCTCACGAGGCCGGCGTGCAGGACGTCGAGGTCGAGATATACGCGGGCATGCGCCATGAGATCTTGAACGAAGACGACCACATGCGCGTATATGATGACGTCGCCGCGTGGCTTGACAAGCATGTGGATGGGGGCAGCAAATGACCGGAAGATACGTCATCTCGCTCGACCAGGGCACGACCTCCTCGCGTTCCGTCCTCATCGACCATGAGGGCCGCTCGGTCGACTCCATCCAGCGCAAGTTTCCCCAGATATACCCACAGCCGGGATGGGTGGAGCAAAACCCCCAGGAAATCATCTTCTCGCAATTGGGTTCGATGACCGACCTGATCACATGTCATGCGCTGAAAGCAGGAGACATCGACAGCATCGGCATCACCAACCAGCGAGAGACCACGATCGTATGGGATCGCGAGACGGGCCGTCCCATCGCAAACGCAATCGTGTGGCAATGCCGTCGTACCGCCCCCATCATCGCCGACCTCTGCTCGGACCTGGCCGTATGCGACAGAATCGAGCTCGTCACCGGCCTACATCCAGATGCATACTTCTCGGCGAGCAAGATCAAGTGGCTTCTCGACAACGTGCCGGGCGTGCGCAAGCTTGCCGAAGAAGGCCAGTTGCTCTTCGGCACTGTCGATTGCTGGCTCATCTGGAACCTCACGGGTCGCAAGGTACACGCAACCGACGTCACCAATGCAAGTCGCACCATGCTCTACGACATACACAAGGGCTGCTGGGATAAGAGCCTGCTCGAACTTTTCGACATTCCCGAGCACATGATGCCCGAAGTGCGTCCAAGCGCGAGCTTCTTCGGCGAGACAGACTACCCAAACATCCCCGCCGGCATTCCCATATGCGGCGTTGCGGGCGACCAGCAAGCGGCACTCTTCGGACAATGCTGCTTCGAAGCGGGCCAGGCCAAGAACACCTACGGCACAGGCTGTTTTCTGTTGCTGCATACGGGCAACACGCCCGTCGCATCGAGAAACGGCCTTGTCACGACCATCGCGGCATCTGCCCCCAACGTGACGCACACCGAATACGCCCTTGAGGGCAGCGTCTTCATGGCAGGCGCGCTCATCCAGTGGCTCATCGACGAGCTCGGCATCGCGCAGACTCCCGCCGAAACGCAGCAACTCGCCGAGAGTATCCCCGATACGGGCGGCGTCTACATCGTTCCCGCGTTCACGGGCCTCGGCGCTCCCCATTGGGAGCCCGACGCACGTGGCGCCATCTATGGGCTCACGCGTGGAGCCGGACGTGCGCACATCGCGCGCGCGGCACTCGAGGCGCTCGCATACCAGGTATACGACCTCGCCGTCGCCATGCAAGCAGATGCGGGCCTCAAGATCAGGCAGCTCAACGTTGACGGCGGCGCCTCGGCAAACGACTTCCTCATGCAGTTCCAGAGCGACATCCTGCAAACGCAGATTCACCGACCCATGAACATCGAGTCAACGGCACTCGGCGCGGCGTACCTGGCGGGACTCACCAACGGATTCTGGAATGGCACCGAAGAGCTGCGCGCCATGCGCACGACGGACAGCGTCTTCGACCCGCAGATGCGGCCGGCCTACGCCAACGAGCTCCTCCGCGGCTGGCGTGAAGCGGTGAGAAGAACGTGCTGAAGAGGAGATTTCTCGACTACGGGGCTTCGCCCCTCCGCTCGAAATGACAATGGCAAAACAAAAGGGGCCGCGGCGTTATGCCACGGCCCCTCGCTTCGGGGAGGAAGCTAATACCTGCTACTTGTTCGCAGCAACAATACCATCCATGAAGTCATCAATAATCTTATTGACCTTGTCGGTATTAAACTGCCAGCCGCCGTGAGCTGCACCTTCGATTGAATAGCGCTCGGAGGCGGTTCCAAGTTCCTTGGAACGCTCATAGAGCTCCATTGTGGAGACAGGCGACACGGACATGTCCTCGGTGCCATGGAGGCACAGGAACGCCGGATCGTCCTTGTCCAGATAGGTGAAGGGACTGAACTTGGCCGTCTTGTCGAGGTTGCTGTAGACCGAGCCGCCCGGATTCTGACCAAAGGCCGTGCCATTGATGAGAAGCGCCTCGGTATTGGACTCCGAATCATGCACATCGTAATTGGACAGACCAGCACCGATGATGGTGAGATCGGACACGCCAAACATATCGATGACGCCCTGAACGGCCGAGCTGTACTCGAGATTATCACCAACGTCAAACTGAATGCTGTCATCGAACTTGGTGGTATTGCTCAAAACGCCCATCATGACCGCCAAATAGCCGCCCGCAGAGGAACCGCTTTCGATAATGCAATTCGGGTCGATGTTGAACGTGCTTGCATTAGCGCGCAGCCACCTGATGCCAGCCTTGGCGTCCTGGAGGGGGCCAGGGTTGGTCGTGTTAGGAATGACGCGAACCTCGGCAACAGCCACAACATAGCCACGCTCAGCGTAGCGCAGATACGACATGGCGTTGGGATTGGACTTGTTGAAGCCACCGCAGGCGGCAACGTAAAGCACCGGACGCGGGCCGTCATCCTTGCCCTTCGAAGGCGTGAGGATATGCATCTTCAGAGTCTTGCTGGTGCCCTTCTCGGAAATCGTCTTATAGGCGATGTCGCGCGTCTGACCGATGGTCCAGTGATCGGGGTCCGTTGCAATCTGCTCGGCGCCAGCCGTAGCCTGCTCAAGCGTGGGAAGATCCTCGGCAGCATAGGCCTTCGTGCCCTTGCTCAGATCAACCGTAGGTGCCACATTAGAAACCGGCGTATTCGCATAGGTGTTCAGGAAGTTGATGGCTCGCTCGGCAGACTTGCCCTGCTCGAACTGCTTTCCACCATGACCGGCACCTTCAATGACGTAGCGCTCAGTATGCACGCCAGCCGCATCCAGACGATTCTGGAGCATCTTGGAAGCGACCGGGGACACGAGCGTGTCGGCCGTGCCATGGAACATGAGGAACGGCACCGTGTTGGAATCGATGTAGCTAAGCGGGCTTGCAGCGGAGACCTTTGCGATCATGGAATCGTCAAAGACACCAACGCCCTTCTGGGCGGCAGCGGCACCGTTAAGCAGGAGTGCCTCAGTCGTGGCAGCCGACTTGTGACTATCCTGAAGCTCCTGGCTCAGGCCAGCACCGATGATAGTGAGGTCAGATACGCCGTAGTAATCGATAACGGCATTGACAGCAGAAGACTGGTCAAGATTTGCACCCACATCAAGCTTCGTGGGAACAGCTTTGCCCGACCTGTCGGGATACGAGATGGTATCCACGTTGCTCGTGACGCCCACCATGGTGGCGTAATAGCCGCCGGAGGAGTTTCCGGCAACGGCAACTTTATTCTTGTCGAACTTGTACTTGCCCTTCTCGTTATCTGCGCCCGCCTTCAGGAAGCGGATGGCCGCCTTGATGTCCTGCAAGGGGGCGGGGAACTGCGATACGGCACTTGTACGATGCTGCACGGAGGCAACAGTATAGCCCGCCTTCGCAAAGGAAAGGCGCGTCTCGAGATTGCCCGCCGCATCGGAATTGGTGAATCCGCCGCCGTTAATCCATACGAGGAGCGGAGTTTTTCCATTCTCTGCCGTAGATGGGGTCAGCAGCTCAATCTGCAGGTCGACAGGCTTGCCGTAATCACTCGTGTGCAGATACGGAATGGTCTCCTGGCTGACTGTGACTTCCTTCGATTTGTCGGCTTCGGTGAAGCTCAGCACGTTGTGGCTTGTAGCCTCCTCAAGCGTTGCCAAACCAGGAGTGTCTTGGCCAACGCATGCCTTCGAAGGATCGACCACGCCCGTATTGAACGGATCCACCGGCACGACGGGCGCTTCAGCACCACTCACGCCATACCAGCCGATGCCCTCGTCGTTCCAGCCAATGCTCACAAGGCGGGAATGCTCATCGAGGCTCGTGGTGTAGTTGTGGGATCCGGCATTGTTCGTTGCTGCGTTGGGATCTACGTTGGGGTTGAACTGCCTGTAGAGGGGCACGCGCTCCTGGTCGTCGGAATAGAAGCTGGTACCCTCATCCTTCCATCCAAGCTGCACGAGAGCGTCGCGCTCGCCGGCATCCTTGGTGTAGTGGTGATCGGTGCCCGAATACACCCTGTACACGGGTGTCTCGGAAGTGACCGGCGCATGCCAGCCGATGCCCTCGTAATTCCAGCCAGCGGCGACGGTGGCATCCTTCTCCACATCGCTGGCGGTGTAGAAGTGCTCGCCGGAGTTGGGATTGTACAGACGATACATCGCCTGCGTCTCGGTGTCGGCGGCACCGTTGTCCGCGATGGCGACGCTAGCCGGCACGGTGACCAGCGTGAGCATTGACGCCGCCATGACGCAGGCCATGGTCTTTCTCGCGAAACCAAAGTGCTTTGGTTTACCCATTATGTCTCCCTCCCATGAAAAGTATTGACGTACGCACGATTTCTCCCTCCCCAAGGTGACAGCCGAAAGTCCATGCAGGCTCACGGCAGGCCGCGCGCACGACGCACGCGACTTTCACGACACGGTATGAAGTGGGCGAATGATTGTCTCCCCACGAAAGGTGGGTAATGGGATGGAAGGTTGGATAAGGTGAGCTAGACCTGGTTCTTTGTCTCTTTGACTATCTCGATGAGCTCGTCTTTTCGGTGAATGCCCATCTTGCGGTAGATGCTCTTGCTGTATCCCTTGACAGTACTAACAGCTACCGTCAGCTCTTCTGCTACGTGTTTGGCGGTATAGCCGCGCGCCATGAGAGAAGCCGTTTCACGCTCGCGCTCCGTCAGACCATACCTCTCGGCAATAACGTCCATGGCACGTTCATGCCGCTCGGCCGACGAAAAGTCAGGCTCGGGGGCAGGCGCGGATTGCGGTTGCGCCGCCGCATCTATTTGCTGGGCGATTTCCTCATGAAACGGCTTCCGCTGAACGACGATCAAGATGAACAACACCACACACATACCTATCGAGATGACAAAACCGGCCGCAATGCTCACGGTGAACAGAATGTCCGTGGAAATGATGTTGTAGTAAGCGAGCACCGCCGGCACAATAGAATACGCGATGCTGAATACCAAGCCATATATGACAAGAAATGCAGCCGCGCACGAGAAAGCAGAGTGCCTGCCGTCCATACCCCAGAGGCTAATGAGAGCCACTAAGTACACGAGCAGCGCCGAATACAATCCTGTTATGAACGGATTGATAACGCGCATTGGCACGAAGGCGAAGAGGACGACGGCAATCATGAACGAGACAAGCCCAATGCTTCCCACTGCCAAAGTGCAGCCCGCCGTCGTCTTGGAGCGCCAGGCAATGCACAGAAACACCGCACCGATGCCAGCAGAGATTAGGTACGTATAGATGACGTTGGGATAGGGCGTGTAATTCACGCCCCCGTGTGCCCAACTGCTACGCAGAAAAGCACTGCAGACCAGCTCGGCAAGGATGAGCACCATGGTGCATACCTGCACTTTGCGCAGATATGGATTGCTCAATACGTCTGTCTCGCGCTCCGGCAGCGTTGATGATTCGGTCCGGAGCAAGAACAGCATTATCGCCGCGAGCACGGGATACACGATGCAGAGCACAGGCGCCCATTCACGTGGAAAGCAATCGAAGACGCCGAATACGTGACTTGCCACGAACGCCCCCATCACCATGATGGCAATGGTGTGCCGTGGCAGTCCCATCAGTACATGGAACCATCCGGCGGCAAGGGAAGCGAACCCGATGCAGAGGGCGATGATGCTTGCGATGTAGAATGCATCCTCGCCAATACCCAACGCGCTTCCCACGTTGATGGCAAGCACACCTGCCACGGCAAGAATACCCGCGCCTGCAAGAACGGAGAGATTGACCTTGGGGCGCAGACGTCCCCGATACTTTCTGCCCCGCCACAAGGCGACGAGTGCAAACGCGCAGCCAAGCAAAATGATGGCGGCGTCATGCGTGATGCGAAATATCGGCAGACTCGACGAGGTGCCCGCAAGGAGCGTACCGATAAACGGCGGCCTGAACATGGCGCAAAAGGCCGCCAGGCCCACAAGGCATATGACCGTCTTTTTTGTTTCCCCCGACAAATGTCAATCCTCGCGGCTTATACGCAAACTGATGGATTTGCGTCTTCCCTACGCGAGAACCCTCCCCAGCGCAAATATTACTCCAATCAAGGGCAAAGTTCATGCATGGCAGCAATAGGACGAAACCCAACGAAGCCGCCTCGTACGAGAGATGCTAATCCCTGTGAAGCGCCTCAGATGGGTCAACGTTGCGGAGAAGCCCGGGGTTTTCGAAGAGGGTCGGAGACACTTTTGCCTCCGGTCCTAACAAAGCGCTATCGGATCCGACCGTTACGGCAGCAGATCGTACTCCGCATCAGCGACCGGTTCGAGCCATTCGTTCGAGCAGCCCTCGCCCGGTGCTTCGAAGGCCACATGCGAAAACCAGCTGTCCTTGGCCGCGCCATGCCAATGCTTGACGCCCGCGGGAATGAACACGACATCGCCCGGATGCAGCTCCCGGGCTTCCTCGCCCCAGAACTGGCACCAGCCGCGGCCATCGGTGCATAGCAGGATCTGACCGCCACCCTTATCCGCATGGTGGATGTGCCAATTGTTGCGGCAGCCCGGCTCGAAGGTCACGTTGGCGAGGAAGATCGTCTGCTCGGGGTCCGTCAGCGGGTTGAGAAACGACTCACCGATGAAGTACTGGGCAAACGCATCGTTGGGATTGCCAAGGCCGAACAGGGGATCGGCCGCATTGCCTGCCTTAGTCATCGTAGACCTCCTTCGCCATGCGAAACGCCGCCCAGGCGTTGGGCCAGCCGGCATAGAACGCAAGCTGCGTCAGAATGGCCGCCATCTCCTCCTTCGTGACGCCGTTTGCCTTGGCGCTGGCGAGGTGATACTGGAACGACGTGTCGACGAGCCCCTTGCTCACGAGACAGGTCACGGTGATGATGGAGCGCGTCTTGAGGTCGAGCTCGTCCTCGCGCGACCAGACCTCGCCAAAGAGCACGTCGTCGTTGAGCTCGGCGAACTGCGGGGCAAAATCCCCCAACTGGTCCCTTCCCGCCGTCTGCTTTACCGTCATGATCCTTCCTTTCAACCTCTGGGCTTTTCCTAAGCATAATATGCACAACATGCAATAGCGCGATAAAGAATTCTATTTCATATCTTGATTGTCCGTAGGTGTACCCACGAAGTACAATTCACATCATGCAAATTGCTATGCATGAAACGCAAGGTGGCATTCATGGATATCGACCAGCTCAGACAACTCGGGGCATTCGCACATCATGGCACCATGTCGGCAGCCGCCAATGCATGTGGCCTTTCGCAATCGGCCTTCAGCCGATCGATCCAGCGGCTCGAGACAGAGCTCGGCGCCCAGCTTTTCGACCGGCAGAAGAACAGCGTCCACCTCAACGAAACGGGACGGGCAGCCGTCGCGCACGCCAGGAGCGTGCTGCGCGAGGTGCAGCTGCTCCAAGATGCCGTCGACGAGACGCAGCGCCGTGCCCGCACCCTGCGCGTCGGTACCTGCGCACCCGCTCCCCTGTGGAACCTGACGGCACGCATCGTCGAGCGATTCCCCTCCGACGTGTTCAACTCGGAAATGCTGGGCGAGGAGGAAATCGAGCGCCGCGTCCTGGATGGCAGCATCGACTTCGGCATATCGCAGAAGCCCTTCCTGCTGCCCGTGATAGCGAACGCACGGCTCATGACCGAGACACTTTCCATTGCCGTGCCAGCCGACCATCCACTCGCCGAACGCCCGTGCGTCACGTTCGACGACATCGACGGCGTTGACTTTCTCCTGCTCGAGGACATTGGCATCTGGCATGACATACACAGGCGTCTCATGCCGCATTCGCACTTCGTGATTCAGAAGGACCGCGAGGTCTTCACGCGCCTTGCCGAAGCCGGGACAATGCCGGTCTTCGTGACCGACATCCCCATGCAACGGGGCCTGCTACCCGACCGCGTGCGCATCCCCATCGACCATCCCGCCGCCACCAAGACGTTCTACCTGCTCGTGCGCGAGGACGCCGCGCCGCGCGTGCGCGAGATATTCGACTGGATCGCGAACACGTAACGTCATTCGACAAGTCGCTTCCTTACATCCACGGAAGTTCTTACGCGCGCATGGCATGCTGGCTATAATCACGTCCATGAATCACGACGTGAGCGACATCAGAAAGCGAACGCGCCAGGGCATAGCAGCTGGCATCGGTTGCTACCTACTCTGGGGCCTGTTTCCCCTGTATTGGAAGCTGCTCGACCATGTCGATCCGCTCGAGGTCACGGCACAGCGCGTCATCTGGTGCTTTGCGCTCACCGCCGTCATCTGTCTCATCGCGCGATGGAACTTCACCTCGCTGCTCAAGAACAAGCGCGCGCTGCGCTTCCTCATCCCAGCCGCCATCATCATCACGTCCAACTGGGGCATCTATGTCGTGGCGGTTCACATGAACCATATCGTAGAGGCGTCGCTTGGCTACTACATCAACCCGCTCGTCTCCATCTTGCTGGGGCTCATCGTGTTCAAGGAACGCCTCTCACCGCTGCAATGGGTCGCTGTCGCACTTTGCTGCGTCGGCATCCTCTACTTCACGATCAGTTACGGAAGCTTTCCGTGGCTGGCAATCATGCTCGCCGTGACCTTTGGCGTCTACGGCGCCATCAAAAAGAAGGGCGGATACCCGGCTGTCGAGGCCATTGCCGTGGAAAGCGCCGTCATGACGCCCATCGCCATCGTCTTTGCCGTCGTGCTCGCGCTCGTGACGGGAAGTCACGGATTCCTCGGCGACATGACGAGCGTCTCGGGTTGGAGCACGACGGGGCTTCTCATCTTTGGCGGCGCGGTTACCGCGGTTCCGCTCATCTTGTTCGCGACAGCGGCCAACTCCATTCCCCTGACCGCCCTGGGCTTCATGCAGTACGTGAGTCCCACCATTGCCCTGCTGTGTGGTGTGTTCGTAAACGGCGAGGCTTTTACCACTGCCCACGGCATCTGCTTTGCGTGCATCTGGTGCGGGCTCGCGCTCGTCGCCATCGACATGATCTGGACAGCACGCAAGACGCCGGAAGGCGAGCTCACGCCCCTGGAAGCTGAGGAAGCGGCCGAAATCGTGGAGTAGGCGTCGGGTGTATCGCCCCTACTTCTTCCCGGAGTTGTTATAGCGGTCGATCAGGCCCTGCATGGAGTCCATCTCCGCCTGAAGCTCGCCGTTCGATGTTTGAAGCTCGGTTAGCTGTGCTTGCTGCTCGTCAATTGCCGCCTTGGCAGCACCGTACTCGCTCGCGACTCCGCCAAAGAGGATGAAGCGAACGATGATGACGACAGCCAGAACGACGGCGATGACGGCGGCCGCGAGGAGAGCTCGTGGATCAACCGGCTTGATGCGCCGGGCCTTGTCGTAGTTCTGCTGGCTCACGGAGCTGCCCCGCTGCTGGCCGGGCTGGCTCACATAACGGTCTCTGCTGTATTGCGTCGCCTGATTAACGCTGCGCTGCCCGGCACGTGGAACGGCATGCTGAGCGGGACGCGCATCTCGCTGACGCATATCCCGCTGGCGATTGTCGTGCGGCTCATATGCGCGATCGACACGAGCACCACTGCGGTTGCGCCTTTCGCCGCGCTGCTCTTCGTGCACAGCCGGGCGTCGGCTGGAGCGGCGATTGCCACTGCGAGAGGTATCGTAATCGACATCCTGTCTGCTGCGTTGACGCGAGCGAGAGGAATCCTCGGGACGCTGACGTTTCGGGCGGCTTTGCGGCCTGCCCTCGGAGTATCTTTCGTCTCGTTGTGCCGAGGCATGACGCGCGTAGCGTTCGGACGTACGCGAGTAGCGGCTCGATCCAGTGCCCGTACGACGCTCGGAGCGTCCCTCGGGGACATCACGACGGGAGCGTCTGCTGCGCTCGTAATCGTCATCGTATTGTCCACGCGAATACGTCATTCGGTAATCACCACCTGGTAAAAACCGGGGGCATCGTAATCGAGCGTCTTGAATTCGTAACCCAATGCGCGCAGGCCGTCGATAATCTCGGGAAGCGCTTCTGTGGTGGTGTTCTTGCCGGGGTTATCGTGCATGAGCACGCAGATGGGAGAATCCGTCTTTGCGAAATACTCCGCTTCGTTGAGTACGTTACTCACGATGCGATCTTTGGGCGTCGAGCCGTTCACGAACTGCGAGGGCTCACTGTCACCGGCAAGGACATTCCAATCGAAGTACTGATAGCCGCGCTCAAGCATCGCGCGAGGAAGCGCCTTGGCGATTTCGGGATTGTAATAGCCGATGGTGAGACTGCCACCGGCAAAACGCGTAATCTTGATTTCGTGGCCAACGGCAGCCTCGAGCTTGGCCTTGGCCTTGTCGAAATCGCTCGTGAAGTAATTGTCGACGCCACCCTTATAGTAGCTGTACGAGTCGTCCTGGTCCCAGTCATGGATGCCCACGACCGATCCTTGTTCCTCGATCTTCTTGCACAAGTCGAGGTTGAGGTACGTGTAGAGCTCGTCGTTTGCCAGACAGAACCAGGTTGCGACGGCCCCTTTCTGCTTGAGAATCTCGAGATTCTTGGGAGTGAGGGCATCGCACGGGCCATCGTCGAAGGTAAGGTAGGCGACCTTTCCGCCCTTATCACCGAAAAGCGAGAGGCGTCCCTGGGCATTGCGCCAGGCGATGTACGTGTCCTCTTCTTGCTTCTTGAGCTGTTCGTTTTGTTGGGTCGCGGTGGCAACGCTCGCCTTTGCCTGCTCGAGCTCCTCGCCCGACTTGGCATAACTCGACTCGACGTGCGAAATGTAGAACTGCTGGGCGATTGCTCCAATGAAGAGAACGACACACGCGATGATGAGTATGCGGAATATGTTATTGCTCGTTTGCATGGGGGTCATTATCGCATAAAGCCGGAGCATACCCCTTCCCGCTCGCGGGAAATGCGCTATAATCCTTACCCGCGCGCCGTTGCGCGCCATATTCTAGTGGGGATGTAGCTCAGCTGGGAGAGCATCACGTTCGCAACGTGGGGGCCGAGGGTTCGAATCCCTTCATCTCCACCACTCAAACTTTCAGCCCGCATGAGCGGGCTTTTTCGTTAGCCCACGTTCGATTGGCAGCGACGGTCCTTGTCGCTGCCAATCAATCACCAAAGAGCTTGCTCTGGGAGATGAGCCCCTGGGGCTTCTCCACGGCCCAGTCCAGATGCTTCTTTGCCTCCGGAGAACCGGGAGCGGCAGCAAAGGCGAGACAACTCTCGTTGATCGACCTGAGCAATTCCTCGAGCGATATTGAATCGTGCCCTCCAAGATAAGCTTTGAACGCCTGGTAGAGCTCGCTACGCTTGGATGCTCGAATACCCGGGGCGTGTTTCTCGGCCCAGGCATGGAGTGCCGCATCAAGATACACGTCCTGCTCGGCGCCAAATTGATGAAACGCCTCGTCAATGGGCGCCCAATACATATCGAACAACCTTCTTTGCTCGGTCGCGCCGTACTTCGCCATGATGACATTACGAAGCAGGTCGATTGTCGAAAGCGGCCTGCCCTTCGCATTGAGGCTCTCGAACACTTGCTGCGGCGCATCATCTTCTTCGAGCTCGACCGCGACCACGCGCAAGCTGTCGAGACCCTTTATGACGGCATCGGCGTCGACGGAAGACTCCTCGACCTTCTCCTTGAAAAGCTCGTATCCTTCGACGAGAAGCTGGGAGAGGTCATCCTCCCCAGGAGCCGGAACGCCATCGACGAGGTGCGCCATGGTGGGAGCATCGGCGTCCGAGAGCACGAGCTTGGACGTATCGGTAACGCAATGCAGATACGTCTCGTCGATCTGGTTTGCCCGGGCCGTATCGCCCGCATCGCGCATCGCATCCCTGAGCGCCACGAGCATGAGCGTGAGCGTGGTGAGCCGTTGCTGGCCATCAATCAGGCTTACTTCTGCGCATTCAATGACAGCGTCGGATCCACCATGAGCTCTTTCAGTTTCCGGACGGTAGATGAACGTACCTGTAAAATGCCCGTCCGCACCGGAATCTGTCTTCATCATGTCATTCCACAGCTGCTCGCACTGCATCCGGTCCCATGAGTAGACGCGCTGGAACACGGGTATGAGATATCGTGTTCCCGGCTTTCCGAGTATCTCCGAAATCGACTTGAGCGATGCAATCATGTCGTATCTCCTAACGAATCGACAACGCTACCAGCGGGAATCCGCATTGCGTAGCTTCTCGCGAAACTCTCTTGCATATTCCTCGTTGTCCGCCTTCTTGAGCTTGTATCCTGACGTGAGCGCGGGTGCCCCCAATTTTGCCCAGTCGGAGCCGGACCTGTATTTCTTGACACCGTGGTAGCGATAGTTCTCCGCCCACATCAGGCAAAAGCCGCGGAGCTCGCGCAAGATGGGTTCCTTGTCACCCTGGTAAACGTCCTCGACGTATCTTTTGAATGAGGCGTAGGTTTGCTCTGCGCTTTGAATGCGGGCGCCCTTGAGGCGAATGGCAAGCCAGCTCTTGATCCCCGTATTGAGCTTGAGAGAACCAGGGTCAGGTGCGAACATCTCCTGACTCACTTTCCAATACTCCTCGAAAAGGCGCGTCTGCTCGTCGTGGCTTTCCGTCAGCAAAAGATAATTGCGCACCATATCCGCTACGTTAAGCGGCACGCCCTTGGAATTCACGCTCTCGAATATGGGCTGCGCATCGCGGTAGTCGTCCACCTCGACGAAGATGGTCGTGAGGCGATGCAGGCCTTCGAGCAATAACTCGTAGTCGAAATCGTCCTCCGCCATCTTCTCCTCAAAAAACGAAAGATTATTGGTGATGGAAGACATGGGATTGCCAGCTTCTCCCCTAATCACGGCATCATAGGAGCCCGCATCATGATGCGAGGGCAGGAGCTTGGTAATCGGCAGTCCATCATCAGTCTTGCCTATGAAGAGATAACGCGAGATGAGCGTCTCCCCGTCGATCGCTTCGTCAGAAGAAAGCCGAGGATTAGATTCCAGGTATCTTGCCAGGGCAAGGATGATGAGAGATACACTGGTCAGGCGCTGCTGGCCATCGATAATCTCGATATGGTCAGGTACTTCCCCCTCGTAGACAACATTGTAGAGAACGGTACCCAGAAAGTGATTGCGCTTGCCACGAGCCGCTCGCAATATGTCCAACCAGAGCTCTTCGCATTGCGTCTCGTTCCATGAATAGAGGCGCTGGTAGGCCGGGATGACAAAGCGCATATCGCCCTCATCCATAAACTCCAGCATGTTCTTCTGCATTACCTTCACGGGGCACCTCGCTCTCTGATATTCCGTTGTATCCATTTTGGAAGATAAGGTCTCTGCTTGCTTTACAATATCGTACAAGTTGTACGATAACTTCAGGAAATCGGAGAAAGACCGTGACAAACACCGAAGATGCGAGATTCAGAAACTGCGAGCGGCGCATACGAGACGCGCTGGCAGACCTTCTGCAGACCAAGAGCCTCACGGACATCAGTGTAAGCGAGCTTTCCCGCAAGGCAAAGGTTAGCAGGGCAACCTTTTACGTCCATTACGACAATGTGGGCGACGTCTTCGACGAGCTCGTGGGCGAGGTCATGGACAACGTCCTTTCCTTTGAGGAGCGCTTTTCATGTGAGAACCCGGGGTGTGCCATGCATGAAAAGCCCCGTTACTGCGAACGCGTGCGCTCCGAAAAGAAGCTTGCGGGTGTGGTGCGCGAAGCCCGCTTCTTTCCGTCCGTGATGGCGCTTGCCTGGGAGGATCCCGACGCGAAGACAGATGCGGCGACGAGGGGCATCAACCCTGTGGTCATGCGTGCCGTCAGGCTCTTCCAGATGAGCGGATGTCACGCGGTCGCCAGCTCCGAATTCGCGCAGCGAAATGACTGGCCACGTATTCGCCGTGCCATAGACGCCTTCATCGAGGGAGGCCTGCGCGCTCTTGAGAAAGCTTGACGGGACGATAGGGACGAGACTTATGCCAAGCGTCGCTTACTTCACTTATGGTAGGGCTCGCCGCGCATGATCTTGAAGGCGCGGTATATCTGCTCGAGCAACACGACACGCGCGAGGTTATGCGGTAGAGTGATCTGGCCGAACGAGAGCGTTTCGTCTGCGCGCTCGCAGACTGATTCATTCACGCCATCAGAACCACCGATGCAAAACGCAATATCGCTCGTCCCATGCGTCATCAGCTCATCGAGACGCCGTGCGATGCCCTCACTCGGACGTTGCGTGCCCTTGATCGCAAGCAGTATGAGGTGCGCATCGCCTGCCGCCCGAATAATCTCGTCACTCTCGAAGTCGATGCCCCTATCGGGAATCTCGATGATGCGCAACTTCGTGTAGCCACCAAGACGCTTCGCGTATTCCGCAACCGCATCCTTCCAGAAGCGTTCCTTGAGCTTGCCTACGGCTATGACGGTTATTCCCATGCGTGCTCCTACTTTCATCGTGGCCAATACAGTATAATCATGGGCTGTTATACATTTCGACATCACAGAGGATCCATCATGGCTAATCAGCGTTACACCCTGACTTCGTACGACCCCGTCTACGTCGTTGCCGAGGAGGTCAGGATTCCGGAGGAAGCCGTTCGCAAGACAGCCCTTCGCTGGCTCGAGCTCAACGTCTGCAAAGAAGGCGAAACGCCCAAACTCAACGACCAGTGGATTGCAAAACACGTCGAGGACCTCAACACCGTTGAGGAACTCCTCATCTTCATCCGCTACAACATGTACAAGGACAACGTCGAAGTCCAGCAGCTTGCCGACCAAAACGTCATCTGCCGCGAGCTTGCCACGCGCCTCGTCGAGGACCTTCCCGAGGATCTAGTCGAGGAAGCGCTCTACGCATCAGCATATCGTCTCGAGGAAATGCTCCGCATGAACGGCCTGCAGAAGAAGGATTACTGCGAGCAGCGTGGCATCTCCGAAGAGCAGCTCGACGCCGAGGTGCGCGAGAACACCATCGAAAGCCTCAAGGAGGACTCGGCGCTCGCCGCTTGGGCAGACCATGCGAACTACACGCTCTCAGCCGAGGACTTCTACGAGATCATCCCTGGCGACTCCGTGCAGGACAAGGCCTACAAGCGCCGCCAGATCGAGCTCGAGGGCAGGATGCCCCAGATGGAAGAGTACGCGCTCAAGGCCAAGGCCCTACGTGACGTCATGGAAAACGCCATGATCAAGCGCACGCCGGATGATAAGGAATGGATGCGCTACGGCGATACGAGCAAGGACGTCCTCGACGCCAACAAGCAGTTCCCCGACAACTTCATCTCGCTGTAGCATCTTGCCATCTCGACCGAAGGTGCAGCACCTTTTCATTGTCATCTCGACCGAAGGCGCGCAGCGCCGGAGTGGAGAGATCTCCCAGAGTCGGTGAGATTTCTCGACTACGCTCACTTCGTTCGCTCCGCTCGAAATGACAATGGGGACGTCTCTTCGCTCGAAATGACAATGGGTGCATCACCTCACTCGAAATGCAAAGGGGAGCCCGCAAATGCGGGCTCCCCTTTTTGCGTAGATGGCAAGCGGCGAAAAGCTATTCGACAACCGTAATGTCGGCCGTCTTGGCAAGCCAGCGGGCAGCCATAGACTGGCGGCACATCTTGCGCAGGTCCGCCATGCGATGAGCCTCCTTGAGCTCGGCAATCTGCGCCTCTGCGTCATCGACCCCGGAAAGCTCCCGAGCGATGTCCTCGTCGGTAACCTCCCAGCCCTTCTCCTTGAAGAGGGCCTCGAGTGCCATGTCGCGCTTTGCGCGGTCAATGGACTCCTGGTTGACCTCTTCCTGCATCTTCTCTGCCTCGACGTTGTTCTTGAGCATCCAGTCCTGCAGACCGGTGCCCTCCTTCTGAAGCCGCTGCATGAGTTCGCGACTCACGTTGTCGCGCATGAAATCGACGTAGTACTCGGGAACCTCACCCTCGAAGCGTTCGATGAGGGCGTCTACGACCTTCTGCTCGAGCAGCTTGGGCAGCTCACGATCCTTCTGCATGTTGATGGTCATCTTCATCTGATCGTGCAGGTCATCAAGGCTCGTGACACCAATCTTGGCGAGAAATTCCTCATCAAGCTCCGGCAGAACGCGTTTGCGAATCTGCTTGACCTCAACATTGGCATGCAAGTTGCCATCGCCAAGTTCTGGGCGCTCCTCTTGGCCCTTCGCATCAAAATCGAAGTCGAGCGTGTAGCCAATCTTGCTACCGATAACGTGCTCATCGAAGCTCTCGGGCATGGAGCCGCCGCCGATGCTGAGCATGCGCTCGACATCGTTGAGGCCCGGGATGACAGCGCCATCGTTCATGATGGTCATTCTGACTGTGACGTAGTCTCCGTCTTCTACCTCGTAGTCCGGGTCATCGATGACATCGTAGTTATAGTAGACGCTCAGCAGCTCGTCGATCTGAGTCTGGATCTCCTCTTCGGTCGCCTCGTTGGGCGGCATCTCGATCGAGACCTCGTCGTAACTCGAGAGCGTGCCCTCTGGCGGAACCGGACCTGATACCGTGAAGGTAAAGGGCTGATTCTCGGCGGGAATCTTCTCGAGATTGAACTGCGGATCACCGATGAAAAGCACGTCAGCGTCATCGAGCAAGGCGGGCGCCTCGCCGTTAACGATGTCCTCGGCAATGCGGGCGAATACCATATCGTGGCCGCCTGCTTCACGCTCGATGACCTCGCGCGGAGCCTTTCCCTTGCGAAATCCCGGGATTTCGTTCTTGGCAAGCTCCTTGAACGCCTTGTCGATGTAGGTGTTGACCTCGTCCGCACTTGCGGTCATGGTCACGACCATCTCCTGCACCGCATCATCGGACTCGCGTGTGATATCTGTGATTTCCAACTTGTCTCCCCAAACGTATATGGAACAGCGCGAGTTAGTCGCGGTAATTGCCCGCAGGATCGACCTTCCTGCGCAGGGAAAGCTCATCGGAATGAAGAATGACGTAGCGCATGCCCTTGAGCGTAACAATGAGGTTCACGACCTCGTGAGAACCAGCACCGCCATGATTGTACAGCTGGTACGTGAGAACCTCACGATCGATCATGGGCTGATAGATGGGATCGCCGTCCACTTTCTCGCGTAGCATGATGGTTGGCTGGCGACCCAGCTCCTCTTGGCGCAGCGCGATGTTATACAGGATGTCCTCCTGCTCCTCGGTCAGGCGACCAAGCTCCTCGATCTCTGCGATGATCTCTGCTTCAGTTGACATGTAAATCCTCCTAGAATTGGCACGATGCCGATAGTATAGCGTGGCATGCGTCCATTAAATACTGAAAGGGCCCGATACGGTTAGATATCGGGCCCTTACAGGTTTGATGGCGAAATGCTAGATGCCAGCGTAACCCTTGGAAGGATCGCTGCCGCCAACGCCTTCGATGCTGTCGCCAGCCTCATTGCCGGTGCGCTTCGTGGAGGTGTAGCCACCCCAAGCACGGGCGATGAACTTATCCTTTACCCAGAAGATCTGAGCCTTCATGAGGTCAGCCTGGGTAACGCCCTCTTCCGCCATTGCCTCGTCCTTGCTCTTGCCCTCGGCAACGAGCTTGTTGAGGATGTCAGCGGCCTCGGGAGCATCGAGAGCCAAAAACTCTTCAGGTGTCATACTGGTTTCCTCCTAATCGTCTGCATTCTAGGCCTGACCAACCATGGTGGCCGGCCAGGCCTATTCTAGCTTATCCAGGCTCTAATTAGAGCTGGAACAGACACATCGGGCGGTCAAACTCCTTCATCTTGGCAATCATGTCATCAAGAGTGCCGTAATACATGGAGTGAGACTCTTCCACCTGGACCGCCAGGGGACGCTGACCGGCCTTGTCGCCGCCGGTGCCCCAATGCTGCGAGAAGATGCAGGTCGGAATGGGAAGGTAGATCCACTCCCAGTCGTCACCGTCATTGCCCTCGCCGACCTTGAACGGGCCGACTTCGACTTCCTTGATGGCAAACTGATCAAGGGGAAGACCAAGCTCTTCCTTGCAGGCGATTTCAGCGGCGTGGTTGCCAGAGAAGAAGGTGTAGTCAACCAGCAGTGCGTACTTCTGATCTGCCATTTAAGTAACTTCCTTTCTTATTAGTCCTGGTTCAGGCCGCGGACACGCCTCATGTTGCACATGACGCCCTTGTACGGAGCACCGAAGCCGAGCTTACCGATGTTCATATGCGGAACGAGGCTGTTGAAGTTGGACTTCCAGACGCCAAACAGGTTGGGCTCCTCGCCGTCCTGCTCGGGGAACCACCAGCCATGAGCGCAGTTGATGATACCGGGCTTCATGCAGAAGGTGATCTCAGCCTTGAAGCGAGCAGCACCGAACATGTTGTAGACCTCGACCCAGTCGCCCTTGGTGATGCCATACTCGGCAGCAGTCTCGGGGTTGATCTGGACCCACGGCCACGGATCGATCTGGCGCAGGGAAGGAACCTGACGATGCTCCGAATGGAAGGAGCTGTAGCGGCGCGAACCAGAGGTGGAGATCAGCGGATACTGACCAGCGAACTCAGGCTTGCTGACCTGCGAGTAGTTGGGCTCCTCGTAGTACGGCAGCGGATCCTCGCCCCAGGACTCGTACAGAATCGAGTAGGCCTCGATCTGACCGGTAATGGTGTTGAAGCCAGGCTCGCCGTCGAAGCGGAGCATACCCTTGGCGTACTTCTCGTACTCGAAGCCATGGGCGCCCGGCTGATAGATGCCCTCCTCGCGGAACTGGTCGAAGGTCATGCCGAGCTCTGCCAGCTGATCGCTGTAGAACTGGACGACTGCCTTCTCCAGAGCGTCGCGATCGAGCAGGCCACGATCCTTGCCAAGCAGCATAGGAGCGTACTCGCTGTGCTCGAGCGTGGAGACGTCGAGCGTGTCGCCGGCCGGCTTGTACCACGGCCACCACGTCGGGTTGAGGCGCTGGCCGAAGACGAGGCAGATCTCGACGTCGGACATGCACTCGCCAACCTGCAGGGCCTTGTTCATCGGGCCCATGAAGACGGTGTTGCGGCCATAGTGCGTGAGGCAGATACCATCATGCTCAGCCCAGGTGGACATCGGCAGGAAGTAATCACCCACGGCCATAGCGGTCGGGGTCAGGAAGAGGTCCTGGATGACGCAGAACTCGATGCTCTCGCACAGAGCGTCATGCCAACGCTTCGGCTGAGCCGAGCAGGTGGGCGCCAGGAAGTTGGAGCTGTTGAACCAAGCCATGCGGAGCTGATACGGCTTGTGCGACTCCATGGTGTTCAGGGTCTCGTCCGGCTGAGTGGTAGCCATACCAGTGGACAGACCAGGCCACTCGGCAGCACCGATACGAAGCGACCAGACCTCGTCGGTCATAGCGCCGCGCTGCTCCATACGCCACTTGCCGAGGAGAGCGGACGGGGGACCGAGGGTCAGACCACCCGGGGTATCGATGGAACCGGTCATGGCAGCGAGAAGAATCATCGCCTGGGACAGCTGAACGCCGTTCTTGTTCTGGTCGAATGCCAGACCCCAAGCCCAGCCGATGGGACGCTCGGTGCCGAGGATGTGAGCAACGCGCTCAATCGTGGCGACATCGACCGTGGTGATCTCGGCGACCTTCTCGACGGGATACTCGGCGGCGCGAGCCTTGAGCTCGTCGAGGCCGTAGATCCACTGCTCCGCGAACTCATGATCGTACTCATCGTTCTGGAACATGAGGTTCATGATGCCGAGAGCCATGCAGGTGTCGGTCTGCGGACGGAGCTGGACGTTGATGTTGCCATTGCGCGAACCCGGCCAGGTGATGCGGGGGTCAATGGAAATCAGGTGCGTGCCAAGCTTCATCATGTCAACGAGGACGTGACCGAAGAAACCGTCACCATTGGAGGGCAGCGGCTCCTTACCCCAAACGACAACCCACTTGGAGAGCTTGTACGCGGGATCCTCGAAACGACCAGGCAGATGGCCTGCATAGTCGAGCTCGGGATAGCCAGCACCCAGGACGTAGTCAGCGATCGAGCAGCGCGGGCCATAGCAGGACCAGCCAGACTGCGTGTAGCAGCAGTTGGGCGACTGCAGGACGGAGAACGTCAGAGCATAGTAGAAGATGCAAGCCTCACGACCGGTGCCACCAAAGCAGACGATGGACTCGGGACCATACGTGGTCTGGTAGTAGCGGACCTTCTCGCAAATCGTGTCGAGAGCCTCGTCCCACGTGGTGCGCTCCCACTTCATCTTGCCGCGGTCCTCATAGGCGCGCTTCATGGGATAGATGACGCGGTCGGGGCTGTAGGTGTACTCACGAAGAGCAAGGTTCAGAGCGTTAACGCGACCCTGCGTAATGGGGTTGTCGTCGTCACCCTCGATGCGGATGAGACGGCCGCCATCGGTGATAACCTTAACGCCATATCCTACCGGGTGAGATCCCGGGGGAGACCAGGTGTTGCTGCGGGTAGCTACAGTGCCATCCTCGCGTGTAACTCGCCACTCTTTGCTGTAAGTTCCAGCCATAGTGTTACTCCTTTTCCTCAATTACCTTTTGGGAAAACTTGAAGCCCTCTTATGCGCCTGAAGCCAGATTTAAACTCTTGGCACATATATGTGGTGTGATTTGTAAAGAATCACACTTCACATTCACTCCGCATAACCAACAACAGCAAGGCAACTACTTGCCTCCAAGAACACGGATGAGCTTAAACAGCTCAGGCGAACCTTGGGTTGGATTTTAGAGGGTAATGCCTCTAGTCAACCCTCCCTTCACGAATGTGATTGGGTAATGTGTGCCAGGACGCTCTTGTTTGCGATGGTGTCTGGGGCATCGAAAACGCAAATGACCTAGCGCTCCAAAATAATACCAGCAATCGTATAAAAAGCCTGAGTGAATGATGAGAATCTTTATCCTATTTAGAATATAATAATGAATCTGGTACGACCCCATACTAAACGCATTAGGTTTGCACGGTACCAGCGGTTTCTCTGGCTATTTCAGGCTGATTTGCGTAGGGCACAGGTCAACGCAGGGACACTCGTCACAACGCGGCTTGCGCGCGATGCAATATTCCCTCCCGAAGCGTATCCATTGGCTGTTTACGTTCTTCCACAGCTCGCTCGGCAAAAGAGACAGCAAGTCCTTCTCGACATCGCCAGGTGTCTTCTTGTTTGAGAACTTGAGGCGATGCGCGATGCGAAAAACATGTGTGTCGACGGCAATTCCCTCAACCTTGTCGAAGCATTCGTTCATGACGATGTTGGCGGTCTTGCGCCCCACGCCGGGAAGCTTCTGGAGCTCGTCCATTCCCTGCGGGACCTCGCCGTCGAAATCGGACATGATCATGCGGGCACAGTTAACGCAATTGCGCGCCTTGTTGTGATGAAAGCCGATGGTCCAGATAACCTTCTCGAGCTCGTCGACATCGGCCTGCGCCATCACCTCGGGTGTTGGCCAGCGTTCGAAAAGCTCGGGCGTAACCTTATTGACGTTGGCATCGGTCGTCTGAGCGGAAAGCGCGACGGCTATCACGCACTGGAAGGGGTTGGCAAAATTGAGCGCGGGCGTGGGCTGCGGATAGAGTTCGTTCATGCGTGCGCAGAACTCGATGGCTCGCTCACGTTTCTTGGCTTTGGATTCGCGCGGCATTATGAGCCTCCCTAACGGCGAAATGAGAAATTTGCCCGAAGCAATTTCCTCGTCATTTTAGTCAAGCGTGATGCCAGGCGGAAGCGTCGTGGGATCGATGGGTTCTGCGTCCTTCTTGGCGAAGGCGTCCGTTGCCGGCATGAAGATGAATTTGTAGAGCGATGGCCGCTGGTAAAAGCGCTCGAAAAGCTCGAGATCACGATAGAGACGCAGATACGGCAGGTAGGTGTTCCACTTCATCTTGACGACACCAACCGGATTGAGCCCCTGGTGCACGAGGCTCCCGGCATTGTCCACATAGTAGTAGAGCGCACGATCGAGCAGGGAAACGCGGTCGACCAGACGCACGTAATCGAGGATGAAGACGTGGTCCTCGCCAAACTGCATACGCGTATCGAAGCGCATGGAATGCTCCTCGATGATGGCACGCTTGAAGACCTTGTTCCACAACGAGGTGTAATAGAAATTTGACGGACGATGCGCCATGAAGGTCGCATACTTCTCGCGTGAGACCAACCCGACTGCCGGGCCGTGCTTGTACGACATCACATCGCCCTGCACGCGATAGAAATCGCAAACGACCAAGTCACACGAGGGGCTCGTCGCGGCTTGCATAAAGGCCTCGATGGCATCTGGCTCGATCCAATCGTCGGCATCGACGAAATACACCCAGTCGCCCGTGGCCACGTCGAGGCCGATGTTGCGTGAATCGGAGACGCCCGTATTGGGCTTGCAGATAAGATGGATGCGCGAATCGACGGCAACGTGCTCTTCGGCGATAGCGGCGGAACGGTCGGTGCTGCCATCGTCGATGAGGATGACCTCGATGTTGCGGTAGGTCTGCTCGAGAATGCCACGAATCGCGCGCTCGAGCGTAGCCTGCGCGTTATAGAAGGACAGTATGACGCTGACCTTTGGGTTCACTTCTTCTCCCTTAGCCGCGCGAAGAAATCGCTCAACAGCGCGGCGCATTCGTTTTCGAGGACGCCTGATACTACCGCGAAGCGATGGTTCAGGCGAGTATCGTCATGTATTTGATACAAAGTGCCCAGTGCGCCTCCTTTGGAATCACACGCGCCGTACACACAACGATCAATACGCGACTGTTGCATGAGGCCGGCGCACATGAGGCAGGGCTCGAGCGTCACGTACACGGTGCAGCCGGAGAGTCGCCAGCGATCAAGTTCGCGTGCAGCCTGCTTGAGGGCGAGAAACTCCGCATGCCCTGCCGGGTCATGGTCGATCTCGCGCCGATTATGGGCTTGGGCGATGGCCTCGCCCTCGTATGTGACAACGGCACCGATGGGCACCTCTCCTAGCTCCTGGGCCTCGAGCGCCTGCTCGATGGCAAGGCGCATGAAGCGGGTGTCGTCTTGCTGCTGCGTCATGCGCGCGTTAGCCAAGCTCCGCTTCGCACAGGTCAAGCGCCGCGGCAATGCAAGGTGCCATGTCGTAGTACTTGTACGCGCCGAGACGGCCTGCGAAGACCACGCGGTCCTCCTTGCGCGCGAGCTCCGCATATTGCTCGTACAGGGCGTTGTTCTTCTCGTCGTTCATGGGATAGTACGGCTCGTCGCCCGGCTTCCAGTCGGCCGGATACTCGCGTGTGATGACCGTGTCGGGCAGGATATTGCCCTCCTCGTCCTTCATGAACTCGAAGTGCTTGTGCTCGATGATGCGCGTAAAGGGCTCGTCATGGCTCGTGTAGTTGATGACGGCATTGCCCTGCCAGTTCTCCTCGCCCTCGAGCAGCTCGCTTTCGAAGCGCAGGCTGCGGTACTCGAGCGTGCCGAGCTCGTAGTCGTAGAACTCGTCGATGGGACCGCAGTAGATGACGCGATCGGCTACGTCGGGCTCTTGCGCGATGAGATCCTTGTAGTCGCAGCTCAAGCGCACGTCGGTGCCCTCGAGCATGCGCTCGACCATCTTGGTGTAACCGCCGATGGGAATGCCCTGGTAGCGGTCGTTGAAGTAGTTGTTATCGAAGACGAGGCGCACCGGCAGGCGCTTGATGATGAAGGCGGGCAAATCCTTGCAATCACGCCCCCACTGCTTCTCCGTGTACTCCTTCACGAGCTTCTCGAAGATATCGCGGCCCACGAGCGAGAGCGCCTGCTCCTCGAGGTTGGAGGGGTCGGTGATGTGCTCGGCCGCGACTTGCTCGTCGATCTTGGCGCGCGCCTCGGCAGGCGTGGTCACGCCCCACATCTTGGAGAAGGTGTTCATGTTGAAGGGCAGGTTGTACAGTTCGCCATGATAGTTGGCTACGGGCGCATTGATGTAGTTGTTGAACTCCGCGAACTGGTTCACGTAATCCCAGACGCGTTTGTCGGAGGTGTGGAAAATATGCGCTCCGTACTCGTGAACGTTGATACCATTGACCTTGCGCGTGTACACATTGCCGGCGATATGGTCGCGCTTGTCGATGACGAGGCAGCTCTTGCCCGCCTTTTTCGCCTCATGCGCGAACACGGCACCCGTGAGGCCAGCGCCGACGATCAGATAATCATATTGAGCCATGAACAGTCTCCTTCTCGAAAGTGCACGCGTTCAAGCATAGCGCAGATTATCCCCGATGCGAAACGCGATCCTCGAGGAATATCTTGCGCGTCACGAAGTTGAACACCATGACGAGGACGGTCGCCACGAGCTTGCCAGCCCATGCAGGCACGACAAAGACGCCCGAGCATAACCAGAGTATGAGTTGATTGAGACCGAGGCCGACAACGCTGAGTACGAAAAAGATCACGAACTGCTGCGTGCGGGTCTGGCCCTGCTTGCCTGCAAACACATAGCGCATGCTCGCCATGTAGTTGAAGACGGTCGAAATGGTGAACGAAATGGCAGAGGCAACGAGATAATTGACCCCGAAGACATAGTCCATGAGCAGGAATAGCCCGTAGTCGATGCAAAAGGCAATGACACCGACAATGCCGAACTTGGCAAACTGGACGGTGAGCTCTCTTAGATAGGTATTCATGGATATATATTGTATCCAGTTTCAATAAAAGGGCGGCGTGTCATAGAATAGGCCTACAAGCGAACGGTAATCATAGGAGAGGTTCCGTGGCTTCACCCACCAAACAAATACACGAGACACGTGAGCTTAACGGCCGCATATGCGATGTGTACTACCAGGACTTCGACGCGAAGCTTTCGTTCGTGGTCCCCATCTACAACGCCGCCTACACCCTCGAGTGGGCACTCGGATCGCTCTTTGCGCAAAACTGCGATGGCAACGTCGAGATCGTCTGCGTGGACGATGGCTCGACTGATGACAGCCGCGAGATCGTCGAGCGCTTTGCCCGCGATCCCCGCGTCATGATCGTCTCGCATCGCGAGAACGCGGGCTACGGAGCCGCCATGAACGACGGCATCGCCACCGCCCGCGGGGAGTGGATCGGCATCCTGGAACCAGACGATTACATCCTGCCCGGCATGGCCACCAAGCTCATGGATGCGGCCGTGCACCATGATTGCGATATCGTGAAGACACCCTATATCCGCGAGGTGCGCGAGCACGGTACGCTACGCGGAGATGCCCCCAAGGAGCACCTGCAGTGCAGCTATCGCCATCGCATCAACCCCCGGACCGAGGTGTTCACCATCACCGACCCAGGCGTGGTTCACATGCTGCGTCACCATCCCTCCATTTGGTCTGCCATCTATCGCAAGGGCTTCCTCGAGGAAAACGACATCAAGTTCCACGAGTATCCGGGAGCGGGCTGGGCCGATAACGAGTTCTTCTACGACACGCTTTTGCGCGGGCACATCGTCTACATAGACGAGCCGTTCTACGTGTACCGCGAGGAAACGCGTCAGGAGGAGGATGCCTTCGCGCGCAAGAACAAGACGCTGCCCTTCGATCGTTGGCAACTGATGGCCGACATCATCGAGCACCTCGGCATTACCGACGAGGGGGTGCTCAAAAGCCATATCAGCAAGGGCTTCACCTACTTCAACGGCCAATACCGCTCCAATGGCGATGACCCTCAAGTCCTCGAAGCGGCACATGCCATGTTCGACCGCATGGACCCCGCGCTCGTGGCAAGCGAGCCCAAGATCAACCCTGCCCTCAAAGCGCAATTCGCCGAGTACCGCGGCATACCAATCAAGAACTCGCGTCTGCGCTTTGGCATGGGCCTTGCGAGCGAGTTCGCCTACCGCGTGCGCTCCAACGGCCTCGACTACGCCATCCGCTGCACTAGAGAATATCTGTAGACCCCAAGGAGACACGAGTGAGCAACGCAAAGATCGCCGTCGTGACGCAAGCCGTGAAGCTTGCCGACGAGACCGCCGGCCTCAACCGCACCTCCTATATCGCCGAGCTGCTCGCCAAGGAGGGCTATGAGGTCGACTTACTCACCTCGACCTTCCAGCATTGGGAGAAGAAGCGCCGCAACATCGTTGACCCCAAGTACCATGAGCTGCCCTACGAGGTCATCTTCATCGAGGAGCCCGGCTATAGCTCTAACATCAATCCCGCACGCATATACAGCCAGGGCGTCTTCAGCAAGAACCTGCGCCGTTATCTCGAGCGCTACGGGACGGATTACGACCTTGTCTGGTGTCAGATTCCGCCCAACAACATCGCAGCCGATGCAGGCAGCTTTGCACGCGAGCACGACATCCCCTTCGTCGTCGATATCAATGACCTATGGCCCGAGGCCATGAAGATGGTTGCGGACATTCCGGTGTTGAGCGACTTCGCCTTCAGCGGATTCCAGCGCGATGCGGCCATCGCCTACGCCTCCGCCTCGGCTGCCGTCGGTACCTCGCACGAGTACACGCACCATTGCCTGCAGGATATCCCGCACCTCACCGTATATGTGGGTGGCGACATCGCCTATTTCGACGAGGGCGTTGAGCGCCACACCCCCTCCATTACCAAAGGCGATGACGAGTTCTGGGTCATCTACGCCGGTTCGCTTGCCCGCAGCTATGACGTGGCGACGCTCATCCGTGCCTGCGAGCTTGCAGAGCCCGTCATTGCCGAGGAGCTCGGCAAGCGACTCAGCCTCTACATCCTCGGTGACGGCCCCAACCGCCCAGGCCTCGAGAAGCTTGCCGAAGACATCGATGCACCCGCCGTGTTCACGGGCTATGTGGATTACCAGATCATGGCCGCATACCTCAAGGCAAGCGACATCCTCGTCAACTCGCTCATCAAAGGCGCCCCCCAGTCGATCGTCTCCAAGATTGCCGACTATCTATGTGCGGGACGTCCCATCATCAACACGGGCGAAAGCCAGGAATTCAAGGACAAGTGCACGCAGGACGGCTTTGGCGTAAACGTCGAGCCGGAGAATGTAGCCGAGCTTGCAGGCGCCATCATCGCACTCGCACAAGACGAAGACGCCTGCGACGAGATGGGCATGCGCGGCCGCAAGATTGCCGAGGCGCAGTTCGATCGCCCCGTCGCCTATCGCGCGATTGTGGAGCTGGTCAACGACCTGCTGGGGTGAGACACATTGGACAGGTACATCTGTCTCATTGCAGAGCTGCAATGAGACAGATGTACCTGTCCAATGTGTCTCACCCCAGCCGCCGCTAGATGCCCTGGCGGTAGGCCTCGCAGACTTCCATGACGTCACCCTGCATGCGACCAACGCCCTTCTCGATCCAAAGGGCGCGTTCGCACACGCGCTCGACCTGCTCGATGGAATGCGAGACGAAGAGCAGCGTCGTCCCATGCGAGACGAGCTCCTTGATGCGGTTCTCGCACTTCTCCTGAAAGCGAAAGTCACCGACGGAGAGCGCCTCGTCGACAACGAGGATGTCGGGCGTGGTAACGGTTGCGATGGCGAAGGCGATGCGCGCGACCATACCCGACGAGTAGTTCTTGATGGGCATGTCCTGGAAATCGCGAATCTCGGCGAAGTCGATGATGCTCTCGTATTTCTCGTCCATGAACTTCTTGCTATAGCCCAGCAGCGCGCCGTTGAGGTAGACGTTCTCGCGGGCCGTGAGCTCGAAGTCGAAACCGGCACCCAGCTCGATGATGGGCGCGATGGTGCCGTTGACGGTGACCGTGCCATTGGATGGCTCGAGCACGCCGGCGACGAGCTTGAGAAGCGTGGACTTGCCGGAACCGTTGCTGCCGACGACGCCGTAGACCTCGCCGCGGTTGATGGTGAAGGAGATGTCCTTGAGAGCCTTGAACTCCTCGAAGAAGAGCTCGCGGCGCACGAGCTTGATGAAGTACTCCTTGAGGTTGTTGAGCTGCTCGCTCGCGATGTTGAAGATCATGTCGACATGATCGAAAACGATGACCGGGTCATCGCTCTTCGCGTCTGGGTCCTTCTCGACCCACGTCTCGGTCTTTTGCAATTCCTCGGCCATGGACTCCCCTACACGTACAGGATGAACTTCTTCTCGGTCTTACGGAAGACGAGAAGGCCGACGGCAAAGGTGATGACAGCCATACCCAGGCAAATGAGATGCTCCGTGCCGCTGGGGAGGACGCCGTACATCATGATGTCGCGGAAGTAGGTCACGTAATGGTACATGGGATTGAAGAGCATGACCTGCTGCATCCACGGCTCGAGCAGGTCCATGGGGTAAAACAGCGGAGTGGCGTAGGTCCAGGCCGTGATGAAGACCTCCCAGATATGGAAGACATCGCGAAAGAACACACCGAGGGCCGAGAGCAAGAGGCCCAATCCCATGCTGAAGAGCACGACGAACAGCAGGAGGACGGGCAGCAAGATGATCTGCCAGGAGGGAAAGACCTGGAGGTAGATCATGACGCAGACGGCCGCGATAAGCGAGAAGACGAAATTGACCAGGGCAAAGATGACCTTCTCGATGGGGAAGATCGCCTTCTCGATGCGGATCTTCTTGATGAGCGACGAGGAATCGACGATGGAGGTCATGGCCGTGCACGTGGCCGTGCTCATGAGGCCGAACAGGATGTTTCCCAGAATGAGGTACAGCGGGAAATGCTCGATGTTGAACTTGAACATGTAGGAGAACACCGCCGTCATGATGACCATCATGAGCAGCGGGTTGAGCACGGACCACAGGATGCCCAGGACGCTGCGGCGGTACTTGCGCTTGAAGTCCTTGGAGACGAGGGCAGAGAGCACGCCCCAGTTCTTCTTGAACTCGCTGCGCGTCATATCGCTTTGTACGCTCGTTGCCATACCTGAAACAGCCTCTGCCCAGTTTCTACGCTAGACGTTGTACATGAACTCGAAGACGTCCTCGCGCTGGATGACGACCTGCAGGTTGAGCGCCTCGCCATCGCGGGCGAGCAGCTCTTGCACCTTGTTGAAGCTTGCAACGTCCTCGTCGAGCGTGACGAGCATGGTCATCGAGAAGATGTCGTTGAGGACATTTTGCTGGATGTCGTCGATGTTGGCGCCGCAATCGGCAAGCGTCGTGGCAATGGTCGCGACAATGCGGCTGCGATCCTTGCCCAGGACGGTCACGACGGTTCTCGTTGGAGTCATCTTGTTCCCTTCAGATTTTCGTAACGCACATGGTACCGCAAATGCTCGTATGCGCCACCCACGCATTCGCATATGGAGAGGGGTTTTCGCCCACGGAAGGCGCTACTCGCCGACGTTGAGAATCGACTCCCGGAGCGACTCGCTCAGATGCGCGCAAGGCGCGGTGTCCTTCCAGTTCTCGGGAGGCAGGCTGGGGATGGCGACGATGAAGACCGCGCCGTGACCAGCCAGATTGGCCGCTTGCACGGTGCCGCCCATCGCCTCGGCAAGCGCCTTGACGATGGCAAGCCCCAGGCCGCTGTTGCCGCTACCCTTGAAGCGTGCACGACTCTGGTCGGCACGATAGAAGCGATCGAAGAGATGCTCGGGGGACTCGTCGCCGAAGCCTGGTCCATCATCCTTGACGGCGATGACCGAATGGCCCTCGTTGCAGGCAATCTCGACGCGCACGTGGCCACCCTCGCCCGCAAAGCGACTCGCGTTCTCGATGAGGTTCACGAGGATCTGGTTGAGCGCGTCTGCATTGCCCATGACGTCCGGAGCCTCGCCCACCACGGTGAGGTTCACGCCGCGTTCCTCGACGAGGCCTTGCATGAGCAGGGCGCAGTTATCGGCAATGGCACGCAGGTTGATGCGCGTGAGCTCCATGTTCTCACCCTCGGCCCGTTGCAAGGTAAGCAGGTCATTTGCCAGGCGCGTGAGGCGGTCGCACTCCTTGATGATCTGGTCGAGGAAGCGCTGCTGCATCTGCTCGGGAACATCCCCCTCGAGCAAGGTCTCGGCCGCGCCGCGAATGGCGGTGAGCGGCGTGCGGATCTCGTGACTTACGTCACTCACGAATTGCGCCTGGCGGGCCTCCTCGCTGCGCATCTCGTTGATGGTCTCGCGTATGAACGCGCGGACCTCGGGCGGCGGATCCGCCTGCTCGAAGAAGCGCAGGACCTCGGGCGGAACCTCCCCACCGAACATGTCCTGCGAATCGATCCTGTTGCCCGTATCGCCTGCAACCACGGCAGCCTCCTCGGTTCTATCGGTTCTTCTCGTAAACGAGCCGCAGGCCATGCAAGGTCAGACGCGGCTCACGACGGGTGATGGTCTGGGAAAGCTCGGTGATCATGCCCGAGAAGCCGCCCGTTGCAATGACGGGCGCCTCGTAACCGAGCTCGTCGAAGATGGCGCGGACAAGGCCGTCGATACGCGCCACCTCGCCGAAGATGATGCCCGAGCGCATGGCGTCTATCGTGTTGGTGCCAATCGCATGGGCGGGCTCGACGATGTCGACCTGCGGCAGGCGAGCCGCATGGGTGAACATGGCGTCTGCACCCGTGCCCATGCCAGGCGCGATGATGCCACCCATGAAGCGACCCTTCTCGTCAATAACCTCGATGTTGGTCGTGGTGCCCAGGTCGACGACCACGACAGGCGCGCCCTCGAGCTTGATGGCGGCAATGGCGTCAGCCACGCGGTCGGCGCCGATCTCGGCCGGGTTGTCGTAGCGCATCGCGAGCCCCGTCTTGATACCGGGCCCCACGATGATGGGCTCGCGCCCGGTGATACTTCGCGCGACGCTCGCCCAGCACTCGGTAAGCGCCGGCACGACCGAGGCGATAACCACGTCATCGCAAGATGAGATGTCGATATCGTTGAGTTTGAATTGCCCGATGAGCGAAAGCCTCACCTCATCGGCGGTATCTTGCGCGCGCGTCGTGAAGACCCAGTGGGCTACGAGCTCCTCGCCCTCGAAGAGGCCCATGGCGGTTTGCGTGTTTCCGATGTCCACGGTCAGAAGCATGCATTCTCCATCTCTCAAAACAGTTTCATTACAGCGTAGCGCGAGCTCTCCTTCAGCGCATACAATAGAACGTAATCGTAACAGGTAATGGTTGAGTGGAGCTTACCATGGATGAAAAAAGCGAACAGAGAATACTCGTCGTTGACGACGAGCAGGCAATAACCGATTTCGTCAGCTTTAACCTCTCGAAGGAGAACTACAAGGTCGATGTCGCCCATAACGGTAACGAGGCCGTCGATATGGCCAACGCTAACGATTATGACCTCGTGATTCTCGACGTCATGTTGCCCGGTATCGACGGCTACGAGGTGTGCCGCCGCATCCGCACCAAGAGCAACGTGCCCGTGCTGTTTCTATCAGCACGCGATACGGAGCTCGACAAGGTCGTGGGGCTCGAGCTCGGCGGCGATGACTACCTGGCCAAGCCCTTTGGCATCCGCGAGCTACTTGCCCGCGTGCACGCGTTGCTGCGCCGTGCCCCGCAAGAGGCCGACACAAGCGCCGACGGCGTGCGCGTCCTCGACATTAGCGGCATCCATCTGGATGAGGCAGGGCATCATGCCACCTTCGAGGGCAAGGACATCGAGCTCACGCCGCGCGAGTTCGAGCTGCTGGTCACGCTCATGAGCCACGCGGGTACCGTGCTGGGCCGCGAGCAGCTGCTGCGCGAGGCGTGGGATTGGCAGTACGTCGTCGAGACCAAGACGGTGGACACGCATATCAAGCGTCTGCGCGACAAGCTGGCAAGCGTCGGGCTGGATCCCAACGTCATCGAGACCGTGCGCGGCTATGGCTACCGGTTCGTGAAGGACTTCAAGAACAAGTAGCGGTGCGGGAAGATACGCTACGGCGAGAGCGGGTGGGCGCGATGCGCCTGCCCGCTTTTTGCGTGGGGAGAATGGTCTTAAAACGTAAGGAGAAGCTCCGCGTATTTAGCCATAGAGCGTCACGCCCTCTTCTTGTATGCGCGTCGTCAGAGCCTCGCTTGGATTGCTTGCCAGGTTTACGAAATCGAAGCGCAGAAGCGTGGGGCACCACTCGTCGAGGGCTTCTTCGTAACGATGAACGCCATTGCCTCTGACGGCAAGGTCGATATCGCTCTTTTCGGAGAAGTCTCCGCGCGCACGAGACCCAAAGAGGATGACCTCTTCCATGTCGTTTTGCTGGGCACTGTCCCTTATGAAGCTCAGGACGTCTTCTCTTAGTCCGTAACTCGGCATGACAGCCTCGCAGTCCATCGTCGGCGGATGGGCTTAGTGTATCCGATACGAGAGGAAAGAGCGAGGACATTGGCAGACCAGCGCGTTACTCGATGACGAAGTCGTGCAGGTTTATGCCGTTGTCCTCGGCCGTCTTGCAGAGCTGCTCGCCGGACATGGAGTCGACGTCGGCAAGGTCGAGGATGGCTGCGGGAAAGCCACCCATCAGGGCGGTACCGTTTCGTCAAACGCGATGGGACGCATGCCGGGCGGGATATATGCGAAGAATCAACAATCTATTCGCGCGCACAAAAAAAAGGACCGGCCCCTGAGGACCGGTCCTTGCATGCCGCTTGATTGTTCGTTGGCGCTTAGCGTCCGAACGGATTGAAGTTGAACCCGAACCCGTTGCCGCCATTCCCGCCGTTGCCACTGTTGTTCTGCACCGGAGCGCCACCATCGGCGTACTCGCTGGGGTTCATGTCGTCGGCACCCAGCGTTGCCGTGGTGGTCGTCTCCTGGCCGTTGCGCACGTAGGTGATCTGGATCGTGTCACCGGCGTTCTTGGAGCTCACCGCGATGCTCACGTCATTGGGGCTAGCCATGGCCTCGCCATCGATCTTCGTAATCACGTCACCGGTACGAAGGCCAGCAGCCGCGGCAGCCGTATCCTTGTAGACACTCGTCACAGCCACGCCCGCGGGATCGGTCGAGGCCGCCATGGTGATGCCCAGGAAGGCATGGGTGACCGGCTGACCGGCGATAATCTGCTCGGCGACGCGCTTCACGGTGTTGGACGGGATGGCAAAGCCCAGGCCCGCGCTCGACTGCGAGGTCGAGGAGATGTAGGTGTTGATGCCGATGAGTTCGCCCCTGTCGTTGACGAGGGCGCCACCGGAATTACCCGGGTTGATGGCCGCATCGGTCTGAATCATGTCGGTGTAGACGGAGCTCGAGCCCGTGCCGCTTTGCAGCACGTCGGAGCGATACATCGCCGAGACGATGCCGGTGGTGACCGTCTGCTCGTAGCCATAGGGCGCGCCGATGGCCATGACCCACTCGCCAACGCTGAGGTCGGCCGAATCGCCCCACTCCATGGGAACCAGGCCCGTGGCCTTGATGCTGACGACCGCGAGATCGCTCTTCTCGTCTTGGCCGATGACCTGCGCTTCGTAGCTGGCATCACCGATCGTGACCGTCACGCGCGAGGCACCGTTGACGACGTGACTGTTGGTGACGATGTAGTAGGTGTCGCCCTGGTTCGAGATGACGACGCCGCTGCCAAGGGAAGAAGGCTGGCTCGAGGAACTGCTCGTCCCGAAGAACGGGTTGGACGTGCCGCTGTCGGAGTACACGTAGATGGTCGCGACCGAACCGAGGCACTTGGCCGCCACGGCCTCGGCAAGGGTCACATCGTCCTCGTCGGGGCTAATGACGACGTTGCCATTGCTGGAGGTCACCGTCGCGCCCTTGAAGGCGTCGAGCACGGGGGTGAAACTGCCTAGGCACAGGACGAGCGCGAAGGAGACAACGCCGCCGAGCAATCCGTAGAGGAACGACCTGAGGCCGCCCTTGGAGTCCTTGGGCTTGGCCTGCTTTGCCTTGGGAGCACTCTGATTGGTGACAGGGGGTGTGGATGACGGTGTGACGGGAGGTGCGCTTTGCGCGCCCTCGGGGGGAACCGGCCTATCGGAGCCGCTTTGATTCATGTCAAGCCCTCACTTTCGAGCGAATAAACCTGCGTGTTGTCATAGTAGCCTTTGTGGAGAAGAATCGCCCCACGCAGTGGTGCATTAACACGAAACCGTAACAAAGGGGCGCGTCGTCTCCACGCGCGATGATACGACCCGAAGCTTGAACGAAGATTGAAGGGAGAAACTGTCATTCCGACCGAAGGGGCCGCAAGCCCCGAAGCGGAGGAATCTCGCGGGAGAGATTTCTCGACTCCGCTTCGCTTCGCTCGAAATGACAGTTGTAGGGACGAGACACATTGGACAGGTACATCTGTCTCACTGCATGCAGTGAGACAGATGTACCTGTCCAATGTGTCTCGTCCCAGCTAGGCAAAGAGGGGCACCTCACCGCGAAGGAACGACTCGACAGGGCAATCGGCAGAACCGATGACCAGCGTACGTGCCTCGGGAAACCTGTTCACGAAAGCCGTCAGTCCCTTGAGCGATTTAATACGTCCGCTCTTCACCTCTATGGCCATCGTCGACCCGCCTTGCGAAAGCACGAAGTCCACCTCGTTTGCGCCATCCCTCCACCAATGGACCTCGAAATGCTCGGCCTTCGAGCGCGCGAGAAGAAACGCCCCGACGGCGCTTTCCACCAGATGGCCGCGGCGCTCGGCATCGCTCAGGAGGAAGTCCCGGTACATGCCATAGGATGCCGTCATCAGGGACGTGTCGTAGACCATGAAGCGAGGCGAGCTCGCCTTTTCGCGGATGAGCTTGGGATCGAACTTGCTCAGACCGCAGAGCAGTCCTGCGTCATTGAGTAGGTCCAGGTAACGGGCCAGCGTGGTGGTGTTTCCTGCATCGTCGAGCTGTCCCATGATCTTTCTGTAGGATAGCTCCTGGGCCGAGCTTGCGGCCCCGAGCCTGAACAGACGCTGCATGAGGGCCGGTTTGCGCACCTCCTCCAGCGCCACGACGTCCTTCGATATGCTCGGCTCTATGACGGAATCGTTCATGTAATTAAGCCAGCGCTCCCTGTCATCCTTTAACGGAGCGCTGCCGGGGTAACCGCCAAAGAACAGGAACTCGTCCAAGGTATATCCAAAGGCGGTCTCGCATTCGGAAAAGCTCCAGTGCGTGCTTCGGATGATCTCGAAACGTCCCGTAAGTCCCTCTTTGAGACCATGTTGGATCAACAGCGAGGATGACCCGCTCAGCACCACGCGCAGGTCCACCCCGCTCCAGGCATCCTCGTCCCATAGCTCCTTGACGACGGACGACCACTGGTCGACGATTTGGATCTCGTCTATGACGAGCAGGGCTGACGGATTCCTCTCGTTGATTAGGGCCCGAGCCTGTTGCCACTGCGCACGGAGCCAATCGCGGCTCGAGAAGTCAACACTTGCAAGCGCCGTGTGCACCGGAATGTCGATGTGCGCGAGGGCCTGGCGAATCGCGGTGCTCTTGCCCGTCTGGCGGGGCCCGATGAGCATCTGGATGAACCGACGTGGCTCCCCCATACGTTTGACGAGCGTCTTCACGATGGGCCGTTGATAGGATGGCAGAGTCATTGGACCTCCTATTGAGCAATTTTGCTCAATAGTAGCGCAAATTTGCTCAATAGGACAGTGAGAGATTTCTCGACTCCGCTGCGCTTCGCTCGAAATGACAGTTGTAGGGACGAGACACATTGGACAGGTACATCTGTCTCACTGCATGCAGTGAGACAGATGTACCTGTCCAATGTGTCTCGTCCCTACTCGAACTCTTCGCGCTCGGCTATCTTGCCTGAGAGAATGCGCTCCTGGGCATCGGCAAGCTCCTCGGGTGTGTTCACGTTGATGAAGCATCCGCCACGCGGCTCGGCTTCAGCAACGCGCTGTCCGTCGAACTCCACGACGTCGATCTTGTCGAGCCAGGCATTTGCTTTGGCCTCGCCCGCCTCCGTCGCCTCGTGGATGACGGGCAGGCAGCTCGAGCGCCGGTAAACGCCATGGAAGGGCTCGTAGCCATGCTTCGTCTTGGGGACGGCCGCATCGGCACCCTCCTCCATCAGGGCCTCGAGCTCGGCACTTATGAGATTGCGCGAGGGGAAGATCATGTCGCATGCGACAAGCGCCACGTACTCGTTGGATGCCGCGTTGACAGCCGTGTAGACGCCGCGCAGGGCACCTCGCTGGTCGTACTCATCGGTGACGAGGCGAATCTTTCCAAGTTCGACCAGATCGTCGAGGAAATCGAGGTTTTCGGGCTCGTTGGTGGTGATGATGAATTCGTCTGCCAGCGGAAGCAGACGATTGATGCCGCGCCAGATGAGCGGCTCTCCCAAGAAGGGAACAGTGGCCTTGCTGCGGCCCATGCGCCGTGATTCGCCGCCTGCCTGCAAGACGATGGTCAGGTTACCGCTTTTGCTCATGAGCCCTCCGCTCAACTTGCCACGCGTAGGCCGCGTCGAGACGTGTTTGCATAATGTAACACTAACGCCCGCTCGAAAGAAGCCGTCGATACGCTTCAAGACGTTCCGGTGCAACGGCGTCGCGTACGGCACAGCCCGGCTCGTCGCCATGGGTGCAGTCGCGAAAGCGACAGCCCAGAGCCGCCTCCGCAATGTCGTCGAAGGCGAGCTTGAGACTCGTCTCCATGTCGAGAATCTGCAACGTGCGCAGACCGGGCGCATCGATGATGAGACCGCCCTGCGGCAGCGGTATCATGCGCCGCGCCACCGTGGTGTGGCGCCCCTTGTCGTCCGATGCGCGCACATCGCCTGTCGCCAAGGCCTCCTCGCCCAAAAGCGCGTTGACGAGCGACGATTTGCCGACGCCGCTCTCACCCAACAGCAGCCCCGTGGTAAACGGCGAGAACACGCCGCGCAACTCATCGATGGACGCCTCATCATCAACGGACACCACAAAAAGCGGCACCTCCGGGGCGATGAGGCGAATGCGCTCGCAGGTCGCCGCGATGCTGGCATCACTCGCCATGTCCCCCTTCGTAAGCACGAAGACAGGCGTCGCCTTGCACCCCGCGACGGCCACCATCTGCCGAACGAGCAGCCCCTCGTCGATTCCCTCGCCCGTAAGGGACTGGCAGATGAGCACGATGTCGACATTGGCAGCCAGCACCTGACGACGCGGCTGTCGCTCACGTCCGATGCGTTTGACGCGCGCGATTTCGTTGCGACGGGGCAGCACGCACTCGATGACGGCTTTCTCATGGCCGTGCGGACGATGCAGCGCCACCCAATCCCCCACCGCCACGATGCTGTCGTCGCTCTTCTTGATGGAGGTCGTGAGCTCGGCACGTTCGGTTATGCGCGGCGTGCACACGAGCGGATATCCCCGGTCAAGCGATATGACGCAGCCTGGCTCGCAGGGCTTGCCCTCGCGCGTGAGCTTGGCGTTTGCCTCCTCGAATGCCTCGCGCGCTGACTCGCGATAGGCGAGGCGGTCAAAGGACATCATGTCTGCGCCTTTCTCTGGAAATACCGCCGTGCGAGCAAGTAGAGCATGAGGAACAGGCCCGCCACCGCGCAGAGCGCCAGCGCCGCCTCAAGGCGCCCCGGCACGACCATGTGCGTCACCGGGCCGCCGTTGTCTGTGACCTCGGCGGCAGATGCATGCACGTCGAGCTCGCCCTCGTGCTCCGGACAGGCGATGTGATAGGTGCCCGTAATCTTGAGCGTGGTGCCCGTCGTATGGTAGTCGCCCACGTTTTGGATGAGCTTGGCAAGGTCATCGGACAGGTAGACGCTGATGACAGCGTTTGAGGTACCGCTGATGTTGGCCCACTTGTAGCCTTCGCCCGCGTTGACGACGCCTCCCACGGCCTCGCCCGTGAAGCTCACCTCGCTGTTGTTGAGGGCGCGATTCGTCGAGACCAGGACGCCTACGCGCGTCTCGATGACGACGTTTTCCTCGTCGGTCAGGGAGTTCCCGAGCTTGTCGAGAGACTCGAAGCGATCCGAGAGAGAGCCGATCTCGAGGTTGCCACCGCCGACATTTTGGATATCCGACGGCGCGGCATACGCGGGCAGCATCATGCCCGCGAGCGCCAGGACGCATGCAAGAACGAAACCGCATGTCATGCGCCCTGTCATTTTTTCCTCCGTACCCACTTCGAGCGTCGACGCGGGACGAGGAAGGCAAGCATCTCGACGACCATCGCCAGAATCGCGATGAACTCGAGACGACCGAGCCACATCTCGAAAATGTAGATAATCTCGAGACCATTGGGCATGCCGGGTGCGGCGACGCCCAACGAAAGCCCCGTGTTCGATGCCGCCGAGACGGAGTCGAAAATCGCGGGCAGCGCTTCGTAGCCATAGGCAATGCCGGCGATGGCGCCAACGGCGTAGGTGACCATGTAGAGCAGGAAAATGATCATAGCCGAGGACACGAGCTCTGGCGTGAGGCGATGTCGGCCCTTCTGGAAGTAGAAGGTGCGGGGACGCGCGCGGTCGGGAGCGAGCGCCTCACGGATGGCCTGCACGACGGAGCGCGCGATAATGCCGATGCGCAGCGCCTTGATGCCACCCGATGCCGAGGACGAGGAGCCGCAGATCGTCATCGACAAGATGATGACGAAGAGCGCTCCCGAACCCATGGCAAAGAGAATCTGGCCACCCTGGAGCGTCGAGAAGCCGAGGTTGAAGCCGCCCGAGAGCACCTCGAACAAGCCACGCCGCACGACTCCCCCCGTCGTGGTGAAATACGAGCCCGCCAGGGCAAAGGCCATGAGCACCGCGAGCAGCGTAACCCAGACGAAGATCGTGCGAATCTCGATGTCCTTGAAGAAGTTGCGGAATATGCCCTTCCATATGTCACCGTAGAGCACGAAGTTAATGCACCCAAAGGCGGCAAGCACGAGAGCGCAAACCTCGAGCGGCCAGCTATGGAACGCGATGATGCCCGAAGCGCTGCTCGTCATGCCTCCCGTCGAGAAGGCGGCCGCCGTCACGAGAAAGCCGTTAATCACCGCGCGCAGGGGCTCCGTGCCAACAGCGAGCAACGGAATGATGCAGACGAGAGTACCTGCCACGACGACGACCGCGGCTAGCTTCAAAATGAACTGCGAGGTTTGCTTGATGCCGGGCATGACTTGCCCCATGCGCGCCTCGGCATGGTACAACGACGCAGCCGCCGACCCCGTGCCAAAGACACCGAGCGCAAGCGCGATGACGACAACGCCAATGCCGCCGATGAGATGCATGAGGCAGCGCCAAACGGAAAGCGACAGGGCCATGTGATCCACATCGACACAAAGCGACATGCCCGTCGTGGTGAATGCCGAGACCGACTCGAAGAACGCGTCAAGATACCCATCATAATGGCCCGACATCCAAAGCGGCAAAGCGCCGAACACGGAAAGAACCACCCAGCACAAGCCGGTGATGACGAGGGACTGACGCCAATCGAGCGTGGCAAGCTCGACCTTCGAGAAAAGCAAGACGCTTCCCACGATGCCCGTGATGCCGATGGAGAGCAGGAAGTCGACTGCCGTCGAGAACTCGGAGAGGCAAAGGGACATGATGAAGGGCGGTATCATGGCAATCGCGACAAGCAGGATCAGCACGCCAAGGTAATGGCCGATGATACGCCAGTCCTCCAGATGAAGCCGAGTAATCAAGATGGCCGCCTACATCACGATAAGATGCACGATAACCGTGACAACGGCGAGGAAGGCGAGGAAGGCGCATATCGAGGCGAGCACGACAAGCATGCCGATGACCGGACTGCCTTTTTTTTGCACGTGCCTCTGAAATACCGCTTTCATGCCTCTCCTCCTTGCCGTGCCTATTATAGCCATGAACGAATCGCCTATCGGCGCTTCGTCAGTTTCTCTCCCACTTGAACAGATTCCTGAGCCGCATCCTTCCGTGCAAGGTCTGACGCAAAAGCGTCAGGGCAAATCCAAGCACGATGAAAATGATGCCAAAGACATACATCGCGGGACTGACGGTACTAGTCCAGCTCTCACCTTGGGCATTAACCTCGATGTTCTCGGCATGCACTTCGAGCTCGCCGTTATGGTCGGCGCAAGCCAGGTGATACACGCCCTGTACGGTAATCATGTCACCCGTATGCTCGTAGCGTGCGTAATGCGTGATCTGCTCGGCAAGCTGTGCGTCCATGTAGACACCGACCATCGCGCCGCCATTCTTCACGTTTACCCACACATGATTGGCATCGGCAATGATGGGAGATCCCGTTGCCTCGCCCGTGAAGACGACCTCCCTGTCGTTCTGGCGCGTGCCCGCGGAAAGCAGCGCATGGATGTCCACCGAGCTGTAGGTCGAGGGGTTGCTCAGCGACTCCACCTCGTGCACGGGAACCTGCGCACCGTTCGAGACGGCGCTTGCCGCCGGTGCGCCCACGCCAAGGCAGCCGAGACTGAGGACGAGCATCCCCGCCACGACAAGCGTCTTTCCACGCTGTTTTGATTCCTGGTGCTTGCGACTACGCCAGGCCAATCCACCGCTATTCTTGCGCTTGAATATGCGCAGGTCACGTGACCTGTCGTTACTGAAGAGGTTGTCGGGATGCAACGAAATGAGGATACCGACAATGGCGCCGATGAGCGCAATGAACTCGACGCGCCCGGCCCACATGAGGAGCAAGGCGACGATCTTGAGTCCAAAGGGTAGGCCGGCCTGCGTGATTTCGGTCGTCATACCGCAGTTGGTCACGTAGCTGATGGCCTCGAAAACCGAGTTGAGAGCATCGTTGCCAAAGGCGATGAAGGCCATGGAGCCAAGTGCCGCCGTACCCAGATACAGGATGAAGACCGTCATCGCGATCATCGCGTCCTCGGAGCTCAACGTCTGCGATCCGAAGTGCTCGTACTTGATACGCACGCGTGCGTTATCGGGAGCCAGGCGCACGAGAATCGAGTACTTGATCCAGCGCAGCACCTGCAGAATGCGCACGAACTTGATACCGCCGCCCGAGGAATACGCGCAGGCGCCAAAGAGGATCGCAACGATGACGAGAATGACCACGCCATCCGTGATGGTGCCGCCGATCTGCTCGGGATAGACCGCTTGCATGCCGCAGGTGGTCGCAGCGGAGATAACCGTGGAGAGGCCGTTTTGCATGAGGCCACCCAAGCTCGTGAAGATGTCCTCGCGCGTCATGATCCATGTCACGAAGGCGACGAGCACCACGATCCACAGGGCATATACGCGTAGCTCTGCGTTGCGCTTGATGTGCTTGAAACGTCCAGCGCGTGCGTATGCGTACACGGCAAAGCTGATCGCCCCGGCAATCATGAGGGCGCTCAGCACAAACTGCAAGGGAAGCGAATGGTAATAGATGAGGTCGGAGGTATGGGGCACGAAACCACCCGTGCCGATGGCGGTCAGGGCAAGCCAGAAGCCGTTCATGATCGCATCGACGGGATGCAGCCCCAAAAACAGGCAAATCACCGTCGCGGCAAGTGCCCCGACAAGGGCAAAGCTCCCGTATACGCGCAGGACCGAAAGGCAGGTCTCGCTGATGCGCGCCCGCGTGCGCTCCCCATCGCGGCGCTCGTTCATCATGAAGACGCGCGAACCTTCGCCAAAGAATCCGGAGTACATGGCAATGACGACAACCGTCAACGCGCCACCAAACGACATGATCACACGCCAGGTAATCTGCGAGTAGCTCAGGGAGTCCACGTCGTTCACGAGCGTCACACCCGTCGTGGTAAGCGCCGAAACGGAATCGAAGAGCGCATCGAACCACGAGCTGAACGAGCCAGACAAAAGCAGCGGCACCGCGCAGACGATGCCGATGACAATCCAGCCAAAACCCACGAGAAGCAGCGCCCGACGTCGATCGAGTCCACGCGCCTTGAAGAAGCGCAGCGCTGATCCGACGGTCAGGCATACGCCGATGCCGACGATGAAAGCCCCAAGTTGACGAAACTCCCCGAAAACAAGGGCGATGACGGCGGGCACGCACATAGCCGCGCCCGTCATCAGGATGAGCACGCCAAGGTAGTGACCGACGGTCGTGATATCGGACCAGTGAAATCGGGGCAACATAATACGCGGATTATAGCCGTTCAGATGGCATATGGCACGCAGCGTGACGGGGGGAATGGGGGCATGACGGGGAGACGCAAGCAGGTGACGCAGAGCAGGTGACGCAGGACGGGGATAATGTCACCTGTAAACGGTGACATTATCCCCGGGCGGGTTCAGGCGATCATTGCACCTTCCGCCAACACTTCCTGCATAGCCTCGGAAGGGAACTTCCAGCCCAGGACCTTCCTCGGACGGTTGTTGAGCAGCCACCGCACCTTGCCCACCTCTTCGTCCGACACCTCCGTGAAGTCAGTCTCTTTGGGGAAGAACTCCCTGATCAGCCCGTTCACATTCTCATTGGTGGGCCGCTGCCAAGGAGAGTGCGGATCGCAGAAATACACCTCGAAGCCAGAGGAGAGCTTGAACCTGTCCACGCATGCCATCTCCGACCCCTGATCCCAGGTGAGCGTGCGCCTGAGCTCCTCGGGGATCCCCTCGGCCATCTGCGCCATGCGCTCTGCGACCGTGTCCGCGTCATGGCAGGCCAGCCTCGACATCAAAAGGAAGCGCGACCTTCTCTCCACGAGGGTTATGAGGCAGCTCGACAGGTCGCTTCCAATGATCAGGTCCCCTTCCCAATGCCCGGGGATGGAGCGGTCACCCGCCTCCGGGGGCCTCTTGGATATATGCGCATCCTTAAGCCAGGGCCTGTTCTTTGCGGGGAGCTTGGATGCCGGTTTGCGACCGCGGCGCTTGGTGCGCAAGGCGTACTCGACGCCGAGCTCATGGCGCAGCGTCCCGTAGCCTTGCACATAAAGGGACTGGTATATCGTCTCGTGGCTTATGCGCATCTCCTCGTCATCCGGGAAGTCTTCTTCGATCCGCTTGGAGACCTGCTCGGGCGACCATCTGCTGGCAAGCATCTGCAGCACATAGGCCCTAAGGGGGCCTCGGGCATCGAGCTTGCGGGGTTTTGGCCTTTTCGCCTTCTTCCTCGCATCAAGCTGGGCGTGCCTCGGATCGTAGGGTCCTTGCACCCGGGAAAGCTCGCGAGCGACGGTCGTCCTGCTGATGTTCATTTTATCGGCAATCTCTTGGTTGGTGCGCCCGACATCGAGAAGGGCCGCGATAAAGCAGCGGTCCTCGTATGTCAGGCGCTGCTTGGGCGATGTTCTTGCGCTCGGGGTCGGGCAGCTCGCGGCGTCCATTGTAAGCACCATCCGATCCGGAGGGCGGTCCATTCGGCTCCACTTGAAAACGGCACCACGTCCGATTCCGGTCCGCCTTGCGCACTCCCTGATCGAATCACCCGCGCGAAGCCTCTCTTTGACCGCCGTCCAATCATCGATAGAGTATTTAGCCATTGCACCACATCCTTTCCATGCGTGCAATGACCGCTAGAATCCGCCCCGTCCTGCGTCACCTGCTGCGTGACAGAACCCCCGTCCCCCTTGTCACCTCCCCGTCTCCTCCTGTCACGGAACCCCCGTCACGCTGCTACTCGCCCGCAAGCGAATCGAGATAGGCGCGTTCCCGATCGAGCGCAACGTTAAAGAGGACGTTGAAGAGAACCGTGATGAACAGCGCAGCGACGAGGGTGGCAATGGCCATCTCGCCCGTGAGCGGCACGAGCATGAAGACGGGGCCAAAGACGAATATGCCGAGCACCAGTCCCGCGAGAATGACGACAAGCAACGCTGTACGTATGTAATTGAAGGGAATCGAAAGGCGTATGACAAGGTTGACGCCCGAGACGCAGGTCAAGACGACGCACATCGTCGAGAACTGATCCTGGGAATGACCAGTCACGAAGCAGAATATGACGGCAATGACGACCGAGGTTATGACGCAGATGGCGCCGGGAATGGCGCGCGTGATGACGTTGCGCAGAAACTCGCCGCGAATGAGATCTCGATTGGGTTCGAGCGCAAGAACGAAGGACGGCAAACCGACAGTGAAAGCATCGATGAGCGTGAGCTGAATGGTGACGAAGGGATAGTTGTACGCGACGATAAAGATGAACATGAGCGACATGACGACGGAGAAGATCGTCTTGACGAGAAACAGCGAGCCCGACCGCTGCAGGTTGTTGATGGAGCGACGACCCTCGGCGACGACGGGCGGCATCGAGGCGAAGTCATCGTCGAGCAGTATGAGCTGGGCGATGCTGCGCGCGGCATCCGATCCCGTGCCCATGGCGACCGAGCAATCCGCCGCATGCAGCGCGAGGACGTCGTTCACGCCATCGCCGGTCATGGCGACGGTATGGCCCTGGTCCTGCAGCGCCACGACGAGCTGCTTCTTCTGCGCGGGACTCACGCGCCCGAAGACGCGGCAGGTGCGCGCCGCCTCGCGCAGCTCCTCCTCGGTGGTCACCGTGCTCATGTCGATGCACTTGTCGGCATCGGGCACGCCCACGGAGGCGGCGATGTTCGATACCGTCTCGACCGCATCACCGCTGATGATGTTGATACGCACGCCCTGCTGCTTGAAGTAGTCGAGCGTCTGGGCTGCCGTGGGACGCACGCGATCGCGGATGAAGATGAGCACGAGCGGCTCGACCGGCCCGACGATCTCGTCTTCCTTGTCGAAGTCGGCGACCTTGGCGAGCACGAGCACGCGACGCACGCCCGCAAGCCGTTCGATCTTCTCGAGTACCTCGGGTAACTCGTCAGACCCTTTCAAGACGAATTCGGCCGCACCCATGGCATAGTTGCCAGCATCGCTGCCGTAGCAAACACCCGAATACTTGCGCTCGGAAGAAAACGGCACGTAACGCGTCTCGCCCTGCACGGCCTTGGGCGCATCGGGGCGCTCTTCGAGCCCGGTGATGTAGGCCTTGATGGCCTTGGCGGTCTCGTTATCGTCCTTCGAGAGCGCATCAAGCGCGACGAGCGCGTGCAGGGCCTCGTCATAGGGCACGCCATCGAAGGGGATGACCTCGTCGACGTCCATCTCGCCCGTGGTGATGGTGCCCGTCTTGTCGAGGCAGACGACGTCAACGCGGGCGAGCGTCTCGACGCAGTACAGCTCCTGGACGAGCACCTTATGCTGCGCGAGGCGAATGACGCTCACGGCGAGCACGGCCGAGGTCAACAGGATTAGCCCCTGCGGAATCATTCCGACGAGCGCAGCCGAGGTGTGCAGGATCGCGGAATCGATCGTGCCGCCGCCGAGCCAGCACTCCTTGATGACGAGCGCGGCACCGAGAGGCACGATGAGCACGGTGACAAACTTGATGATCTTGCGCAGCGATTCCATGATGTCGGAGCGTACCTTGCGATAGACCTTGGCCTCGTTGTTGATCTTTGTCGCGTAGTTGTCCACACCCACGGCGGTGACGCGCGCGATGCAGGAACCAGAACTGATAAAGCTCCCGGAGTACAGCTCGTCGCCCACCTTCTTTGGCACGAGGTCCGCCTCGCCCGTGAGCAGGCTCTCGTTGGCGCTGCACGAGCCTTCGATGACCTCGCAGTCCGAGGGCACCTGGTCGCCACGTTCGAGCATGATGACGTCGTCGAGCACGATCTGGTCAAGGCCGATGCTCAGCTGCTTGCCATCACGAATGACGTGCGCCTTGGATGAGGTGATGACCGAGAGGCGGTCGATGGTGAGCTTGGAGCGTACCTCCTGGTAGATGCCGATGACGATGTTGCAGATGATGATCGCCATGAACAGGAGGTTGCGATACGAACCCGTCCAGAAGATGGCAATGGCAAGGATGATGTTGACGAGGTTGAAGAGCGTGCAGATGTTGTCACGCACGATGCGCGGGATGCTGCGTGTATGCACATCGGCGTTCTCGTTGACTTTGCCGGCGGCGATACGCTCGTTGACTTCTGCCGTGCTCAGTCCCTGTATAGGCTGCATGTGTTGCTGCGTCTCTTCCATACGCTCGATGATAACAGTAAAGATTGTCCCCACATGAAAAAAGGGAGCCAGCTTCAAAAACTGACTCCCTTTCTACATAGTTTGCTCACATCTTCGAGCCGTCGTTACTCCCCGATCGTCACGGTGTAGTCGCCGTCCTCGTCGAGGTCGATGGTAATCGTATCGCCCTCCTGCAGGTGGCCGGAGACCATCTCGTTGGCGACGCGATCGACGACCTCGTGCTGGATGAGGCGCTTGAGCGGACGCGCACCGAAGAGCGGATCGAAACCGTCAAGCGACAGGCGCTCCAGCACGGCGGGCGTGAGCTCGAGCGTGATGCGACGCTCGGCCAGACGCTCGCGCACCTTCTCGAGCTGCAGGTCGACGATCTTCTCGAGGTGCTCCATATCGAGCGAGGTGAACGTGATGATCTCGTCGATACGATTGAGGAACTCGGGCCTGAAGGACTGACGCAGGGCGTTCTGGATGGCGGCATCCATCGCGTCCTTGTCACCCGTCTCCATGAACTCCTGGATGAACTGCGAGCCAAGGTTACTCGTCATGATGATGATCGAGTTCTTGAAGCTCACGACACGACCCTGGCCATCGGTCAGACGACCATCGTCAAGCACCTGCAGAAGCACGTTGAACACGTCCGGATGCGCCTTCTCGATCTCGTCGAGCAGGATGACCGAATACGGGTGCCTGCGCACGGCCTCGGTGAGTTGGCCACCTTCCTCGTAGCCGACATATCCCGGGGGCGCGCCGATAAGACGCTGCACGCTGAACTTCTCCATGTACTCGGACATGTCGATACGCACCATCGCACGCTCGTCATCGAAGAGTGCCTCCGCAAGCGCCTTGGTGAGCTCGGTCTTGCCCACGCCCGTGGGGCCGAGGAACAGGAAGCTGCCGATGGGCCTGTCCGGATCGGAAAGACCGCTGCGGCTGCGCCTGATGGCGCCGGCAACCGCATGCACGGCCTCCTCCTGGCCGATGACGCGCCCATGCAGGGTGTCCTCGAGGCCAACGAGCTTGGCCATCTCGCCTTCCATCATCTTGCTCACGGGCACGCCCGTCCAGCTGCTCACGACATCGGCGATATCCTCGGCGGTAACCTCCTCCTTGAGGATGCCGTCATCGTCCTGAGACGCCTCGAGCACGGCCGTTGCCTCCTCGAGCTCTGCCTTGAGTTGCGGAATCCTGCCAAAACGAATCTCGGATGCCGCCACGAGGTCGCCCTCGCGCGTGCAACGGTCCTCGTCATTTTGCGCCTGGTCTATCTCCGCCTTGATCTCGCGCACGCGGTTGATGGCGTCTTTCTGGTTGGACCACTCGGCGCGCAGCTTGTCGAGCTCTTGCTGCTGCTCGGCAATCTGGCCACGGAGCTCCTCGAGTCTCTGCTTGGAAAGCTCGTCATCCTCCTTCATGAGCGCCTGCTCCTCAATCTGCATCTGCGTGAGCATGCGATCGAGCAGGTCAATCTCCATCGGGGACGAGTCGATCTCCATGCGCAGGCGACTACCAGCCTCATCTACGAGGTCGATGGCCTTGTCTGGCAGGAAGCGATCCGTGATGTAGCGGTTGGACAGCTGGGCTGCGGCCACGATGGCCGAGTCCTGGATGCGCACGCCGTGATGGATCTCGTACTTCTCCTTGATGCCACGCAGAATCGAGACCGTCTCCTCGACGGAGGGCTCACTTACCATGACGGGCTGGAACCTACGCTCGAGTGCAGAGTCCTTCTCGATGTACTTACGGTACTCGTTGAGCGTGGTCGCACCGATGGCGTGCAGTTCGCCACGTGCCAGGGCAGGCTTGAGCATGTTGCCCGCGTCGAGCGAACCCTCGCTCGCGCCAGCGCCCACGATGGTATGCAGCTCGTCGATGAACAGGATGATGTTGCCATCGGACTGCTCGACCTCGCGCAGCACCGCCTTAAGACGATCCTCGAACTCGCCGCGATACTTGGCACCCGCGACCATGGAGCCCAGGTCGAGCGCCACGATCTCCTTGTTGAGCAGCGTCGAAGGGACGTCACCCGCAACGATGCGCTGGGCGAGACCCTCGACGATGGCCGTCTTGCCGACGCCCGGCTCGCCAATGAGGCACGGATTGTTCTTGGTACGACGCGCCAGAACCTGAATGGTGTGACGAATCTCGTCGTTACGACCGATGACAGGGTCGAGCTTGCCGTCACGAGCCTCTTGCGTAAGGTTTTTGCCATATTGCTCAAGTGCCTCGAACTGCGTCTTCGAGTCGCGATCGGTCACGCGCGTATCGCCGCGCAGCTCCTCATAGACCTGCTCGACGCGACTGCGCGTCACACCGGCAAGCGAAAGCTCCTTGCCTGCCTCGCCTTTGTCCTCGGTTAGGGCTATGAGCAAATGCTCGGTAGTCGCAAAGGCATCGCCCATCTTGCCTGCGATTTTGACAGCGTCATCGACGACGGTTGCCAAACGCTGGCTCACATTGGGCATCGTGCCCGAAACCTTGGGCTGTTTCTCCAAATCTTCAGTTATCGCCATGTCGATCGCACGCGGGTCTGCGCCGATCCTCTCGATGATTGCGGTCAGGTTTCCCTCGTTGGAGTCGAGCAGCGCCTTGAGCAAGTGCTCTGGCTCGACTGCCGCCGCCTCCATGTCTGCCGCTATGGAGATTGCGTTTTGCAAAGCCTCCTGCGCGGTGACCGCCAATTTGTCTATTCTCATTTTTATTCCTCCACTATTCAGTTATATATGCACGCCGCGAAGTCCCTCGAAGGAAACCACGCGACCACTTCTTTTCAATTTACGTAATGCAGTAATGCAAACGATGTGCATTACAAGCCGGAGAATCCCTCGCTCAGGAGCCTGGAATGGTCTGGCTTGTTCATGAGCGTCGCGATTGTCTGGCGCATCTCGAGCTCGTGCATGGCATCATGCAGGCGCTCGACCTCCTCGCGCAGCTTATCGGCCTCCGCCTGGATCTCGCGCATGCGCTCCCTCTGGTCGAGGATGCGCATGACACCGGCCAGATTGATGCCTTCGTCCGTAAGCCTGCCGATGAGCTCCAGACGATCAACGTCGGCTTGCGAGTACATGCGTGTGTTGCCGCTCGTGCGCTGGGGCGACACGAGACCCTTTGCCTCGTAGATGCGCAGGGTCTGCGGATGAAGCCCGGCAAGATCGGCTGCGACGCTAATCATGTAGAGCGGCTTGTTCCTATCTGTCTGTGCCATAACACGCTCCTTGTCCTATGCCTTGACGGCCTTCATCTGATCGTTCAAGGCGCTTCGCAGCGTATCCGGCGAGGGAGATGCAGCACGAAACTCCTCGATAGCCTTCTTCTGCTCGGCGTTGAGGTTCTTGGGTGTCTCGACCTTCACCTTGATGCGCAGGTCGCCCGTGCCCTTCTTGCCCTTCACGTCCTTGGCGCCCTTGCCCTTGACGCGCAGGACCTTGCCGTCTTGCGTGCCTGCGGGGACGCGCAGCTTGACGCGCGTGCCGTCTGGGGCGGGAATGACGATGCTCGCGCCGAGTATCGCCTCGTCGATGCTGACGGGGAGCTCCATCACGACATCCGCCTTCTCGCGCTTGTACACGGGGTGCTCGGCAATCTTCGTAACGATGAGCAAGTCACCTCGCTCGCCGCCGTTGGTGCCGTGCTCGCCCTTGCCACGGAACCGCAACCTGCCGCCGTCAACGGCGCCCTCCGGCACCTTGACCGTGACCGTCTCGGTATCGCCCGTGCTCGGAATCCTGATCGAGACCTTCTTCGTCGTGCCCTTGAACGCCTCGTCAAACGTGAGCTCGATGGAGGTCTGGAGGTCCTGGCCCTTATGCGCCCGATTGACGTTGAAATCCCAATCGCTGCCGAACGCCCCATCGCCACCGCGAATGTTGCTGAAGATATCGGCCCAGTCAAAGCCCGCGCCATCACCGCTAGAAGTGTAGGTGTAGGTACGACCGCCACCGCCGGGCCATCCCTGGCCCGCACCGCCCCAGGCGCCAGCCTGGTCGGCGAAGTTGCCCACGGTTCCGTAGGTGTCGTACTGCTCCTTCTTCTCGGGATCGGAGAGGACTTCGTACGCCTCGTTAATCTCCTTGAAGGTCTCCTCATCGCCGCCCGCATCGGGATGATGCTTCTGGGCAAGCTTGCGAAATGCCTTCTTTATCTCATCGGCGGAAGCGGACTTCTTCACGCCGAGTATGTCGTAGTAGTTCTTTGACATGCGTCTTCCACCTTTCTATCTACAAGAAGAAACGCGCCCTTACGAACGCGTTTCCCCGACTATTACTCGTTAGCTCCTTGCGGCTCCCGTGCGGGGCCTCCGGTGCTCGTCACGACCATTGCGGGGCGTATGACACGCTCGCCCATCTTGTAGCCTTGCTGGAACACATTGACGACCGTCTCCTCGGGGACGCTTGCGTCCTCCTCGGTGCCAACTGCCTGATGCTGCATCGCATCAAACGGCTCGCCCAGCGCGGCGATTTGCGTGACTTTGTGTTTCTCCAGAATCTGCAGGAACTTGTTCTGGATTGCCTCGACGCCATCCGTCAGGGTGCCGCCTTCGCCCGTCTCCCTCGCATGCTTGATGGCACGCTCGAGGTCATCGAGCAGGGGGAGCAAATCCATGACGAGATTCTCCGAGGCACGCACACGCTCGGACTCACGCTCTGCCTGCGTGCGCTTGCGGTAGTTATCCCACTCTGCTTGCAGCCTCGCGTAGCGATCGCGTAGCTCGGTCACCTCGGCAGTGATGGCCTCGAAGAGATTGGGAGTGTCCTCCTGGACCTCGTCTTGCTCCTCGATGACCTCGGCCTCGATGGCCTCTTCGACGTTCTCGTCTACGGGGCTAGCGCCCTCGGGGCTGCCAGTGGCAGCCCCTTTGAGCGTATCGTCTTTCTGCGCGGCGGACATGATTAGTTGTCCTTCTCGTCATCAACGACCTCGTAGTCGGCATCGACGACCTCGTCGCCACCGGCGTTGGTGTCGTACGAACCGCTTGCGGTGTTGCCCGGCTGACCGTCAGCCTGCTGGCCATTGCCGTACGCGATCTCGGCGAGCTTGTAGCTTGCCTGCTGCAGGGCCTCGGTCTTGGCCTTGATGTCGTCGACATCGCTGCCCTCGAGAGCCGTCTTGACGGCCGCGATGGCTGCCTCGACCTCATCCTTGGACGCCTGCGGAACCTTGTCGCCCAGATCCTTGAGGGTCTTCTCGGTCGCGTAGACGATCGAGTCGGCCTGGTTGCGGGTCTCGACCTCGGCCTTGCGGGCCTCGTCCTCGGCCGCGTGATCCTGGGCGTCGGCCACCATGCGGTCGACTTCCTCGTCGGACAGAGCCGTGGAACCGGAGATCGTGATCTTCTGCTCCTGACCCGTGCCCAGATCCTTGGCGGACACGTTGACGATGCCGTTGGCGTCGATGTCGAACGTGACCTCGATCTGCGGGATGCCACGCGGTGCCGCGGGGATGCCCGTCAGCTGGAAGCGACCCAGCGTCTTGTTGTCGCGTGCGAACTCGCGCTCGCCCTGCAGGACGTGAATCTCGACGGAGGTCTGGTTATCGGCCGCCGTGGAATACACCTCGGTCTTGCGCGTCGGGATCGTCGTGTTGCGATCGATCATCTTGGTCATGACGCCACCCATGGTCTCGACGCCCAGCGAAAGCGGGGTCACATCGAGCAAGAGGATGCCCTCGACGTCACCGCCGAGCACGCCGCCCTGGATAGCCGCGCCAATGGCAACGACCTCGTCCGGGTTGACGCCCATGTGCGGATCCTTGCCCGTGATCTTCTTGACTTCCTCTTGGACAGCCGGCATACGGGTGGAGCCACCAACGAGGATAACCTCGTCGATCTCTCCGCTGGAAAGGCCAGCGTCCTTCATCGCGGTCTCGACCGGCGTCTTGCAACGCTCGAGCAGGTCTGCAGTGATGCGCTCGAACTCGGCACGTGTCAGCGAGTAGTCCAGGTGGACCGGGTTGCCATCGACAGCCGTGATGAACGGCAGGTTGATAGCCGCCTGCTGCGTGTTGGAGAGCTCCATCTTGGCCTTCTCGGCAGCTTCCTTGAGGCGCTGCAGAGCCATCTTGTCCTTGCGCAGGTCAATACCATGATCTGCCTGGAACTTGTCGGCCAGCCAATCGATGATGCGCTGATCCCAGTCATCGCCACCCAGGTGGTTGTCGCCTGCGGTCGCGAGGACCTCGAAGACGCCATCGCCCATCTCGAGGATGGAAACGTCAAAGGTGCCGCCGCCGAGGTCGAAGACGAGGATCTTCTCGTCGACGCCCTTCTTGTCGAGGCCGTAAGCCAGCGCTGCTGCGGTAGGCTCGTTGATGATACGCTTGACCTCGAGGCCGGCGATCTTGCCAGCATCCTTGGTTGCCTGACGCTGTGCGTCGTTGAAGTAAGCCGGAACGGTGATGACAGCCTCGGTCACCGGCTCGCCCAGGTACTTCTCAGCGTCAGCCTTGAGCTTCTGGAGCACCATGGCCGAAATCTCCTCGGGCGTGTAGTCATGCCCGTCGATCTGCACCATGTTACGGCCGTCCTTACCCTTGACGACGTTGTAGGCGACAGTCGCACGCTCGGACTCGGTCTCATCATAATTGCGACCGATGAAGCGCTTGATAGACGCAACGGTGTTCTCGGGGTTGGTAACAGCCTGGTTCTTTGCTGCCTTGCCGACGACGCGCTCGCCATCCTTGCGGAAACCGACAACGGACGGAGTGGTGCGGTCACCTTCCGCGTTGACGATAATCGTGGGCTCGCCGCCCTCGAGAACCGCCATGGCCGAGTTAGTCGTGCCAAGGTCAATACCAATAATCTTGCTCATATCTATGCCTTCCTTCATGTGGAATTACGTATATATTTACATTGAGCATTATGAAATCTAAGTGTCCTATTGTCAAGTTTTATAAGCTATTTATAACACCTGTTACCAATATGTAACACTTAGATATTCTCAGTTTGACCGTGGGCTTCTTATTTGTTTCTTGGCATCATTCGTGAACAAGCGGTCAACAACCAACCTTCTTGGAATCGAAGAAAAAACATGTTGCCTTATGGAGGGGTTACCGCTATTTTGCATACGTGATGTTACCGAGACGAAAGGCTTGCACATGCCCCAGCCCACGATAGACATCGACGAATGTTCAGGATGTGGTATCTGCGTTGATACCTGCCCCAATGGCGTGCTCGACATTGTCGGAAGCGTCGCTTCTGTTGTAAACGAGGATAGCTGCGACGGTTGCGGCGAGTGCATGGAAGAGTGCCCGCTCGGCGCCATCGAGGTTGACGAGGACTAGGAAGCGTCCTCGAGCGTGTACTCCATCAGGTAGTCGTTCATCTCAAAGCCGCCGCCAACGTCATTGTTGACGCAGGCGATTCTCTTGAACCCCATGTGATCGTAGCGATCGAGGCTCGCGATGTTGTCGCGTGCGCACGTGAGTCTGATGCGTCCGAGACCGTGCTCTCGCGCGCGCTGCTTCACGAACTCGAACTCGGCGCGGCCAAGACCTTTGCCGCGCGCGCCCTTGATGAGATAGAGCTTGCTGAGGTAAAGGAAGCCGTCGTCGGGTCTGATGCCGACGAAACCGAGGTGCTCCTCCGTCTGCGCGTCATCGACGAAGTAGTACTCATAGCCCTCATCGGCGATGGCGGTGGTAAGCGTTTCGAGCGACAAGGTGTGATTTACCAGATAATCGACCTTCGCAGGTTCGTGAAGTGTCGAGAAATACTCCCTGAAGATGCCCTCCGCGAATATCGCGAGCTCGGCAATGCGCTCCGGATCCTTGTCGACCCGGACGAAATCCAATTGAGACACGGGGTCCTACCCTCTCTATGGGAATGGACGCGTTTGGCATGCGTTTCGTTCCGAATGAAACGATACCCCAACAAAGGGCCCCTTCACAAAAAATTAAAGAAAAGAAGATGAGAGGCTCCACGCCAAGTAATGCGCCCCTATGGCCATGCAGGAAACCACCACATCACATTTCGAGGCAATAGAGAGACTTTGCGCCAAGCAATGTGTCCCGGCAGTTGCGGACGGAGGACAAGCAGAAAGTCACGTGGATTGCAGCAACTTGTAGTAGCCACAGGGTCGAGAAGCACAGCAAAGCAAAGGGGATATGCAGCAGTCAAACACGTGACTCTAATACTAGCGCCTTCTGGATAACGGATATCTGATGTGCATACATTACCCTGCATCAAGATGATAAAATTCCCATCGCCAAACATCTAAGGTGCGACCAAACGCATCGCAAGAAAACATGTGCTGAAGGGCATCTGCCCCTAGTTGTGTTTTCTTGCGCAGCTTAGATGTTTGGCGACATTCGGGTGGATGCCTTTCATTACCTGAAGCACAAGCGGCATCCATCGTCCATTTGATTTGATGGAGGTCGCCAGCATGGAGGCATCACCTAAACCGGGCATTATTATCGGGAAAGCAACCGTGCCCTTCGTCTTGATTTTATTCGCTGCCCTTTTTATAACACTTCTTTTTTTGCCCCTTATACCAGCGTTTGCTAATGATGCAGTTCAGGGGAAAGCGAGCACTCGCCAGATAGGAAATGCACCTATTAAAGCCGACGGCAAATTCGGTACATGCTTATGGCAAATTGATATTTAACATAAATATATGTTATGTTGAGGTTAGCAAAAACAGTACGTGACATAAAACTATCAAAAAGCAAAAAAGAGAAAGGAGGTTTATCGAATGAGAGCAAAGAAGTTGAGAACGAAAGTAGTTGGTCTTGTAGCAGCAGTTATGGTTGTCGGCGCTCCACTTACAGCGTGGGCTATTGATGTAGCGGGTGGAGATTTGTACTACAATGGAGGGCAAACAGACACCATTGTATATTCCGAAATTGGGCGTAAAGCAGGTATTAGTCGCAACTACATGGTAAAGGCAACTGTAAAGGTCGGCGGAGATACATATACCAGTGGATTCAAGTCAAACTACGCTTACAAAGATGCAAAG
>QAMH01000003.1 GCA_003149935.1 Coriobacteriia bacterium | reverse complement strand
TGCCGAGCGATTCCACGCCGCGGATTTTCGATTTCTTGATCTGGAAACCCTTCTCCTCGCCGGCGGGATAGAGCGTGGCGCCAACAGTTGCCACCACCACGGTCTGTCCGGCGGCCACATTCGGGGCGCCGCAGACAATCTGCACGGGAGCCTCGAGGCCCAGGTCTACGGTGGTGATGTGCAGGTGGTCGCTGTCGGGATGGTCGATGCATGTGAGCACCTTCCCGACAACCACGCCGCGGAGGCCTCCGCGTACTGACTCCACCTCTTCATAAGTGTCGCACTCAAGCCCCAGCGATGTAAGCGCCTGGGTAAGCTCGGCGGGCGAGAGGTCGAAGTCGATATATTCTTTTAACCAGTTGTAAGAAATGTTCATTGGCGGGTAAGAGAAAAATTCATGCAAAGTTACGCAAAGTTCCCGATATCACAAAATTTAGTGTTTGTCTGTCAGGACAATCGCATCAAATCAGGTTTAGGATATGCAATCCTATCGGCAATATTTTACATTAAACAAGTTCTAACAATCACTTTAAACATATTTAACAAATAAAACAAGACAAATGGTTAAATATTGTGTAATTTTGTAGCAATTTAAAAAAATCGTACCAGACATTTAAAAAATTTTGGCTTGCCAATACGGTAATACAGATCAATCAATCAATCAATCACAATCTTTCACCTGACCCTTCCATCGCCTGACAGATAAATCAATCCACATTTATTTATATGAGAAAACTTCTACTTGCTATGTTGCTTGCCGTGACGGCCTCTTCAGCCGCTTGGGCAGCCAACACTCTGAATCTGTCGTATGAGGTCGTCGGCCTCTATGACGACAAGTCGTATGACACCCCGAACTACTATCTCGTATTGTCGGACAGTGAATCAGCGCGTTATGACAACAAGACGGGCAGTGTAAAGCTCGACGCGGGCTATATCGTCGTGCTCGACCTTTACAATCTTCCCTCCAATCCGCTGGCTCTGCAGCCCGGCACCTACGAGTCATCCGACGCGATGACAAAGTTCACCGTCAATCCCGATGAGTCGAAGGTTCAACTCTACATCGCCGGCAAACCCAAAACCGCCGCGATAGAGTCGCCGGTAGTTGTCTCCGTAGACAAAGACGGCGTTTACACCGTGACCGCCACGGCTGTCGACCCCTTCACCAAGGACCCCCTGGATCTGAAATATGTAGGCCGTCTGCCGATTGTAAATGTCAACGAAAAGCCTGCAAGCTTCCCCATGCTCAAGAAAGACCTTCTCAATCTCAATCTTGACAAGGGCGGTATCGCCTACTACTACGGAGTCACCGACTACTCCAACAATGGCGTCACCTACCTGAATCTCTACTCCGAGAAGTTTGACCAGACAACCGGCAGCCTCGTCGGCGACGGCATCAACCTTGCGATGATGATCGCCCACAAGCGAATGAACAGGACCACCTACTGCATTGAGGGTGGCACCTATGTCGACGCCAAGACTTTCGAACGCAACACATGGTATCCCTGCCGCGAAATCGAATACTCGATGGGCTCGGAATATGTTTCAATGCCTTTCGGCTCTTTCATCCGCATCCGCGAGAATGGCGGGGAATATGTCTACGGCTACCTCCAGTCAGGAACCCTGACCATCTCGTTCGACCCCGCCACCAAACAGCTGACCGGCCACCTCGACGCCTACACCGACTTTGGCTATCATGTTACCGCCGAGCTTTCGGGCAATATCCTTTATGATTTCTCCAACGCGTATATCCCCTCGGCTGTCTCCAACCTCACGGATGACGTGGACCTCGACCTCGACTATCTCGCGAAGGGCCGCATGTGGCATATGGGAGAGAAAGCCGGTTGCCGCGCATTCGTCCTCGACCTCGGTTCGCCCGCCGGCAAAGACTCCGACCCCGGCGTTGCCGCTGACCTCATGCGCATCGAATTCTTCGTTCCCAAGAACTCGGCAGTTGTGGCGCCCGGAGTCTACACCGTTGTGCCCAACCGCTGGAACGAAAACGAGCTGAATTCCGGCGGCACATACGAACCCATAACCATCGGTCAGGGATGGTCGGATGTCGACGGCGGTTCGAGCTACCGTCATTTCCAGAAGGATCTCACCTATGTCTATGACCTCTTCGCTCCTGTGGAATCGGGATCCGTCAAAGTAGAGACAACGGATTATTCCAACTACACATTCGAGATCAATCTCTACGACGACGCCGGTTACGCTATCCGCGGACTCTGGAACAACAAACCGGTCGAACTGCAGTATGACCGCGAGGCTCTCGAGAAAGAGCTCGCCGGCGTAGAGTCAGTCTCGGCCGACGCCGACGGCGGTGTATCGGCCATCGTCAATGGCCGCCATATCATTGTGGTCAACGGCGGTGACGCAGCTGTCACACTCTTTGACATGAACGGGCGCGCAGTAATGTCGGGCGATGCCGCCTTCGGGCTCGACGCATCGGCTCTCGCTTCGGGCGTTTATGTGCTTGCAGTGAAAGACAAAGCATTTAAAGTAATTTTGAAATAATTTCAGTATAAGAAAATGAAAGCAAAGAACATTTTACTTGCTCTCGGAACCGTGGCTATGGCCACTTCGGCCTATGCCTACACCGAGACCGTAGAAACAATGACCGTAGAGCTGAACTCGGGCAAGACAGTTGTCTACAACGTCAATGAAATCAACAAGGTATCATTCGGCTCCCACGATGAGACAATCGGTTTCCTCATCACAGGCGCCGACGGCAACGAACTTTACCGCGCCGAGAATATCGCAACTCTTTTCCGCTATGCTCCCGAGGCTGACGGCGCCAACGTGCGGCTGCTGTTCGGCACCGCCGAGAACGCCACCGAGGTTGTCGGTCTCAAAGATGGACAATACTTTGTCGACGTGGAGATGACCAACGCCGGCCTCTACAAAGAAAACATAAACCTCGCCGGCGATGTGACCTCTGCCAAAGTAAGACTTTATGAAGTGACCGACGGCGAGATTTCCGCACCCAAAGAGGTTGTCACCGAGGGCACCCTCTCCACCTCCATCACACCCAAGGGCGTGGTGACCATGGAACTTGACGCCACCTTTGACGACGGATTCGCTGTCCGCGCGTCCTACAAAGGCTCGCCTGCCGATGTGGATGACCTCGAGGCTCTTTTCCCCACTCCCGGCCCGAAGAATGAAGTCTGGTATTACAATCTGGACGGAGAGCTTACCAATAAAACAGCTATTCCAAGCTTCAAGAAGACCCACAGCAGTTACACCGGCCGCTCCAAATATGCAGTGCAGTTCGACAACGACCATGGGAGCATGAAGTGTGAGATCGAGATGAAGCCTGAATTAATCGGTAAGGAAATCAATTTTGCCGCCGCCGAGGATAACGCCGGATCTCCTGATTTCACATTCAGATATGAGGGCATCCAGGTTGCCGGCCCCAACGGCGAATACCGCCTCAGAGGTCTGACCGGCACAATGCAGGTTATCGAGAACGGCGACGGAACCATCACTGTCAAGGCCAATGTCACCAATCTCTATTATAATCCTATGACCTCAGGCAACGGCGGCACCCCCGAGCGCGCTGTCATCAACTTCACAGGGGAGTGCAGCGGACTCTAACAATAACCAAGACCAATGAACAGATACCTTTCAGGCATATTGGCTGTTGCGCTGGGACTGGCGGCGGTTTCCGCCTCCGGACGGACTTTAGCTCCCAATGCGAGGATGCTGCTGGCCGGCCGCAGTCAAGGTATGCCTGCCATTAAGTTCGACACCAGAAACCGGACGGCCTCGGTTGACGACTCACAGGTTGTCGGCGCCTACGTCATGCTCGACGACGAGAAGGCGATAGCCCCCCTTGAGGCCCTCGGCGTGGTGTTCCGGCATAATCATGACGGATTGTTCTACTCTGCCACCATTCCGGTCGACGCCCTTGCGGAAGCGGGGGCTGTCGACGGAGTGAGATATATCTCGCTCGGCAATCGGGTCAATCTTCTCAACGACTATTCCCGCAATGTCGCAGGTGTCGACATCGTGCATAAGAACACCGGCAACACCCTCCCGCGTCCTTTCACAGGCAAAGGGGTGGTGGTCGGGCTTATCGACATCGGTGTGGAGTATGACCATGTGGCGTTCCGCGATGCCGAAGGGAAGACCCGCATCAAGGCTGTCTGGAACCAGCGGTCGATGCGCGGCACACCCCCAGAAGGCTTCGGCTACGGAGCGGAGATAACCGATCCCGAGATGCTCAGCCAGGCGGCCTACGACTCCGCCCAGGAGCTGCACGGATGCCACACGATGGGCACAGCCGCCGGCGGCGACAAGCGTTCGCAGTATTACGGCGTGGCTCCTGAAGCCGACATCGTCTTTGTCAGCCTCGACCAGCAAAACAGCGTCGGCATCGCTGACGGCATCAAATATATCTTTGATTACGCCGACAAAGTTGGCAAGCCTTGTGTGATAAACATGAGCCTCGGCGACCATATCGGTCCCCATAACGGCACATCGCTTCTCGACAAGACCATCGACGCGGCCGTAGGTCCGGGACGTATCATCGTCGGGGCCTGTGGCAACGAAGGCAAAGTCCGACTTCACGCTCAGGAAACCTTCACCGCCGACGACAAACTGCTCAAGACGATGCTCACCCAGGCCCCCGAGACCTCCCACAATATCCATTACCTTGAGATCTGGGGCAAGAACGCCTCCGATCTGAAAGTAAAACTGTGTGTGGTCAACTCTCTGAAAGGCAACATTATAGCCCAGACTCCCCAGGCCGACACCTCTGTCGAGGGGGATGCCGTCGTAAAATCATTCTTCATCGACGAATGCGGCGTCACCACTTCGGTTATCATGGACGCGGAGCACAACCCCATCAACGGTCAGCCCCACGTCACTGTGAAATGCGAGGTGGAAGAGGCTGCCGACGGGCGCCTTGTCGCAGTGTTTGTCGAAGGTGAGGAGGGCCAGACCGTCGACATGTGGAACTACAGTATGAACGAGTTCTCCTCGAATGAAAAACGGGGATGGACCGACGGTACGCACGAGGGCACAGTAGGTGAAATCGGCGGCACCGCCCGCCGCATTATCTCGGTCGGCTCGTTTGATTCGCGTAACCGCATCGACTGGAACTCCGGAGGATATTCCGATATGGCTGATGTGCCCGACTATGAGCAGGGACACCATTCGGTCTTCTCGAGCTACGGTCCCACGGCCGACGGGCGCGTGGTGCCTCATATCCTTGCCGCAGGCAACCCGGTTGTGTCATCCATCAACAAGTACTACTACACGATGGCCGGCGCTACCCTTGACCAGATAAACTACAACACCAACGGTCTCACCCAAGTTGACGGGAAACGCTACTATTACGCCTACAATATCGGCACTTCCATGTCGTCGCCTTTCGTGGCCGGCACTGTCGCCCTCATGCTCGAGGCAAACCCCGCCCTGACTCCCGAGAAGGCTCGCGAGATAATTGTCGCCACGGCCAACACCGAAGACTATATGGGCGCGCTTCCCAACAACACCTACGGCGCCGGCTTAGTCAACACGGCGGCCTGCGTAAAGGGTGCCGTCGAGTCGGCAGGCATCGATGTTCCGACAGCCGACAGCGATTCCGAAGGGATCCGCGTGTGGGCCGAGGGAGCGACCCTGTGGGTTGCGTCGCAGAACGACATCCCCGGCGGTGTGATCTCGGTCTACAACATCTCCGGCTCCCTGCTGGGTTCGTTCCCGACAGAGGGGACGTTGACATCGGTCGACGCTTCCGCCTGGGGCAACGGAGTCTTTTTAGTAAAAGTGGAGGGCAGCAGTGTGGCTTGCAGCCGCAAGGTGGCTATCCGCTGATGATTTAAACAAAATTGAACAGTTATCTGACTGCAATGAAAAAAATACTTTTCACACTCTGTGTGGCGCTCCTTTCGATGGCGCTGTGCGACGGAATCAAGGCCCAGCAGCCCGACGATATCGTCACCTTCGTCAAGATCAACAAGATGGATGGCGCCGTCCACCGCTATGCCCTTCCCGACAAGCCCGTGATCAATTTCGCTGATGACAAGATTGTTGTCAGCGCCCAGGAGCTTGATGGTCTCGACATTCCCCGTTCCGAGGTGTCGCATATCGATTTCGAAAAGGGCAAATACAGCTCGATCGACGCTGCCAACCTCAATCCCGACGACTTCACCTTCGGCTTCGTCGACAACACCACGGTAATTGTCGCTTCTCCGCGGCTCACCCGTGTCGACCTGTTCGACACCGCCGGCCACAAGCTCGCATCCGTAGCCGCCGTCGGCGGTAACGCCACCGTGAGCCTCGCCGATTTCGGCGCCGGTGTCTACATCGTCGTGCCCGACTGCCACGAGGCAATCAAGGTTGTCAGAAAATAATCGCTGACATCCGCGGCACCCTCCCCCGCTGACGGTGCCGCCAAATCATATCCCCGGGGCGGTGTGTCAGAATCACGTATTCCGACACACCGCCTTGTTTTTTGTTAAAAAAGTTGTAAATTTGCAGCGAAATTCTGTGAGGAATTTCAAGAGTGCTATATAATTAAGGTGTAATTATCACATCTGAATGGTTTCCCATACATCAGGGGAATCTTTATAAGGGTTCCCTTTTTATCCAAGGTATTTTTCTAAGGTATTATGTCAATAACTGGTAAAATTGAATTCCGGCCGAAGCTGTGGTCGGCTCTGCGGCATTACAACGGGCAGAAGTTCCAGGCCGACCTCACCGCCGGTGTGGTGGTGGGCATCGTGGCGCTCCCCCTTGCCATCGCATTTGCCATCGCATCGGGCGTAAGCCCCGCCGTGGGTCTGATCACCGCCATCTTAGGCGGTTTCATGGTCTCGGCATTCGGCGGCAACTCGGTGCAGATCGGCGGCCCCACGGGCGCTTTCATCGTCATCGTCTACGG
>QAMH01000002.1 GCA_003149935.1 Coriobacteriia bacterium | reverse complement strand
CCCAAGGGTATGGCTGTTCGCCATTTAAAGCGGTACGCGAGCTGGGTTCAGAACGTCGTGAGACAGTTCGGTCCCTATCCTCCGTGGGCGTAAGAGAATTGAGGAGATCTGCCCCTAGTACGAGAGGACCGGGGTGGACGAACCTCTGGTGTACCAGTTGTTGACCAACAGCACCGCTGGTTAGCTACGTTCGGATCGGATAACCGCTGAAAGCATCTAAGCGGGAAGTCGGCTCCAAGATGAGTTCTCTTTGTGGTAAGGCCCCTTGTAGACTACGAGGTTGATAGGCTGCAGCTGTAAGGTGTGTGAGCATTTCAGGCGAGCAGTACTAATTGGCCGAGCTCTTCTTATTAATCATTCATTCGCTGCATCGATAGAACGCTTCGATCTACGCGCTATGCGACCTTCAGGGTGCTCCATCAGGAAGCCCCTGGTGAGCTCAGTGTTTATGGAGGAGGGGGTACACCCGGTCCCATTCCGAACCCGGCAGTTAAGCCCTCCATCGCCGAAGGTACTACGGCGGAAGGCCGTGGGAGACTAGGACGATGCTGAGCTCTCCAGGGGCTTCCTGCGTGTTTATACGCGCAATCTTGATGTTCATCGGAAGGCTTGCGTATGTTTGAATACGCGGCGCCTTCCGTTTCACATCAATCTCACGCGTCTAAACACGCAGGAGCAACTAACACGCTTCGCCCACTACTTCATGCCAATCTCACGCACTCAAACACGCAGGGGCAACTGATGCTACGTTGCGGTTTACGCTTTTATCAATCGTAAACTTGCTGTTGTTTCCATCCGTACTTTCGAGTGGTAGTCTGCAATGCGGATGATTCGTTGTATGTGAAAGGTCGCTCGATGATCGATAGAGGCATGCTTGATTACGTCATAAGCCGTATCCGGCCCCAGATTCAGGCTGATGGCGGTGATCTCGACGTTACGGAAATCGATGACGAGAAGGGTGTTGTCTACGTGGCGCTTCGCGGTGCCTGCGTCGATTGCCCGTTATCCGCGCTTACCCTGTCTGAGGGTGTCGAGCGCGTGCTCGTCGAGCATGTTCCCGGTGTTCAAAAGGTCCTGCCCGATATGCAAAAGACGCTCATCCATAACAACGAGACTGGTGAGGACCAGACCTTCGAGAATTCGGTGCATGTAATCCGCCTCGACGATGACGGTAACGTCATCGAGGAAAGCTCCATGCCTGCTGGGCAGTAACTTCCTCATGTCATAATGGCCTCGCGCGGACCCACGTAACGGGTCTGCCGACGTCCAAATGGGACGGAAGTGCCCAGATGACCTCGCGCGGACCCATGTGACGGGTCTGCCGGCGTCCAAATGGAACATCCCAGATAGATTTCTTACGTTCCCGCAATCCGGCTAGTCCATGCTGCCCATATCCGATAAGCTATTGGGAACTGTATTTGCACGAGCCACTTGAGAGGATGTGCGCGATGAGCAAGTTTCTGGACAAGATTATCGAGCGAGCCAAGACCGACAAGCAGAAGATCGTCTTGCCCGAGGGAAGCGACATCCGCACCGTACAGGCAGCGCGTGACATCATGGACGCCGGTATTGCTGACGTCATCATTCTCGGCTCCGAGAGCGAGGTCACGGCGCACGGCATCGACGTGAGCGATGCCATCGTCATTGACCCGCGTACGAGCGAGCTGCTTGAGCCGTACGCGCAGAAGTTCGCCGAGTTGCGCAAGAAGAAGGGCGTCACCATCAACGAAGCCCGTGAGCAGATGAAGGACGAGAGCTACTTCGGCGTGATGATGGTCTACATGGATGATGCCGATGGCATGGTCTCCGGTGCCTGCCACTCCACGGCCGACACGTTGCGTCCCGCGTTGCAGATTCTCAAGACCGCTCCGGACACCGAACTCGTGAGCTCGTTCTTCGTCGAGGACGTGCCCGATTGCCTCTACGGCGACGACGGGCTCTTCGTTTTTGCCGACTGCGCGCTCAACATCTATCCTACGGCAGAAGAGCTGGCAGAGATTGCAATCGCATCTGCCAACAGCTTCGAGCAGCTCTGCGGTGGCGAACCGCGCGTCGCGATGCTCTCGTACTCGAGCTACGGTTCGGGCAAGGGCGAGAGCGCCGAGAAGATGGCCGAGGCCACGCGTATCGCCAAGGAGCGCGCGCCGCAGCTCCAACTCGATGGCGAGCTGCAGGTCGATGCCGCCATCGTCGATACGGTCGCGGCTCTCAAGGCACCTGACTCCCCGGTCGCAGGTAAGGCAAACGTTCTCATCTTCCCCAACATCGATGCGGGCAATATCGCCTACAAGCTCGTGCAGCGCCTGGCCAAGGCCGATGCCTTCGGTCCCATCCTGCAGGGTGTGGCCAAGCCGGTCAATGACCTTTCTCGTGGCTGCTCGGCTCAGGATATCGTTGGCACTGTCGCGGTGACCTGCGTGCAGTCCCAGGCGCGCAAGGCACAAGCCTAGAAGCGCTTGCTGGTATACAATAGGCGGCTATGGATACGAAGCTCATCACATACGCGATTCCCTGCTACAACTCGGCGGAATACATGGATGCCTGCATCGAGTCGATTCTCGCGTGCAACCGTCCGGACGATATCGAGATTATCATCGTCGATGACGGGTCGACCAAGGACAACACCCTTGAAAAGGCCCAGGTGTGGGAGTCCACCAACCCAGGCGTTGTGCGTGCCATCCACCAGGAAAACGGTGGTCATGGTGCAGCGGTCATGACGGGGCTCGAGAATGCGCGTGGCCTCTACTTCAAGGTCGTGGATAGCGATGACTGGCTCGACAACGATGCCAACGTCGCGATGCTCGACAAGCTTGCGTCGTTCGACGAGCCGATTGACCTGATGCTTGTCAACTACGTGTACGAGCACACGGCCGACAACACGCAGGAGGTCATGAAGTACACGCGCATGTTGCCGGTTGAGCAGCTCTTCACCTGGGATGACTGCGGGCATTTTGGCCTGACCAAGTACATACTCATGCACTCGGTCATCTATCGCACGCAGATGCTGCGTGACTGCGGCCTCACCTTGCCGCGTCATACCTTCTACGTTGACAACATCTTCGTGTACGTGCCGCTTCCCGAATGCAAGCGCATCTACTATATGGATGTCGACCTGTACCGCTATTTCATCGGGCGCGAGGACCAGAGCGTCAACGAAACCGTGATGATCGGCCGCATCGACCAGCAGCTGCGCGTCACGCGCATTATGATCGACTCGTTCTTGCTGGAACGCGACGTCAAGAGTTCGCGTTTGCGCTCCTACATGCGCAATTACCTCACGATGATGATGGTGATTTGCACGGTGTTCTCGATGATGAGCGATCGCGAGGACAAGGAGCAAATGAGGGCCGACATCTGGAAGTACCTGCGTGAGCATGATCACGAGACCTATGTCAAGATCAGGCGCTCGGTTATGGGTGTCGGCACCCATCTGCCCGGCAAGGCCGGCGACAGGGTCCTGCTCAGCGCTTACCATATCGCCCAGAAGGTATTCAAGTTCAACTGACGCGGAGATAAAGAGATGTACGACAAGCTTACGAAGATAATCGCTGCCTACGAGGAGCTCGAGACGAAGCTCGGCGACCCAGCCGTGCTCGCCGACCAGAAGGAGTACACGCGCCTTGCCAAGGAACATGCACGCCAGGGCGAGCTCGCGACCGCCGCGCGTGAGTACATCTCGCTGTCCGATCAGCTCGTCGCGGCCAAAGACGAGCTCAAGAACGAGAGCGACCCCGAGCTCAAGGAACTTGCGCAGGAGGAGATCTCGGACATCGAGGGCAAGTTGCCCCAGCTCGAGGAAGACATCAAGTTCATGCTCCTGCCGGCTGACCCCAACGACGAAAAGGACATCATCGTCGAGATTCGCGGTGGTGCCGGTGGCGACGAGGCAAACATCTTCGCGGGCGATCTCTTCCGCATGTACGAGCGTTTCGCCGAGGGCAAGAAGTGGAAGGTAGAGGTCATCGACGCATCGCCGTCCGACATGGGCGGTTTCAAGGAAATATCGTTCAAGATGCTGGGCGACCGCGTCTACAGCTCCATGAAGTTCGAGAGTGGCGTGCATCGCGTGCAACGTGTCCCCAAGACCGAGAGCCAGGGCCGCATTCACACTTCGACGGCGACCGTTGCCGTGCTGCCCGAGGCCGACGAGGTCGAGGTCGACATCAAGCCCGAGGACCTGCGCATCGACGTGTATCGCGCTGGTGGCCCCGGTGGTCAATGCGTCAATACGACCGACTCTGCCGTGCGCATCACGCACCTTCCCACGGGACTCGTCGTGCAGTCGCAGGACCAGAAGTCCCAGATCCAGAACCGCGAGGCCGCCCTGCAGGTTTTGCGTGCCCGCCTCTACGACAAGATGCTCCAGGAGCAGCAGGAGGCTCTCGGTGCCGAGCGGCGCGGGCAGATCGGGCATGGCGACCGCGCCGAGAAGATCCGCACCTACAACGGCCCGCAGGATCGCGTGACCGACCATCGCATCGGGTATAACGGCAGCTATGCTGGCATACTCGAGGGCGACGGCCTTCCCGCGCTCATCGAGAACCTTGCTGCGGCCGACCGCGCCGAGCGCCTTGAGCAGGCGACCGCCTCGGCAGCCGAATAGTCCCATGGGCCAACAAGTCTGGACCATCGGCGACACGCTCGCGTGGTGCCGCGAGTACCTCGTGCATCACGATGACGAGAATCCCAAGCTCTCGGCCGAGTGGCTGCTCGCCGCCGCCACGGGACTCACGCGCATCGAGCTCTACATGCACTTCGACCGTCCGCTCACGATGGAAGAGCGCGACGTGCTGCGCGAGACCCTCAAACGGCGCGGTGCCGGCGAGCCGCTCCAATACATCTCCGGAGAGGCGGCCTTCCGGCACATCGTCGTCAAGACGAGTCGGGGCGTGCTCATCCCGCGTCCCGAGACCGAAGTCCTCGTCGATGTTGTGCTCGACGGGCTCGCAGACACTGACGCCCCGCGCGTGCTCGAGGTGGGCTGCGGCACGGGCTGCATCGCGTGCTCGCTTGCCAAGGAGGCTGGCGCGCAGGTGCTGGCGACGGATATCTCGCCCGAGGCCGTGGCGTGTGCCCAGGCAAACGTCGAGATGTTGGGCTTTGAAGAGCTCGTGGAGGTCGTGGAATGCGATTGTGTCGCCGAGATTGCGGGAAGCTTCGATTGCCTCGTGAGCAATCCGCCCTATATTCCCACAGCCGAGCTCGCCGAGCTTCCGCATGAGGTCGCGGGCTTCGAACCGCGTCTTGCACTTGACGGTGGCCCCGATGGTCTCGCGTTCTTCGACCGACTCATCACCGAGGCACTGCCCCTCGTGAAAGACGGCGGCCTGTTTGCCTGCGAGCTTCACGAGACCTGTCTTGACGAGGCTGCACGTCGCCTGCGCGAGGCGGGCTGCGTTGACGTCAAGGTGACGAAGGACCTCGTGGGTCGCGATCGCATCGTGAGCGGCGTTTGTCGTGATTTGCAATAATATGTTCGAAAGGGAATAATGGAACCGTCCTGAGGTAATCGACCAAGGAGGTTCGCCATGAATTCGTTTCGCGGTATGGGCCTGGGTTCGGGCATCATCCTTGCCATCATCGGCATCATTCTCTTTGCGTTTCCCACGTTGTCCACGATGGTCTTCGCCATGCTCGTTGGCTTCGGCATCCTCGTCGTGGGCATCAACGCGACATACACTTGGTTCAGCACCTTGCGTGGCACGGGTATGGGTTCTGGCGTCTTGGCTACGGGCATACTGAGTATCATCTTCGGTCTGCTTTGCCTGCTGTTTCCTCTCGCCTTTGCCGAGGCCGTTATCTGGTTTGTCGCCATTGCCGTCATCGTCTTTGGCATCGCCCAGATCATCAGCCTCATCACGACCCGTGATATCAATGGCCGTTTCGTGGGCGTTCTCGGCAGTCTGATCGTGGTGATCTGCGGCATCCTGGCCTTGATCTGGCCCCCGTTCGTCATGCAGTTCATCGGGGCCTCGCTGCTCATCGAGGGCATCACCGTCATCGTCATGTCGCTCATCGCGCCCAAGGCGTAAGGACGGGATTACGCGGCTCGTATGTCAGGGGGCCAGACCCCTCGACGCATGCGGCCGCGTTGCCAATTCGAAACCGTTTCGTACCATATCGTTATCTTTGCCACCAGACCGCAACGTGCGTGAAACCCCGTTGCCATGAGTGCTCTGTATGATAGGGAGCGTAAGGATACCCCATCCTTCTCCTCTCCCTCCCTTCTTGTTGCAAAGGGCCGGTCGCTTGAAGCGCCGGCTTTTTGCATATCTATGGTCAGTTACAATAGGGGCATGGATACGAGAAAAAACGCACTGTTGCTTTTCAGCAAGGTCCCCGAAGCGGGAAAGGTCAAGACGCGACTCACGCCGATCAAGGACGGGTTCTTCGACCCCGAGGTGGCAAGCGCGCTCTATCACTGCATGCTCTTTGACGTCACCGAGTGCTGTTGCGACGCGTTGCGTGACCTCGAGTGCGCCGATGCCGGGCGACACGCGCTCGAGAGCACCTGCGAGTACCAGCCCCTGCGCGATACATACACGCTATTCATCTCCTCGCCCGGCATCGAGCAGGAAGAGAAGATGCGTGCGCTCTTTGCAGAAAGCGGCACCTGGCCACGCAATATCGTCTTTATTCACGATGATGGCGAGAGCTTCGACGCGCACTACAACAGCGCCTTCGATCAGGTCTGGGACCTCGGGTACGAGACCATTCTGTCCATGGGCTGCGATATGCCCGGCTTGCGTCGCAGCATCATCATCGAGGGTTTCGAGCGCTTGCACGAGCTGTGCGACCGCCCTGGCGGCGGCATCGTGCTTGCCCCCGATCAGGAGATGGGCGTCTCGGTGGTGGGCTGGACGCGTGAGACGAACTTCGACCACACGGGAGTCTTCTACAACGCCGATGGCCTGACCGTGCTGCCTGCCTACATCCAGAAGGCTGACCGCCTGGGTCTTCCCGCGCTCTATCTGCCCGATGTTCCCGATGTCGATACGATCGCCGACCTCAACCACAACATGACGCTCGTGCAGGCACTCGAGTACTGCGCGCGGTTCCAGGACGACATCACGCCGCCGTACCGCACGGCTGCCGCCCTGCGCGATATGGGGTACACGGATATCCGCATCATGCCCAACGAGCTGCGTGACGACCGCAGCGAGATCGATAGATAAGACTCGGGGCCGCATGCACGTTTTTTCGATTATGTGTGGCGTACGGCGAACTCGTGCATGCGATTCTACCCTGCTTCACAAAATCGCAGTTTTCTTACTTGCGACCGAGGCGGCGGACAAGACGATGCGCGAAATCCGTGACCTCGCTTACGCCGAGGATGCGGCACATCACGAAGATGATGCTCAGGCCGATGATGCCCGTAATCACGAGCGCGATGAAGCTGCCGAAAATGTTCGAGATGTCGATGACGCTTGCGATGCCCCAGGATGCGAGCTCGGCAACAACGCCGCCGATGAGGGTCGCGATGGTGACCTTGAGACAGGCAATCACGAGCTTGCCAAGGCCGAAGCCGCCCCTGCGCCTGACCAAGATGGCGAGAAGCACAACGAGCATGAGACCGTAGAAGACGATGTCACCGCACGCGATGCCCACGAGCCCGAGCGAACCAAAGCCAGGCACGGCAATGACGCCGGTGAAGAGCATATAGAGCATGACCTGCACGCAGGTGAATACGAGGTTGCAGATGGCGACGGTCTTGAGGTTCTTGAGGGACGAGTAGGCGCGATAGACGAACATGTAGCATGCGTAGAGGGGCAGCGCGAATGCCCAGCCGCGTAGCAGGTCGGCGATGGGCGCGATATCGGAGGCCGTGAACTTGCCAGCCGTATAGAGGCCGATGAGCTCGTCGGAGCACACGAAGAGCATGGCGGCCATGGGGATGATGAGCAGGCAGGTCGTGCGCAGGCCCATGTTGAGGTGTTGCTTGAAGCCATAGACGTCCCCGCGGGACATGCGATCGCTCATCTCCGTGAACAATGCCGTGGAGAGCGCGACGCCGAGTACGCCATAGGGGAACTGATACCACATCCATGCGTAGCTTACGGACGCCGGGCCGTTGGGCGCGACATGCAATGCACAGGAGTTCATGAACGAGAGGGAGACGAGGTTGATGACCGTGCATAGGATGGCCGGAAGCGCGAGACGCACCGTCTCGTGCAGTCCCTCGTCATGCAGGTCGATGTGGAAACGGAAGCGAAAGCCCGCCTTCACGAGGGCGGGTATCTGCACGCAAGCCATGACGGCGATGGAGAGCGTCGTGCCGATGGCGAGCAGGAGCAAGCCCGCCTGGCCGCTCAGCGAGCTCACGAAGGGGTACGCGAAGAAGGTCACGATGATGATGAGGTTCATGAAGACCGAGCTGATTGCCGGCCAGAAGTACTCGCGCTCCGCGTTGAGGAGGCCGCCGAAGATGGCGCTCACGCCGTAGAAGACGATCTGAAATGCGAAGAAACGGAAGAGCCAGACGGCGTTCTCGACGGTCTCGCTCGAGTTCGAACTGAAAAGCGTCTGCGTGAGCATGACCTGAGGCGAGAAGATCGAGGCAAGCAATGCGATGACGCCGAGGAAGATGAGGGCAAGCGAGAGCAGGTTAGATGCGTAGCGATTGCCCTCCTCGCGTGAGCGGGTATTACGCTGCTGCAGGTAGATGGGGAGAAAGGCCGTCGAAAGTACACCGCCTGCAACGAGCTCGTAGATCATGTTGGGGAGGTTGTTGGCGAGCGAGAAAGATGCGGCGAGGATGGTGTTTCCCAGCGCGAAGGCCATGGCCCAGGTACGAATGAAGCCGGTCACACGCGAGATGAGCGTGAGTGCCGACATCATGGCGGTCGAGCGGGCGATTGACTTTGTGGTGTCCGCGTTTTTCATGATGGTCATGGTAGCGCAAAACGGGGTATCGAGGCACGATGAGACACATTGGACAGGTACATCTGTCTCACTGGGCTACGCCAATGAGACAGATGTACCTGTCCAATGTGTCTCATCCCGGCCCGGCGGCGTCGTATTTCGAGTCCGTTAAATCACGGAGATTACGAGAACCTATGTCACAGGGCTGCCGTACAATGAATCGCGTTTGAAGCCCGGCATGCCAAGGAGGCGCGTTGCACATGACCAAGTTCGTCTTTGTGACCGGCGGTGTTGTCTCGTCACTCGGAAAGGGCATTACCGCTGCCTCGCTTGGCACGCTGCTCAAGGCCCGTGGCTACAAAGTCACCATGCAGAAGATGGATCCGTACCTCAATGTCGATCCCGGCACGATGAGCCCCTTCCAGCATGGAGAGGTCTTCGTCACCGACGATGGCCTCGAAAGTGATCTGGACCTTGGCCATTACGAGCGCTTCATCGACGAGAACCTCACGCACGACTCAAACGTTACGCAGGGTTCCATCTACCAGAGCCTTATCGCCAAGGAGCGCAGGGGCGACTTCCTCGGCGGTACCGTGCAAGTCATCCCGCATGTCACCAATGCCATCAAAGACCGTATCCGCAGCCTGGCAGACAGCACGCAGGCAGACATCGTCATCACCGAGATCGGCGGCACGGTTGGCGATATCGAGTCCCAACCCTTCATCGAGGCCGTGCGTCAGTGGCGTGGCGAGCAAGGTGCCAAGAACGTGTGCTTCGTCCACGTGACCCTCGTTCCCTATATTGCTGCCGCGCACGAGCTCAAGACCAAGCCCACCCAGCACTCGGTCAAAGAGCTTCAGTCGCTCGGCATCCAGCCGGATTTCCTCGTGCTCAGAAGCGATCACGAGATCAGCTCCAAGCTGCGCGAGAAGATCGCGATGTTCTGCGATGTCGAGTTCGACCATGTCTTCGCGTGCGAGGACGCCCCGAGCATCTACGAGATTCCACGTTCGCTCTTTGACCAGGGCTTTGACGTCGAAGTGCTCGATCGCCTCGGGCTCAAGCAATGCAATGCTGACATGAGCAGTTGGAACGAATATCTTGCCAAGAAAGACGCCGCGCACGGGGAGTGCAACATCGCGATCGTCGGCAAGTACACCGATCTTCCCGATGCCTACCTCTCCGTCATCGAGGCCCTGCATCATGCCGGTGTCGCGCTCGAGCGCGATGTGCAGGTGCACCTTATAGACGGCGAGGAGCTTGACGAGTCAACGGTCGATGACGTTCTCGGCGATATGGATGGCATTCTCGTTCCCGGTGGCTTTGGCGTGCGCGCCTTCGAGGGCAAGATCGCCGCCGCACACTACGCCCGTACACATCAGATTCCCTACCTGGGCATTTGCCTTGGCTTGCAGGCTGCCGTGTGCGAGTTTGCGCGTAATGTGGCCAACATGCCCAAGGCGTCTTCGGCCGAGTTCGACGCGGAGCTCGCGTATCCCGTCATCGACCTCATGCCCGACCAGGCAAACGTCGATGCCAAGGGCGGCACGCAGCGCCTCGGCTCGTATCCCTGCAAGGTAGAGCCCGGCACCCTTGCCGCGCGCGTGTATGGCGAGGAGCTCATCAGCGAACGCCACCGTCACCGCTACGAGGTGAACAACGATTATCGCCAGCAGCTCATCGATGCAGGTCTGGTGGTGAGCGGCACCTCTCCGGACGAGCGCCTGGTCGAGATCATCGAGCTTCCCGATCATCCCTACTTCATCGCGAGTCAGGGGCACCCCGAGTTCAAGTCGCGCCCCACCCGTCCGCATCCGCTCTTCCTCGGGCTCGTCCGCGCTGCAATCGCGCAGGCCGATGCCCACGCAGCAGCTTCCAACGCGTAAGGAGTCCTCGTGAACGAGCAGCGCCTTCTCGATACCTTCCTTGACCTCGTGCGCCTTCCGTGCCCATCGGGGCGTGAGGCACGTGCTGCCGCATACTGCAAGGACGCCCTCGAGGACTGTGGCTGCACAGTGACGATCGACGATGCGGGGGATAAGATCGGCTCCGATACCGGCAATCTCTATGCCGAGCTCGCGGGCACCGTTAACGGCACGATTATTCTCACGGCCCATCTCGATTGCGTGCAGCCCTGCGAAGGCGTCAATCCGCAGATCGTTGATGGCGTGATTTACAGCGATGGCACGACCGTCTTGGGTGGAGACGACAAGGTCGGTGTGGCGGCCATCATCGAGGCCGTTCGCACGCTTGTCGAGGAAGGCGGGGCCTATCCCACCGTCAAGGTCATCTTCAGCGTTCAGGAGGAAACCGGTTGTCGCGGCGCGGCAAACTTCAGCGCGGCGCACTTTGAGACTGGCGAGCCCTGCTTCGTCTTCGATGATGCAGGTGATGTGGGTGGTGCGTGCCTGGCCGCTCCCTACCACTACACCTTCAGGGCGCAGTTCACGGGCAAGGCAAGTCATGCCGGTGTTGCCCCCCAAGAGGGCATCAGCGCAATCGAGGCGGCAAGTCTTGCGGTCGAGACCATGCGCCGTGCCGGCGTCCTCGGGGCTGTCGGAGAGTACTGCGCATCGAATATCGGCACCATTTCCGGTGGCAGCGCCAACAACGTCGTGGCGCCGAGCTGCGAGGTGACGGGGGAGTGCCGCGCGGTCGATGCGGCAGACGTCGAGCGTGTCCGTGCGGCCATGGACGATGCCATGCGTGGTGCGGCCGCGCAACTTGGCGCCCAGGTCGATGTAGCGTGGGAGCTCGAATATCCGGGCTTCAAGATTGCCGAGGATGCACCCATTGTCCAGATGTTCTGTCGCGCCGCTCGGGCTGCAGGTTTCAAGCCGCGCACCTTCATGTCGACAGGAGGCACGGATGCCAACCAGTACGTAAAGCTCGGTGTCGATCCACTCGTCGTTTCGACGGGCATGACCAAGTTCCACTCGGTGGACGAATGCCTCAAGGTCGCGGACCTCGAGAACACGGCACGTCTTGCCTGTGCGCTCGTACGCGAGAGGGCGCGGTGCTCGTAATGGCGCCTCGCGTCATAAAAGCAAACATGCACGCCGATATCGGTGCGTACGGAGACGTCCTTGACGAGTATCTCACCTGTCTTACCGTCGAGCGGGGACTTTCCACGGCAAGTGTCGAAGCGTACGAACGTGACCTACGCGATTATCTCGCCTTCATGCGCGCCGCGGGCATTGACTCGCTCGATGGCATTGAGCGTGACGACATCACCGATTACATCGAAGACCTCCACAAGCGAGATTATGCTTCGAGTAGCATGGAGCGCCATGTCGCGGCCCTTAAGGGCTTTCATCGCTTTTGCGTGCGCGAGGGGCTTGCCCAGACCGATCTTGCCGCATCAGTCCCGCTACCCAAGAAAGCCGAGCGTTTGCCACAGGCCATCTCCATCGGGCAAATCGCCGCATTGCTTGACCAACCCTTTCCCGAGACACCTGCCGGCCTTCGCGACCGGGCGATTCTCGAGATACTCTACGGTTGCGGTTTGCGCGTGAGCGAGCTTACCTCCCTGGGGTTTGGCAACCTTCTGCTCGACGATGAGCTTGTGCGCGTGCGTGGTAAGGGGAGCAAGGAGCGTCTGCTCCCGCTTTTGGGCTCTGCGCGCCAGGCTCTTGACGAGTATCTGCGCGATGGTCGCCCGCACTTGCATGCCAAGGGCAGTGCGGCTGCACAGGACCCGGAGGCCATCTTCGTCAACACGCGTGGCGGCCGGCTTTCACGGCGCAGCGTCTGCAAGCTTGTCGAGAGGTACGGGCGCAACGTGGGTATCGAGGGTCTGCATCCGCACACCTTGCGCCACAGCTTCGCGACGCACATGCTCGAGGGAGGGGCCGACCTGCGCGTCTTGCAAGAGATGCTCGGCCATAGCGACATATCGACGACGCAGATCTACACGCACGTTGACAGGAGCCATATCCGCGAAGAGTATCTCTCGACGCACCCGCGGGCGCGGCTGCGATGAGACACATTGGACAGGTACATCTGTCTCATTTGCAAAGCTAAATGAGACAGATGTACCTGTCCAATGTGTCTCATCCGAAAAAACTCGCATTCGAAACATGGGCGTAACGTGTCCCGTTTATCCTACTCAGCAGTTATGGGAACCAACTACTGTCAAGAAGAGGTATGAGTATGCAGGCTGAGATGACGGATTGGGCCGAGAGGCGCCCGTGTGCAGATCCGACGCTGTACCGCAGCGAGTTCGAGCATGACGCGTGCGGCATCGGGGCGCTGGCACACCTCAAGGGCGTGCGTTCGCATCAGATCATCGACGACGCGCTTTCGGTTCTCGTCAATCTCGAGCATCGCGGTGGTGTTGGCCTCGAACCCAACACGGGTGATGGCGCGGGCATACTCATCCAGGTGCCGCATCGCTTCTTTCGCAAGGAGGCGCAGAAATGCGGCAGCATACTTCCCGATGAGGGCGAATACGGCGTCGCCATGCTCTTTCTGCCCACGGACGAGGAGGGCATGACCGCAGGCATGCGCATCTTCGAGGATGGTTGCGCTGCCGAGGGCATCCCGCTTTTGTTCTGGCGCGATGTCCCTGTCGATTGTCATGACCTGGGAACGACGGCACTCGAATGCATGCCCGTCATCAAGCAGGCCTTCGTGGGGCGTCCCTCGCACGTCAATCCCGGCGAGGATTTCGAGCGCGCGCTTTACGTTTGCAGACGCACCATCGAGAAGCAAGCGCAGGTGACACCCGCGCTTGCGGGCAAGGTGTTCTACGTATGCTCGATGAGCGCACGGACAATCGTCTACAAGGGCATGCTCGTCTCCACGCAGATGCGCGGCTTCTTCTGCGATCTCGACGACGCGATGACCGACTCCGCGATCGCGCTCGTGCACTCGCGTTACTCGACGAATACGACACCGTCGTGGGAACGCGCCCATCCTCAGCGCTACATCGTCCATAACGGCGAGATAAACACGCTGCGCTGCAACGTGAACTGGGCCCGCGCACGCGAGCCGCATCTGTACTCGCCCGTCATGGGCGCGGCTCTCGAGAAGGTCCTGCCCGTCTTCAATGGCGAGGGCTCCGATTCGGCGATGCTCGACAACATGCTCGAGTTCATCTCCATGAACGGACGCTCCCTCATGCGTGCCGTATCGATGCTCCTGCCCGAGCCCTGGGACAAGAACGAGGTCCTGACGAGCAAGCGCAGCGCCTGGGACCAATACCAGTCCATGCTCACCGAGGCGTGGGAGGGCCCGGCTGCAATCGCGTTTTCGGATGGCACCATGCTGGGCGCCGTCATCGACCGCAATGGCTTGCGCCCCGCTCGATACTGCGTGACCTCCGACGACCGTCTCATCCTATCGAGCGAGGCAGGAGCGCTCGATATCGACCCGGCCAAGATTCTCGTATCCGGTAGCTTGGGACCGGGGCAAATGCTCATGGTCGACCCCGAGCAAGGACGCGTTCTCTACGATGATGAAATCAGGGACGAGCTCGCCAACGAGAAGCCGTATCGCGAGTGGATCAAGTCCGAGACACTCGCGCTCTCGTCGTTGATCGAGGGTGCCGGGGCCAGCACGCTAACGGTTGATGACGAGGATTTGTCCCTGACGGAGCGTCAGGCGGTGCACGGGTTTTGCTTCGAGGACATCGAGGAGGCCATCATTCCCATGGCCGACATCGGTGCCGTGCCACTCGCATCCATGGGCGAGGATACGCCGCTCGCGTGCCTGTCGGAACGTCCCCGCCGCTTCTATCATTACTTCAACCAGCTGTTCTCGCAGGTGACGAACCCGCCTATCGATGCATTGCGCGAATCATATATCACTTCGACGCTACTCTACCTGGGCAACCATGGCAACCTACTCGAAGATGCGCGTGCCAACTGCCGCCTCGTGAGACTCGAGACACCGCTGCTGAACGAGGTGCAGTTCGCCGCGCTTGCGACGATTGGAAGGAAGGGTTTCAAGGCTGCCAGAATCGTGGCCGCCTACAGTCCCGATGACGGTGAGCATGCCCTTGCCGATGCCGTCGAGAAGCTGGGCAAGCAAGCCGAGGAGCTTGTGCGCTCGGGCGTGAATATTCTGGTGCTCTCGGATCGCGCCGGGCGTGGCTTCGTTCCGGTGCCATCGCTTCTGTCGGTCGCGAGCGTGCATAATCATCTGCTGCGCTGCGGGATACGCACGCAGGTCGACTTGATCGTCGAGTGCGGCGATGCGGTGACACCGCACGATTTCGCGACGCTCGTGGGCTATTCGGCGTCGGGCATCTATCCGTATCTCGCGCACGATACGATTCGCTCGCTGTGCGATCGTCATGTCATCGACGGCGATCCCGATGAAGCCATCGCACGCTATAACAAGGCCGTCGTCTCAGGCATCGTTTCGATCATGTCGAAGATGGGCATCTCGACCATGCAGGGCTATCACGCCGCCCAGGTGTTCGAGGCGGTGGGCCTGTCCTCCGATCTCGTCGATCGGCACTTCACGGGCACGGTGAGTCGCATCGGCGGCCTCGCGCTCGACGACGTGCAGCGCGAATGCGACGAGCGTTATGCGCTGGCGCTCGCGCAGGCCCAATCTCCTTCACCCAGCCAACTTCCCAGTGCGGGCATCACCTCGTGGCGTCCGCGCGGCGAGGAGCATCTCATCACGCCGCAGGTCATCAGACTCTTGCAACGTGCCGTACGCGAGGATGATCCGGAGCTCTTCGAGCAGTACAGCGAGGCCGTGCACCAGCAGGGACGTGCCATCGTCCTGCGCGACCTGCTCGACTTCGACGCGCAGCGGCCCGCAATTCCCCTCGAGCAAGTCGAGCCGGCAAGCGAGATCGTCAAGCGCTTCAACACCGGCGCCATGAGTTACGGGTCCATCTCGCAGGAGGCTCACGAATGCCTCGCCATCGCCATGAACCGCCTCGGTGGTCGCTCCAACTCGGGTGAGGGCGGCGAGGATCCGGCGCGCGAGCCGTTGCTTGCCAACGGTGACAGCAAACGCTCGGCAATCAAGCAGATCGCCTCGGGGCGCTTTGGCGTGACGAGCCGCTATCTCATGAGCGCACACGAGCTGCAGATCAAGATGGCACAGGGCGCCAAGCCGGGTGAGGGCGGTCATCTTCCCGGTGAGAAGGTCTGGCCGTGGATCGCCCGCACGCGTCGTTCCACGCCGGGCATCAGCCTCATCTCGCCGCCGCCACATCACGACATCTACTCCATCGAGGACCTCGCCGAGCTCATCTTCGATCTGAAGAACGCCAATCCGCAGGCACGTATTTCGGTCAAGCTCGTCTCCGAGGCCGGTGTCGGGACCATCGCGACGGGCGTCGCCAAGGGCGGCGCACATAAGATTCTGGTTTCGGGTGCCAATGGCGGCACCGGCGCCGCACCGCGCGATTCCATCCATCACGCAGGCTTGCCCCTCGAAATGGGGCTGGCTGAGACGCAGCAGACGCTCATGCAAAACGGTTTGCGATCGCGGGTGGTCCTCGAGTCGGACGGCAAGCTCATGGATGGCCGTGATGTCGCCATCGCCTGCCTGCTCGGAGCCGAGGAGTTCGGCTTTGCGACCATGCCGCTCATCGCGATGGGCTGTCTCATGCAGCGCGATTGCCAGAAGGATACCTGTCCGGTGGGCATCGCCACGCAGGATTGTCGCCTGCGCAAACGCTTTACGGGCAAGCCCGAGTACGTGGTCAATTACATGATGTTCGTTGCCGAGCAGCTGCGACAGATCATGGCAAGCCTTGGCTTTGCCACGATTGACGAGATGGTCGGACACGTCGAGTGCCTGCGACAGACGCGCGCCGTGCGATCGTGGAAGGCGCGTTTGCTCGACCTTTCGCCCCTGCTCGCCAAGCCGCACGTCGACTTCGGGCGGGCGATTCCCGATGCGCATTGCCCGCACTTCCTCGAAAGCGCCCAGGCACCCAACACGCTTCTCGAGACGCTCGATGCGACGCTGCTCATTCCCTATACGAGCTTCGCGCGCGAAAGGCTCGAGCCCATCGAGTTCCATGTGGACATAACGAACGTCAATCGCTGCGTGGGCACCATGCTTGGCTCGGCGGTGACGGCACAGCACCCGGAAGGATTGCCCTACGACTTCATCAGGGTCAATTGCACTGGTTCGGGCGGTATGAGCTTTGGCGCGTTCTTGCCCAAGGGCATCATGCTCACGATTGCCGGGGAGGCAAACGACTACTTCGGCAAGGGCCTTTCGGGAGGCACGGTCGCGGTCGCGCCCTCGAGCCGGGCGAACTTCAGGCCCGAGGAGAACGTCATCGTCGGCAACGTCGCCTTCTATGGCGCGACGTCGGGCACGGGGTTCGTGAACGGCCTTGCGGGGCAGCGTTTCGCCGCGCGTAATTCGGGCGCCTCGCTCGTCGTCGAGGGCATCGGTGACAACGGCTGCGAGTACATGACCGGCGGGCTCGTTCTCATTCTGGGCGAGGTCGGCATCAACTTCGCGGCGGGCATGAACGGCGGCGTCGCCTATGTCTACGATGCGGCGCATACGCTCGAGTCCCATTGCAATCGGGACCTCGTCGATATCCTCGAGCCCGATCGCAGCGAGCTTGCGGCGATACGCGAGCTTATCGAGGCGCATGTGCGCGTGACGATGAGCCCGCTCGGCGTGATGATGCTCTACCGTTTCGAGGACATCGCACATCATTTCAAGAAGGTCATACCGGACGAGTATCGCAAGATGCTTGCCATGACGACGCAGCTCGAGGAAGAGGGCTGCGCTCATGAGGAGGCACAGGAGCGTGCCTTCGAGTTGCTGAGAGCGGGGGCGTAGGATGGGACGCACGGGAGCATACCTTCAGGTCGCACGCAAAGAGCATGGCGTGCGTTCCGCGAACGAGGCCGTGACGGATTACGGGGAGTTCGTGCTGCCGCTTTCCGCCGACGAGCAGCGTGAGCAAGCGAGTCGCTGCATGAATTGTGGCGTGGCGTTTTGTCAGAGTGGCGGCCTTTTCGATGACATGGCCGCCATGACGGGCTGTCCGTTGCGTAATCTCGTCCCCGAGGTCAACGACTTGCTCTATCGCGGGCGTCTCGACGAGGCGTACGAGCGTCTCAAGCTCACGAATCCGTTCCCGGAGTTCACGGGGCGTGTGTGCCCGGCGCCGTGCGAAACCGCCTGTAACCTCGGGCTGCATGACGATGCGGTCACCATTCACGATAACGAGCGCTTGCTTGCCGATTACGCATGGGAGCATGACATGCAGCCGCTTGCGCCCGCAGATGCGTCGGCGCCCCTCGTGAGCGTCGTCGGTTCTGGTCCCGCGGGGCTTGCCCTTGCCTGGGAACTCACGCGGCGTGGTCTGCGCGTGCGCGTATACGAGAGGGACGAGCGTCCCGGCGGCTTGCTCAGCTACGGTATCCCCAGCATGAAGCTTCCCAAGCAGGTCGTGCGGCAACGCATCGAGCTCATGGAGCAAAGCGGCATCGAGTTCATCTGCAATGTGGATGCGATCGGGCATGCAGACAAGTTGCTTGCCGAGTCCGATGCGGTCATCTTGGCCGCCGGTGCCAATGTTCCACGCGACATCGGCATTGCGGGTCGAAACCTTACGGGCATCCATTTCGCGCTCGAATACCTGGGCGAGGTTACGCGCTCCCAGCTTGAGGGCCGTGAGGCAAGCATCGATGCCGATGGCAAGGACGTTGTGGTCATCGGTGGCGGCGACACGGGCGTTGACTGCGTTGCCTGCGCTTTGCGGCAGGGAGCCAAAAGCGTGACCCAGGTCATTCGCGCGCAGCGTCCGCCGGCAGATTGCGAGACCTTTGAGTGCTGGCCAGCGCCACGCAAGACCTACGAGCAGGGTTACGGGCATCGCGAGGCCGAGGAGCTCTTCGGCGAGGACCCGCGTCTTTGGGCGACCGATACGATTGGCTTTGTCGGAGACGACGCGGTTGAGGCCGTGCGCATCCAGGATCTCTCATACGAGGATGGACGACATCTTCTCGAAGGCACGGAGCGCGACATCCCTGCGCAGCTCGTGCTCATTGCCAAGGGTTTCCTCGGGGCACAAGACAGCCTGTTCGATGCATTTGGCGCCGAGCAGCCTTTACGTGGAGATCAGGTGCATCTGTTGCACGCGGGTGCCGATGGAGTCGCGCCCGTCTTTGCCGCTGGTGACGTGCGCATGGGATCGACGCTTGTCGCAACGGCGATTGCCGATGCGCTCGCATGCGCCGATGAGGTGTGTGCGGCGCTCGCATAGGCGACGAGATGTCATCTCGACTGGAGCGGCCGTAAGGTCCCGAAGCGGAGGAATCTCGCCGCTTCGCTCGAAATGACAGGAGGTCCTAGACCTCGAGCTCCTTCATGCAGGTTGGCTGCTCGGGAACGGGGATGTCAAGGGCATCGCATGCGAGAATGCGCAGGTCCTGGATACTTGCCGCATAGCATGCCAGCGCATCGACCCAGCGACGAAGACAGGCCCGACCCTCGTCAGTCAGGTTATAGCAACGCTTAGCGGGGCCGGATTCGGACGTGTCCCACTCGCTCGTGACCAGCCCGTTGTTCTCCATCTGCTTGAGGATGCGGTAGATGCCCGTTGGGTCGGGGGCGTTTCCATTGAACATCGGACCGCTCGACATCTCCTGGATGATGAGATAGCCGTGGACGGGCTTATCTGCCTTGGCAAGTACGGAAAGAATCGAAGGCTGCGTGAGGCGGCTCAGGCTTTTTCCGAGCTGACCGCACTCGCTGAGCTCCTTCTCGGACTTGGGATGGCAGGCAGACCACATAGACAGGCTCCCTTACATGTGAGATGAATGGAGAGTCCATGATACGCCAAAATGTGACCAAAGGGCAAAAGATGAATACCCTGAGAAGGATACTTCGCGAGATGTCTGGGACGCGCCGGCCTAGAAGCACGTCTCAGACATCTGCCCGCAACGGTAGAGGAAACCATTTGCTTACTCGCGAAGCGAGTTGACATTGACAATTATAGGATATAGTCTGCTACTAGTGCAAGTGTAAATATGGTTTCTAGGAATATTTTCCGCAACGGGCAATTTCATGATGGAAGATGTCACCCGGATTCACCTCCAGCGTACGATGAAAGGACGTGCCATGCTTTACGAGGATTACAAGAATTGGTATACGCTCGATGTCGAACCCAAGAAGTACTATGCCGAGATCGCCGCCGTGCAAGATCCCGATCCGCAGGCGACGGCTCGTACCCGCGACACGGACGCCACGATTCCCGCCTCTGCCCGCGAGCTTCTCTTCAACATCTCGGCCGAGATCAAGAACCACTTCCACGAGTTCGGCTCTCCCATGCCGCCGCTCATGGAGGGTTGCACGGTCGTCGATCTGTGTTGTGGCTCGGGTCGCGATACCTATCTTGCCGCCCAGCTTGTGGGAGAGCAGGGTAAGGTCATCGGCGTCGAACCCGATGCGAATCGTCTGGCAAAGGCCGAGAAGTACCTCGACCAGGAAATCGCGCAGTTCGACTATGACGCCCCCAACGTCGAGCTTATTCACGGAGTTCCCGAGGACCTCTCGATGATTCCCGACGAGTCAGTCGATATCGTGATTTCGAACTGCACCTTCAACCTCTCGCCCGACAAGGACGCATACGTACGCGAGGTCAAGCGCATCCTCAAGGAAGACGGCGAATGGTACTTCACCGATGTCTTCACCGACCGCCGCATCCCGCTCGAGAAGGCCCACAATATCAAGCTGCGCGCCTTGCGCCTGAGTGGTGCCATGTACATCAGCGACTTCCGCCGCCTCGTGCAGCACTACGAGTTCTTGGACCCGCGCTATCTCATGACATTCAAAACGCCGCTCACGCCAAGCGAGCAGGGGCTGTTCCCCGACATCGCCTTCGCGACCATTACCGTGCGTGCGATGAAGTCGCGTTGGGCCGAGGACGTCTGCGAGTCCTACGGCGAGACGGTGACCTACAAGGGCAACCTTCCCGATTATCCCGACGCGTTCCTCTTCGACTCCAACATCAAGTTCGCGACCGGAAAGACCTGCCCCGTTTGCGGTAACGTCACCTCCATTGCCATGCACTCGCGCTATAGTTCGGCTTTCGAGACCACGGGCAACCGCGACCAGCACATCGGCGATACGCACGGTGACCATATCATCAAGACGGCACCCGACTACGAGGGCGTCTACGATGAGGATGACCAGCCGATTAACGCGAGCTGCTGCTAGCCGGGAAGGGGCACGAGATGCCATACGATACCTTCAACACCTATGGTGGTGCTGCCGCCATGCACGAGGACACGGCCACTACGAAGGCCGTCTCGAAGGACGCGGCAGAAGGTGGCACTCCCGATAAGATCCGCTTCATGGTCATGAGCGGCTTTCTGGGCGCGGGCAAGACCACGACGATGATCGCCTTGGGCGAGCACATGAACAAGAGCTACGGCAAGGTCGGCATCATCGCCAATGACCTGGGCGCGAACCTCGTCGATACCAACCTCACCCAGACGAGTGGCTGCACGGTCGAGGAGATCGCGAGCGGCTGCATCTGCTATCAGATGGACAACACCATCGACAAGATTCGCCGTCTGCGCGACCGCGATGGTGCCATTTTCGTGATGAGCGACATCCCGGGCCTGGGGGTCGGCGCGCTCGATCACGTCTACCATCGTCTGGTCGATGACTGCGCGGATTGGATCACGCTGTCGCCGTTCACGGTGCTCGTCGATCCCGAGCGCATCAAGCTGCTGCTGCCCGAGGGCGAGGACATCAACTTGCCCGAGGAGATCAAGTACCTCATGCAGCTCCAGCTCGAGGAAGCCGACCTCATCGTCCTCAACAAGATCGATCTCATGACGCCCGAGGAGATCGAGCGCGACGTCGCCTTTCTCGAGGAGGCATGCCCGGATATCCCGGTCATGAAAATATCCGCGCTCACCAGGGAGGGAATCCCCAAGCTCGCGGAATATCTCGAGACGCACGAGACCCTGCTCAAGAACTTCTCGGTGCGTGACGACGAGAAGTTCCAGGAAGCCGAAAAGACGCTCACCTGGTACAATCGCCGCCTGTTCTTCAAGCAGCTCGACGACGAGAAGATCGATTGCAACGCCGTCATCGACGACCTCATCGAGGAGATTCGCATGGGGCTCATCGAGAGGAAGCGCAACGCCCCGCATCTCAAGACCTTCGCGACGGCCGGCGCGGGTGACTTCAACAAGTGCTCGCTTCTGGGCATCGACTACGACATCGAGCACACGCAGCCCTTCCTGCGCAAGCACAAGAAGATGTCGATGATCATCAACGCGCGCGCCGTGTGCGAGTCGCGTCCCTTCGCGCGCATCGTCGACGACGCCGTCGACTTCGTCTGCGACAAGTACAATCTGGATGCGCAGGTGTTCTTCACCGAATGCTTCAACATGGGTGACGAGGGAAGGTAGACATGGCCCAGGCCGACATCCGCGCGATGGTGCGCGAGTACTACGGAAAGACGCTTTCCAGCAGTGACGACCTTCGCACCGATGCGTGCACCTGCGCGACCACGGCGCCACCCAAGTACGTGCTCGACATCTTCCCGGAGCTCGACCCGGAGATCGTCGAGCACTTCTACGGTTGCGGCAGCCCCCTGCCACCCGCGCTCGAAGGTGCCACGGTGCTCGACTTGGGCTGCGGCACGGGCCGTGACGTCTTCATCGCCGCCAAGCTTGTGGGACCGCAAGGCCACGTCATCGGCATCGATATGACGCCGAGCCAGCTCGAGTTCGCGCGCAGTCACGAGGCCGCGCAGATCGAGCGCCTCGGGCTGCCCGAGAGCAACGTCGAGTTCATCGAGAGCTACATCGAGGACATGTCGATGATCGCCGATGACAGCGTCGACGTGGTCATCTCGAACTGCGTCATCAACCTCTCACCGTTCAAGGAAGAACTCTTTCGCGAGATCTTCCGCGTGCTCAAGCCGGGTGGCGAGCTCTATTTCTCGGACATCTTCTCGGACCGTCGCGTGCCCGAAGGCTTCTACGATGACCCCATCTTGCGCGGCGAGTGCCTTTCGGGTGCCATGTACATCGAGGACTTCCGCCGCATGCTCGCCGACTGTGGCACGCAGGTCTGCTACGACGTCGCGCATGAGCCGCTCGAGGTCGGCGATTTCCAGATTGCGACCAAGCTCGGCAGCATCGGCTTCGCGTCGCGCACCATGCGCGCCATCAAGTGCGATAAGTTCGAGGACCGCGAGGAGGACTACCAGCAGACGGCGACCTATCTGGGTACGATGCCCGAGAACAAGCGCTACTTCGACCTTGATAGCGAGGTACGCTTCATCAAGGACCGTCCTGTGGCTATCAGCGGCAACATGGCGACCTTCCTCGAGAACAGCCGCTATGCGCCCCACTTCAAGGTCACGCCGCGGCGCGATCACGTCGGTCCGTTCGACTTCGAGGTGGCCAACGCCGCGTTGCAGGTGACGCGTGGCAAGCGCAGTGTCGACCTCGAGTGGATCGAGGATTCATGCGCCAGGCTCGACATCGAGCCCTTCGAGAGGCGTATCCACGACAAGGCGCTGCTCGAGAGCGCAAGGCTCGACACGATGCAGGTCAACGTCACCTACCGCTGCAACCTTGCTTGCAATCATTGCTACCTGGGATGTTCGCCCAAAAACGAGGAGTGCATGTCGCTCGAGACCATGGAGGCGGTGCTTGCCGCCTTCAAGACCGGCGGGTTCAAGGTCATGGACATCACGGGAGGCTCTCCGGAGATGAACCCGGACCTCGAGTGGTTCATCGGCGAGGCGAGCAAGATCGCCGAGCAGGTCATCGTGCGCACGAACCTCGTCATCCTGGACGATTCCGAATACGCGCACTTCAAGGACGTCTATGTCGACAACAAGGTCAAGCTCGTCACCTCGATGCCCTACTTTGATGCCGCCGGCGTGGACGAGCAGCGCGGAGCCGGTAGCTTTGCGAGCATCATGAAGGTGCTGCGCGAGATGAACGCGCTTGGCTACGGTGTCGATCCGGAATTACAGATCGACCTGGCCTACAACGTCGACGGGCCCTTCCTGCCGCCCGACCAGGCCGACCTGGAGGACTTCTACCGCTACGAGCTCGAGCATGCCGAGGGCGTGAAGTTCAACGGGCTGTACGCGATGAACAACTGGAACATGGGACGCTTTGCCGGCAAGCTGCTCGCCGCACGCACTTATGATGCGTACAACAAGCTGCTCGCGGACAACTACAACGGCGCGACCGTCGCCCACATCATGTGCCGCACGCAGCTCAACGTCGATTACGATGGCGGCCTTTACGATTGCGAGGTCAACCATGTCCTGGGTCTGCCGCTGGACGGACCGGCCAACGTGCGCGACATCGTTGATGCGCCGCTGCCTAAACGCCGCATCAAGACAAGTCCCATCTGCTATTCGTGCGCCGCGGGCTGTGGTTCCAGCTGCGGTGGCAGCCTGCTCGAGAAGTACGCGAAGTGAGATGGATGAGACACATTGGACAGGTACATCTGTCTCATTTGCTCCATAATGAGACAGATGTACCTGTCCAATGTGTCTCATCCTAAAACCGGAAAGGATCAACTCATGCTCTTTGCCAACATCGACATCCTTGACGAGAACCTCGATCATAAGCACGGCATGTTCGTGGGTACAGAGGGAAGCCACATCACTTACGTGGGTGCCGAGGAGCCCGTTGACACCGCGCGCTTTGGCGAGCGCTACGACGGTACGGGCAAGCTGCTCATGAGTGCGTTTTACAACACGCACGCGCACACACCCATGACGCTTTTACGCGGATACGCCGAGAACCAGCCTCTCCAGCAGTGGCTCAACGACACGGTCTGGCCCTTCGAGGGCAAGATGGACATGGAGAGAAAGCACCACTACTGGGGTTGCATGCTCAGCCAGGCCGAGATGCTGCGCTATGGCGTGGTGGGCTACACCGACATGTACTTCGCCACCGTCGACCGCTGCAAGGCGACCCTCGAGGCGGGCATGAAGGCCAACCACTGCGATGGCGGCACGATGTGCTTCGTCGAGACAGACTATGACACGCTGCCCGTGGCCGCGGTGAACGAGCAGCTCTTCGCCGAATACCAGAATGCCGGCGACGGTCGCGTGAAGATCGACATGTGCGTGCACGGTGAGTACACCACGCCCCAGGGCATGATCGAGCGCTGCGTTGCCGAGGCCAAGGCGCATGATACGGGCCTGCACATCCACCTGGCCGAGACCATGCTCGAGTGCGACGAGTGCAAGGAGCGACACGACGGCATGACGCCGGCGGCCTGGTTCGACCATCTGGGTGCCTTCGATATTCCGGTCACTGCGGCTCATTGCGTATGGGTAGAGCCCTCCGATATCGAGCTCATGGCGGCCAAGGGCGTGAACGTGAGTCTGAACCCCGCGAGTAACATGAAGCTCGCGAGCGGCTTTGCGCCAGTGCAGGCCATGATCGATGCCGGCGTGCATTGCTCGCTCGGCACGGACGGCATGGCGTCGAACAATACCCACAACATCCTGCAAAGCGCCTATCTGCTCGCCTGCGCCCAGAAGGGTAACGCGCTCGACCCAGCCATCATCACGCCCAAGGAGATCCTGCGCATGCTCACGGTTAATGGCGCACGCTCCCAGCGTCGCCATGATTGCGGCGTGCTGGCGCAGGGCAAGCGCGCCGATCTTGTCGTCATGGACATCGACACGCCATGGATGATGCCCGTGCACGACATCGCGACTAACCTTGTCTACAGCGCCAACGGCGCCGACGTGGTGCTCACGATGTGCGACGGCGAGGTGCTCTACGAAGATGGCGAGTACAAGACCATCGACGTCGAGAAGGCCAAGGCCGAGGTCAAACGCAGCGTTGGCGAGGTGCTCGCGGCGCTGTAGGAAGCGCATCGCTGCAACATGCACGTAGGGCTGAATAATGAAGACGGGGCGGTTCAATTCAGAGCCGCCTCATGTTTTGATGGAGTTAGATTCCGAATGCTGCGCCGACGCGCGTGAGCACGGCATCCATTGTTTCAGGCGAGGCGGTGCCAATGTATGTGGTTTTTCGTGCTATGAGATCGATGGCGCGCAATTGTTCGACGCATACATAGCCCTTGGCGCTTTCATCGCCAGATAGGCACACGTGCATTGGATAGCCATTATTGATTGATGTTATGGGGGCTACCACCGTGAGACTCGACCTCATGTTGAAATCGCTCGCGCTTATCACGAGAACAGGCCTCGTTTTTTGAGGTTCATGGCCGAGGGTTGGATCGAGGTTGACCTCGATGATATCTCCCTGATCGAAAATGCTCACCATGGCAATTCCTCGCCAGTTGGCTTGCCCCAGTCAATTTCTGCGCCTTGCAAATTCCAATCTGCCGGTGCTTGATATGGTCCATCCCAATCGGAAAACAAATCAGATGCCGAAAGTTTTTTAGATCGTGTGTATCGTTTCTGGATAGGCTTCATGGTGACTGCTCCATTTGACTCTTCAATTTCGAGATGATCGCCGATGCTGATGCCAAGATATTCGCAGAGGCTTTTTGGAATGAGTATTCCCTGGCTGTTCCCCCACTTTTTAAGCGTAGCTTCCATGACTGCCCCCTGTTTGACACTCATCAAAATGTTAAAACATAGTATAAACATTTTGACTGCTATTTCAATAATCGCAGGGGCCTGTGCTTCGAATCCGATCTCCTCGTGTTATGTGCCGTGCGCACCTTCCGCACATGACGGCTTAGTTCGTCGAGCGCACATACTAGGACGGAGTCGTCCGGGCCATCCACCCCCAGAATCTGTACGAAATCGGAGTGAAACCAGAGCGGAATCGGGCCATCTTGCGGCAAAGTCCGGACAAACGCAGCGTGCGAGCACATGAAATTGTTTCTCGATGCTTGCTAGACGGTCTGATGAGAAATTCATTTCGACCGCATTTCTCATTGCCGGCCTGTGACCGATATAACCCGTTAAGCCGTGCTATTTCGCCATACTTTGCGGTCAGTGACCGCTGTTCTTGGCATCTGACGGTCAGGGGCCGGGAATCCTTGGCAGCTGGGCGCGGATTGCGGTCAGCGACTAGGGATCCTTGGCAGTGCGTATGCGATGGCTGGCAGATCATTCCGCTAGGGCTCGCTTCCCTCTAGCCAATCTCCTTGGTGGCCCAGGCATCCTTGTCTGACAGGAATTTACGAACGGCAATAAATTTGGCGGGCCCCGCATAATAATGCGAAACCCGCCTTCATTTGCCTCTGGGAGGGCAGAGGCGAGGGGGGGGGTCACGCGCGCCCTGTCTTGCTTGCTCCGAAAAGTGCGATAGCGGAAACGCAGACTAGGACAGCTGAGATGAACATGGCGATTTCGTATCCGCCGGTAAGGTCATAGGCAAGACCCCAACAAGGAGCACCTACGGCCTGCCCGAGCACAGATGCCATGCTGATGACACCCCAAATTGAGGCGTAATCACGTATACCGAAAATAGTCTGGGTCATCATGGGCGCAAAAAGCGTGGTGTTAGCGTTGCCAATCGACATCAACACAAGTGCGATACAGATGAGCGGAATGGACGCCGTGATCGGTAGGAGCACGAATGAAAGCGCTAACAAAACAGAGCATAGGATAAAGGCGCGCATCAATCCCATTTTGTCGGCGAGTATGCCGGCACCGAAGTTTGTGACGATGATGCCAGCGGATATGACAGACATGAATATACCCGCCATGACAGCATCGAAGCCGATGCTCACGAAGAAGGCCGCGAGGTGTTGGGTGACCGTGACCGTGATTGCCAGCACCATGAACCCCAGAGCAACCACCCAGAGCTGAGGGGTTCTCAGTGCTTGAGCAAAGCTCAATCCAGACACATCGGTATTTGAGGATTGTGCGGGAGTCGCATTTGCACCATAGGGGGCAAGGCCAACGTCGCTCGGCTTCGAGCGAAGGAGAAACAAGCCTACCGGGGTGGTAAGTGCGAAGACGATGACTCCCAGGAGTACATAACCATTAGACCAGCCGAATTGGATGATGAAAGCGGGAAACACGAGACTCAATATCATGGCGACGATGCCACCGCATGCTGCGGTCAAGCCCATAACGAAACCGTTTTTCTCGACGAACCATTCCGAAACGATGACGGGTACGACAGCGTAGCTGCACCCGAAGAAGCCGAGCCCGACGAGACAACCCACGATATAGAACGCGGGAAGAGACTGGCAAAGCGAGAGCGCGGCCATCGCGACACCCGTCCATATTCCGCCAAAGATTACGAACGGGCGCGTGCCGAACCGCTCTATTAGGCGACCGTAAATCGGCAAGGTGATGGTTCCGACAATGGTGATGAGGCTGAAGTATAGCGAAAACGTCGCGCGCTCGAACCCCATGCTGTTTGTAACGGGGTCCATGAAGAACCCGAAACTTACCGTGCCGGCAATCATTGCACTCATGATGAGGCACGCCGCTATTGCTGTTTTGACATACGCCTTGCTCATTGCACTCCCCTGAATCTTTTACGAACGTGTGCCGTGAGTATATGGGCAGTGCTTTTGTCGTACCTATGGAGGATGTTCCAAAAGCGCGACTCAATCTTTGGAGCTTTTGCCATTACGACCCCATAGGCCAATTTCATAGCATGAAGCCAGTGTGGCCAGCATGTCAGAAATCTGCATGACGGCATTGAAAGAGGCGTTAGAGAGGAGAAGGAATGGAGTACAACAACGAGTACAACCTTGATCTGTACCCTAAGAAGCTGCGATGGAAAGAGGGCGACCTTACTGCCACGCGAACTACGATGTGGTCGGGCCCTGGTTGTCACGAGGGATGCCAGGTCATCTTTTATACCGACGAGAACGATAAGCTCGTCAAGGTCGAGGGTGATCCCAACTCCCCGTTTAACCAGGGCAGGCTTTGCATGCGCTGCCTTGAACTTCCCGAGCTCGTGAATCATGAGAGCCGCTTGAAGTATCCCATGAAGCGTGCTCGCAATGAGCGCGGCCAGGATACCTGGGAGCGCATTAGCTGGGACGAGGCCTACGAAATCATCGAGAAGAACGTTCGTAAGTTCCAGGAAGAGAGCGGACCGGAGTCCATCATCTCGATGATTGGTACCGGGCGCAATGTTTCTCAGGTTATCGCCCATAATCAGTACGCGAACTTCGGTGGTCCGGATCTCACCCTGTGCTTCCTCTCTGGTGATAGCTGCATGCTGCCTCGTACGGCGCTGTGCTATGTGGTTATGGGCAACCAGTGGGTTGCGGATATGTCGCAGTTCCGCGATAGGCGCTATGAGGAGGATGAGGATTGGAAGGTTCCCGGGTGCATCGTCCTCTGGGGCACGAATCCGGTCGTATGCAATTCGGATGCATTCCTCGGGCATTGGATTGTCGAGGCTATGAAGCGTGGTAGTGAGCTTATCAGCGTCGATCCGCAGCTCACCTGGATTGGCAGCCGTGCCAAATACTGGTTGCGCCTGCGTCCTGGTACTGATGCGGCGCTGGCTCTTGGCATGATGAACGTCATCATTAACGAAGACCTCTATGACCATGAGTTCGTCGAGAAATGGTGCTATGGCTTCGAAGAGCTCAAGGAGCGCGTGCAAGAGTATCCTCCTGAGAAGGTCGCCGAAATCTGCTGGGTCGACAAGGACACGCTTATTGAGGCTGCGCGCTTTTATGCGAAGTCGAACCCCTCCACCATCCAGTGGGGTCTTGCCGTTGACATGTCCAAGATCGGAACGCAGACGGCTCTTGCCATCGCCGACCTTGCAGGCATTACCGGCAACATTGACAATCCCGGCGGTAACATCCTTATTGATCAGGCCGGTGGTCTCGAGTTTGGCTACAACTCCGGCATTGAGTATCTTAAAGAGGGCATGGTCGAGAAGCGCCTCGGCAATTCCAAGTATCCGCTCAAGAAGTCTGGTTTCACGGCAAGCTCGCAATCTGATGCAATTCTCGATGCCATCGAGACAGGCAAGGACGAAAAGGGCGACCCGCGTCCGGTGCGCATGCTCTGGATTCAATCTTCCAATCCCATCGCAAATATGGGCCAGGATGCCCCGCGTATCTACCGCGCGATGGACAAGGTCGATTTCATCTGCGATATCGACATGTTCATGACTCCGTTTGCGAGTGCCTGTGCCGATTTGCTTCTGCCCTGTGCCATGTCCAACGAGCGTGATTGCGTCCGCGTATGGTTCGACCCGATTCGTTCTCTCACCAAGACGGGTAGCTACTACGAGGCCAAGGAAGACGAGCAGATTATGATTGACCTTGGCCATCGTCTTGCGCCTGAGCTGTGGCCGGAGTGGGTGCAAACGCCGCGCGATTACATGAACTGGCGTATGCAGACGGCGCCGGATTGCCGTTTTGACTCAATGGAAGAGCTCGAGGAAGCGGGCGGTTGGTACTATCATCCCTTCCGTTATTTCAAGCACGAGAACGGCCTGCTGCGTCCTGATGGCGAGCCCGGTTTCAATACGGTTACCGGTCTCTACGAACTGGCCCCCGTGCTATTTGATGCGTGGGATATGGATCCGCTGCCCTTCTACGAGGAACCTCCCTCGAGTCCTTACAGCACCCCTCAGCTATCTGAGGAATATCCGCTGGTCCTCACCACGGGTAAGCGCTCGTTCGAGTTCTTCCACTCCGAGTGGCGCCAGCCCGATACGACGAGCCGCGAGCTGCATCCGGTCCCGTATTTCGACATTCATCCGGACACCGCCGCAAAATACGGCATCGCCGAGGGGCAGTGGGCTTGGATCGAGAACCAGATGGGCAAGTGCCGCCAGGTTGCTCGGTACAACGATACGCTCGACCCGCGCGTCATCTCCACGGAGCATGGCTGGTGGTTCCCGGAGAAAGAGGCCGCCGAGCCGGAGCTGTTCGGCGTGTTTGACTGCAATCCGAACAACCTCATTCCCATGGGCGAGAACGGCCCGTCGGGTTACGGTGCCCCCATTAAGAGCTCCATTGCCAAGGTGTATCCGGCCACACCCGACACCATGACGAAGGAGAACCAGCCCACTTATCAAGTGACTCGTGGAAGCGGTTATACGCACGGCCCGTCTCATAAGACGGATACGCCGAGCTTCTATGACGGCATCAGGTAGCTGGTAGCCACAAGGAGAAAGGAACAAGCAATGACCAGAGGCGAATATGGTCTGATGATCGATTACGAGTACTGCTCGGGCTGCCATGCCTGTGAGGTAGCCTGCAAGAAGGAGCATGACATGCCCAAGGGCGACTTTGGCATCAGGCTCGTCACCATGGGCCCGTTCGAGACGTCGGACGGGAAGTGGGAGTTCAATAACATTCCCGTCCCTACCCATCTATGTGACTTGTGCGCGGCACGCACGGCCGTTGGCAAACTTCCGACTTGCGTGCATCACTGCCAGGCAGGCGTGATGGTTTACGGTCCTGTCGAGGAACTCGCGGCCAAGGCCAAGAAGGCTGAGGCTGAAATGAAGTCTCAGATGGTTATTTTCCCGCGCTAGGGAAGATCGAGAGCCCGGGGGTGTCCAGACGGGCATCCCCGGGAATACAAAACGTTCGTTCGTGCTGGCTTCAAGGTCGGCTTTTGACTTATGGCGAGCATGAGCTTGCAAACAAGGAGGGAACATGCAAGAGGAAAAGCTGCTTCCGTGGAGATGGGCCATTCTCATAGGAATGACCATTCTCCTCATAGCGCTTCAATTTTCATTCATCATTCCCGGCGGTGCCGCGCTGATGGTCATGCAGGAGTATCAATGCGAGCCTATGGCATTCTCCATGATCATGTCCATTCCGTATTTTTCGGGTGTGCTGCTCTGTATCGCCGGTGGTGTACTCGCTGACCGTGTCGGCTTGGGTAAGGTGTTTTTCGTTGCCTTTGCCGTGGCGGCTCTTGGAGCCTTGGCTCGCTGCTTTGTCGTTGATTACTGGGGCCTCTTTATCGCGAGCTTCTTCATGGGCACGGGAGTTGCGGCGCTCAACGCCAACTCTGCCAAACTTCTGCGCCTGTGGTTTCCCGGGACGGCCAACTCCTTTGCCATGGGTGTGTACACCGCTGGCATGTCGGCCGGTGCGGCACTTGCCATTTACGTCGGTTCTCACCTTCCCGAAATCCACCAAGCTTGGTGGATTAGCTTTGGCCTCATTGTAATAGGCCTGATTGCATGGTTCGCCGTGTATCGCAAGCATCCCAATGAGCACAGGTCCTCGGAACCAGTCGGTCAGTATGCTAAGGAAGTCCTCAAGGACTGGCGTGTTTGGGCCATCGGCATCACCGCGTTCCTGGTATTTGGCATGACCAATATCAACGGCTCGTACATGGTTCCCGCCGTAACGACGCTTATGGGTGATCCTGCTATGGCGCCTGTTGCTGGCGATATGTCCACGATCAACACGGTTATCGCCTGCATTGCGTCAATGGCCCTGCCTGTGGTGTTTGCCAAGCTGTTCAAGAATATGCGTGCACCCTTCATTATCTGCTTGCTGGGCACAGCCATCTGTTTCGCTTTGGTGTTCTTCCTGCCCTACGGTCCCTATACCTGGATTCTGTTCTGCCTGCAACCCGTGCTCATGGCATGTGTGATGCCCTTTACCAAGATGCTGCCAACGCTGCTTCCCGGCGTGAAGCCCGAGCACTATGGCATCATCGGCGGAATTCAGGCGACGTTCCAGAACTTCGGTATGTTCCTCATCGCATCCTATATTGTTTCGCCTTTGGCCATCGCCGCTACGGGCATGGTTGATGGTCTGCCCTATTACCAGGGAATCTACGTGGGCGCCGCCTGCGTTTGCGTCGCGGCCATCGTCTCGCTCTTCCTCTTTCCCAACGTGCGCTCAAGTGTTGCCGGCAAGATTGCCGATGACCAGGCAAGTGCCAGGGAAATTGCCGAGGATGACGCCGAGGGCATCCTCGAGGGTGACCACCTGTAGAACCGATCATGCATTAAGCGAGGAGCCCCTTTTTATACGGAGGGGCTCCTTGTCTTTTTGAGAGATATCCTGAGGGGGGATGCATGGGATCGTGCCATTACTGCTTCAACTGTGGACGATGTCGAGGTGAGACGCCTCCGGCTGTCTACGTGCATCGGTGCCCCGAATGCCGTTTCAAAAACGTCACTGGCTCGCATGTATGCGCGGCGTGCGGAGCGAGCCTGCTCATGGATCCAGCCCATGTTTACAAGAAGGGTAAATCGCGACTTGGAGAATCAGGCGAGCTGCATGACCCGGATGCAGGCCGTTCTTTGTGAATCTAGCGGTTTACGCTGAAGATTGTCGAGAGAGATTCGCCGGAAAGACGCGAGAAGAGCGATTTGAAGCAGACAAGCATCCAATCGCGGGCCGATTTGAGGCCCATGTCGAAATCGAAACGCTGCTGAATCTTGTCTATGTGGTAGAGCACCGTGTTTCTATGCATGTGAAGCTCCTGGGCGGTATTCGTGGCATTGCGCTCGTTTTTCAGATAGAACCAGAGAATCTTCAGATAATCGGTGCCATTATTCACATCCTCTTCCCAGAGGATGTTGACGATAGACGTGTTGAAGGTGAACTCCATGAAGGCTTCGTCTCGTTCTGTAGCGTCTATCAGGTAGTAGAGGAGTGCATCCTCGAACATGTATATGCCGCGAGGGTCCGTGATTCCGTCGATACTTCTCTCTCGGTCAATGGAGAGTCTAAAACCGAGGGCAATTTGCGCTTGCCGATAGGCGAAGGCCAAATTCTCGATACCCGAGAAGACTGAGGACACTGCACTTACGATGTCAAGTCCCCCATATATGCGCTCGGTTACCTCTTCTATGGTTTTGCGGTGAGATAGCTCCCCATCGATACGAGAGCCATACAGGACGGCGATGACGGCATGTTCGAAGGGGAAACATCGTACATGTCCGTTATTGAGGGTCGATGCGGTTTTGTTGAGCGTATAAGCCTTTTCGGGCTCAATGCTCGGATCCACATCGAAGAGCACGACCTTGTACAGGCCATTTTCGGGAAGACCGTTTTCCTCCAGTTGTGCTGTAACATATTCGTCGGTGACTGCATTGCCACGTAGCAACCTTTCGAAAAAGAAGAATGAGGGTGTTTCCCGCATCGTTTCCTTTGCCCATAGACGCTCACAAGCCATTTGCACGTGGTTTGCGAGGATGAGAAACGCATCTCGGAGGCCGGGGGTATCCGATTTCTCGTTGCACGACATCGAGATGGACCCGAAGTATGCGTGGTGGATGTGAATGGGGAATGAAACGCGGTCGAATGGCGTGATGTCTGATGCCCCGCGCGTATAGAAGGTCTCTTCCGGGAGGCGAAAACGCTCCTCGGCAATGGTGACTTGGGTGAGGCAACCGTTTTCGATTATGGAGCGATGTAGATCATCTGGTGGGTCAATCTCAGTAGTACGAGCAATGACATTGAAGTTGTTGTCGGAAACAAAGACGAAGTTGCGCAGAATGGAAGTACTTGCGTCCAGGAGCTCGCCAATGGCTCCGTTTTTCATGACGATGTAGTCGAGGGTATTCTCCCACATGTACATGGTTACGAATAGATTCTGGATGCACATGACAGTATCGATGTCATCAATGCAGGCGATATAGGAAGCGTTGGGGAGGATCTGCTCCAGTGCTTCCACATCATCGAGCCGCACCATCATGAGCATCTGGCTGGCGAGATGCGTGAGGTCTGTTTTTTCGATCTGGCCGATGTCGTCGATGGCGCAAAACCAGCGAAACGGCCTATCGTGCGTGAAATGAAGCTTGGGGATGCGGTCTTTATGAGCCAGCTCATCTTGCACCATGGCGGGCGTGACGTGAGGCAAAAGGTCTTTGCTCGCGGGTATTTCGAGTAGCGAGTCGGAGAAAGACATTGCACTCGCTTCCCTCTAACCAATCTCCTTGGCGGCCCAGGTGTCCTCGGTACCCTCGAGCTGCGCCTCGTCAAGTTTGTCAGCCTCGATCTCCTCGACGGGCAGCGGAGCGTCCTTGCCGGGGAAGAACTCGATGCCCTTCTTGCGGCGTACCATGTACTCGGCGGATGCTGTGAACAGCACGTCGGAGGAGGAGTTGAGCGCAGTCTCGCAGGAATCCTGGATGACGCCGATGATGAGGCCGACGGCGACGACCTGCATGGCGATGTCCTGACCGATGCCGAACAGCGAGCAGGCAAGCGGGATGAGCAGCAACGAGCCACCAGCGACACCCGATGCACCACAGGCACCAACGGCGGACAGGATGCTCAGGACGACTGCCGTGGGGAAGTCAACCTGGATACCGAGCAGGTGCACGGTCGCCATGGTCATGATCGAGATGGTGACGGCCGCGCCCGCCATGTTGATGGTCGCGCCGAGCGGGATGGAGACGGAGTAGTTATCCTTGTTCAGGCCGAGGTTCTGGCACAGCTCCATGTTGACGGGGATGTTTGCCGCCGAGCTACGCGTGAAGAACGCCGTGATGCCCGAGTCCTTGAGGCAACGCAGGACGAGCGGATAGGGGTTCTTGCGGATGCAGACGAAGACGATGATGGGATTGACCACGAGGGCGATGAGCAGCATGCAACCGACGAGCAGCAGGATGATCGCGCCGTAGGAGGTGAAGATCTCGAGACCGCTCGTGGATACGGACGTGTAGACGAGGCCGAGGATGCCGAACGGCGCGAGATTGATGATCCAGCGCACGACGCGCGTGATTGCCTCGGAGATGTTCTCGAAGACGGACTTGGTGGACTGCCTGGCACTACGCAGCGCGATGCCGAGGACGATCGCCCATGCCAGGATGCCGATGAAGTTGCCCTTCATGAGCGCATCGACGGGGTTGGAGAAGATGTTGGTCACGAGCGTGAGAAGCACGGCGCCGATGCCTTCGGGGGAGGCGGCGACGTCTTCGGGCGGATTGGCCAGCGTGATGTCGACGGGGAAGACGAAGCTCACGAGCACGGCGATGAACGCCGAGAGAATCGTCGACACGATGTAGAGCAGGATGACGGTCTTCATGGAGCCGGCGGTCTTGGCGTTGGCAAGTGCGCTCAGAACCAGGAAGAAGACGAGGATGGGGGCGACGGCCTTCAGCGCACTGACGAACAGCGTGCCCAGTAGGTCGATGATCATGATCTGGTCCCATGCAAATGCCTGGGAGCACACGCCCAGGACCGCACCGATGACCAGGCCTATGACGATGCGCCAGATGAGGCTGATCGAATTCCACTTTCTCAAGAGCTCCATGATTTCTCCCAACATAATTCACATATAACTTTTCGCATGATACCGCAAATCAGGGGGCATCGTTGGACGTCCATGCACGACAATTGCGTCTACGGCGTGTGCAACGTGCGCAAATTCTTCTTCAAAACGAATACAATGGGAGGGACAAAATCCCGCGAGAATTTCTGGAGGGAGTACGAATCGCATGAAGGTTGCGTTTTTCCCCGGTTGCATGGTCGACATGTTCTATCCCGAAATCGGCATTGCCGCGGTCAACGTGCTCGAGCGCCTCGGTTGTGAGGTCGAGATGCCCGAAGAGCAAGTCTGCTGCGGACAGGGGCTTCTCAACTCGGGATACGCCAAGGAGACCATACCCGTCGCCAAGAACATACTCGACGCGTACGACCTTGATCAATACGAGACGATCGTCTCGCTCACGGGCTCGTGCATGAACGCCATCATCAACGATTATCCCACGGTGCTCGAGGACGTGGAGTACCTGCACAAGCTCGAGCGCATTAGGCCGCGCATGTTCGAGTTCACGGACTTCATCGTCAATCAGTTGAACACGACCGATGTGGGCGCGAGCTTCCATCACAAGGTCACCTATCACAAGAGCTGCCACGTCACGCGCTTTCTCGGTATCGAGGAACAACCCCTCCAGCTGCTCAAGGCCGTCAAGGGGCTCGAATACATCGAGATGGTGCATGCCGAGCGCTGCTGTGGCTTTGGCGGAACCTTCTCCTTCAAGGAGCCGGAGATTTCGGCGGAAATCGTCAAGGAGAAGTGCATGACCATCGCCGAGACGGGTGCCGATGTCGTGTGCGGTGCCGACGTGCCCTGTCTCATGAACATCAAGGGAGCACTTGCGCGATTGTACGCGCGAGGTGAGATTGACCGCGACATCCGCGTCATGCATATCGCGCAGATTTTGGATGCGAGGGAGTAACCATGGCAATTCTGTACGATACCGAGGAGTCCCTGCGGCAGCGCGTCGCAAAGTGCATCGAGGACGACTTCAAGCATCAGGCAATCCAGACGGCGCAGGAGACTTTCTATCAGAAGCGCGCCGCGCTCGTCGAGGCGGAGCCGGATTGGCAGGGTCTGCGTACGACGGCAATGGATATACGCGATCACGTCACCAAGAACCTCGACTACTACGTGAAGCAGTTCGCGCAGAACGCGAGCGATCATGGCGTGAACGTGCACTTTGCATCGACGGGCAATCAGGCGCTTTGGGAGGCGCTCGATATTTTCGAGAACCACGGCGCCTTCAAGGCCGTCAAATCCAAGAGTATGATGACCGAGGAAATCGGCCTCAACCACGTGCTCGAGGAGGCGGGCGTCGAGGTCATCGAGACCGATTGTGCCGAGAACATTCTGCAAACGGCTTGTGACATGCCCTCGCACATCGTCGTGCCTGCGCTTCACCATACGCGCGATGACATCGCCGAGCTCTACCGCAAGGAGTGCGGATATGATGGCGATAACGTCCCCGAGCACATCACGCACTTCCTGCGCAAGATGCTGCGCCCCGAATTTCTGAGTGCTCAGGTGGGCATACGCGGCTGCAACTTTGCGGTGGCGGAGACCGGCTCTGTCACGCTTGTCACCAACGAGGGTAACGGCCGCATGGTTGACAGCTTCCCGCCAGTGCAGATCGTCTTTGTCGGCATCGACCGCATCGTCCCTACACTCGAGTCCCTTGACATCTTCATGGCCCTGCTGCCCAAGAGCGCGGTAGGCTCCAAGATGACGGCGTATTTCAGCGTGGATACCGGCGCGCGCCATGAGGGCGAGCTGGATGGACCGGCCGAGGTCCACTGCATCATCATGGATAACGGGCGTCACAAGCTGCTCGATACCGAGTTCGAGCCCATGATGCGCTGCATCCGCTGTGGTGCCTGCCTCAACATCTGCCCCGTGTATCGCCATATCAGCGGACATGGCTACGGGTCCATCTACCCGGGCCCCATGGGTCTCGTGCTCACGCCCGAGCTCGTGGGCTATGACGATGCCAACGCCAAGGCGATGACCTTTGCCTGCACCCTCTGCGGCGCCTGCACCGAGCACTGCCCGGTGCGCATCCCCATACACGACCTCGTGCGCGACCATCGCATCGCGATTGTCGACGAGGGCAAGAACAACAAGATCGAGGTGCCCATCTTCAAGGCCATGCAAGCCATGTGGTCGAGCAGTCCGCTGTACATGGCGCTCATGCGCCTCGGGCGTCCCGTCATGAACATCCTTACCCGCGGCAAATCATCACTCGACGAGCGCAGCGCCTGGATTCCCGTGCTCGGCAGCTGGACTTCGTCACGTGATTTCGATGTCATCGCGCCGTATCGCTTCCGCACCTGGCTGGCCGAGCATAATGCGGCCCGTGCCAAGGAACGCAAAGCCGAGCATGATGACAAGGACCAGAAGGGCGGTGCATGATGGAGCGCGCAACACTCGAGAGCTTCCTGGCTCCCATCTCCCGGCAATTGGGACACGAGGCTGTTCCGCAGGATGTGCAGCCGCTCGACTACGAGAAGAACCCTCCCGCGCGCCTCACCGATGGCCTCGACCATCCGCAGCTCGTCGATATGTTTGTCGACGAGGCGCAGAAGGTGCAAGTGAGCGTGCGTCGTTGCAAGTCGGCGGAGGTTGCCCAGGCGATCGTCGATATCATCGAGGCGGATGACGAGGCCGGTTCGGTCGTCTATGCAGACGATCACCGCATCGAGAAAATGCACATCCCCGATGCGCTCGAGAAGTGTGATGCAGTCACGGACCTTACGCGCTGGGATGCGACGGCCGGTCGCGATGCCATGGTCGATGCATGCAATGTCGCACGCTACGGCATCACGTTTGCCCAGGGCGGCATCGCAGAGACCGCGACCATTGTTCAGCCGTGCAGCGAGAAATGCGGCCGTTCCATCAGCCTGCTGCCAACCGTTCACATCGCCATCGTCAACGCGGCCGATGTGAAGGCGACCATGGGCGACTGGCTTGCGGTGCTCGACGAAGAGGGTGCGCCGGCGGGCGAGAACCTTCCCTCGCAGATTTGCTTCATCAGCGGCCCGTCAGCGACGGCGGACATCGAGCTCGTGCGCGTCGAGGGCGTTCATGGTCCGATGGCGGTTCACTACATCGTCATCGAGGGGCGCGGCCTGCATAGTCAGTCATAGTCGCCCGAGGATGGGGATGGAGCCGATGAGACACATTGGACAGGTACATCTGTCTCATTGCATGCAATGAGACAGATGTACCTGTCCAATGTGTCTCATCGGGTGCGAAAGCAAGCCCGCGTTGTGCTTAGCCGAACATCCCGCCGCCTTTGAAGTTCAGGTCGCCGTTAAGGCCTGACTCGTCGGGAAGATCGGCCTCTTCATCGAGGAAGCCGACGATCTTGCGTACGGCGTACTTGAAGGCACCGCCCGTAAAGCCGTGACCGACCTCTCCGATGAGCTCGAGATCTGCGCGTGGGTAGATGTTGACGGCGCGTACGGAATAGCCCGATGCGACGATGTCGTCGCTCATGCCGTGCAAGATAAGTACGGGACCGGCGTATTTGGTGATGTGCTCGTAAAAGTCGAAGTCATAGATTGCCTCGATGAAGGCACGACCGACCTCGGCGTTGAAGATGCCAAAGCTCTCGGGAAACTCATCGCGATTGGGCCACGCGCGTCGTACGTCGCCGGGGATGCTGAAGGCGGGATAAAGCAGAATGAGACCCTTGATGAGGTTGCTCTTGTTTGCGGCAGCAAGTGCGGCAACGGCGCCACCCATGCTCATGCCAAAGAGGAAGACGTTATTGAGATCGACGTAGCCGAGCTCTGCAAGCTCCGTGTAGGAATCCTCCATATCAGCCTGCTCGGTGAAGATGGTCATCTCGCTCGTATCGCCGCTCGATTTGGAGTTAGCCGCACCGCAGAAATCGAGGCAGTAGGCCGCATAGCCGCGTTTTGCGAACTCGCGTGCGTAGGCTTCGCAGGACTCGTTGTTGCCGCCGAAGCCATGGGCGCAGATCACGAGCGGCACGCGCTTGCCATTCGCGGCTTCGTCGGGAAGATAGATGCGACCGAAAATGCGTTTCTCGTCATGCTCGAGGATCAGGTCCTCAACTTGGTAGTTACTCATCATCTGCTCCCTTGCCGACACGTGGGTAGTCCATGTCCTTGAATCGATCAGGCTCTCCCTGCTCGCCGACCTCGGTGGGATCGCCATGTTCGGTAAACTCATCATAATCGACGGGATCGGTCGGCGCATCGAGCTCCGACTCGCTGATCGCACCGTAGTCTTTGTTGCGGTACACGTCCTTGTCGAGCAATCTGACAAAGTTCGCCATGACGGTTGTGACGACGGCATCGCCCGTGATGTTGATGGCAGTACGACCCATGTCGAGGAGGCGGTCGATGCCCATGATCATTGCGACGCCCTCGGCGGGAAGCCCGATGGAGTCGAAGACCATGGCGAGCATGATAGTGCCCACGCCGGGTACGCCGGCCGTGCCGATGGAGGCGGTCACGGCCGTGAGCACGACGGTGACGAGTGCGGCGAACGTGAGGTCAATGCCAAATGCCTGGGCAATGAAGACGACGGCGGCACCCTGCATGATGGCGGTACCGTCCATGTTGATGGTGGCGCCCAGCGGGATGGTGAAGGAGGCGACGCGGTTATCGACACCCATCTTCTTCTCGAGCGTCTCCATGTTGAGCGGGATGGTGGCGTTGCTCGAGCTCGTGGAGAACGCGAATGCCATGACCGGCCAGAACTTGTGCAGGAAGTGGAAGGGGTTGAGGCGCGTGCCGATGAAGAGGATGAGCATATAGACGACGAGCAGCTGCACGGCAAGTCCGAGGTACACGGTGCCGATGAACTTGACCATGGGCAGTACGCCCGAGATGCCCAGATTGCAGAAGGTGCGCGTGATGAGGCAGAAGATGCCGATGGGGGCGACGCGCAAGATGACGCCGATCATCTTCATCATGATGGCGTTGAACTGCGTGAAGAAGCGATTGACCGTGGCGACCTTCTTGCCAAGACGTCCCAAGATGAAGCCGAGCATGAGGGCGAAAAAGATGATGGGAAGCATGTCGCCGTTGTTCATCGCCGTCACGACGTTCTTGGGAATGATGTTGATGAGCATGTCGGCGAAGGTTTGCTCGGTCGTCGTCACGGTTGGCTCGACGGTGACGACGGCTGCCATGTCAAGCCCCATGCCCGGTTTGCAGACTTCGGCGAGCATGATGGCGATGACGACGGCAAGCGCCGTGGTGAGCAGGTAGATTGCGATGGTGCCGATGCCGACCTTTCCGAGCATCTTGGGGTCGCTCATGGACGCCGCGCCGCAGACGATCGAGCAGAAGACAAGTGGCACGACGAGCATCTGCATGAGGCGCACGAACCATTGGCCGCAGACATAGCAGATGCCCTCGATGAAGATGTCATCGGCGGGTGAGCCAGCCGGAATGAGATAGCTGCACGCGAGGCCCACGATGATGCCCGCGACAAGCGATATGAGTATCCACGTGGTCAGGTTGAAGCGACGGGCTTTCTTATCGGTCATCTCTCATCCTTCTCTGCAAAACGAGACTTTGCTCTGAGCAAGTGTCTCATTTCCCCGCTCGGGAGCAGTCCTCGCGTATGCGCATGGTGAGCATGGCGCCCAGGTCGTAGGCATCCCCGCCTGGCTCGTCTACATCGCATGCGATGTTGAAGCCTATGAGGCGCCGCGTGTCGCCGTCGCCCTCGAAGATGCGCACGACGGTCATGGTGTCGTCGACTTCCGTCTCCACGCGACTATTGTCATCGAGCATGATGGTGCCGGCTGAGATGAAAAGCGTCTCGCGTACGCAGATGGTGTTCATCGCGAGCGATTCGAGACAGGGCCGTGAAGGCTCGTTGCCGGCAAGCTCGGCGGCAATTGCCCGGCCTGCGCATGCGCCTTGGAGCGCAGCGTTCTTCCAGATGCCGACGATGCGCTTCTCGCCGCTGATGAGCTCGGTCGCCTGCACGACGTCACCGGCGGCATAGACGTCCGGGTCGCTTGAGCGCATGAACTCGTCGACTATGATGCCACGATCCATCGCGAGGGACCCTTCCTCGACGAAGCCGAGGTTGTTGCGCATGCCGTGGGCGACGAAGATTTCGTCAAAGCTCTCGACATCGCCATCGGCAAACGTGACCTCGAGGCGACGGCCGAGGGGGTGGGTGGCATCATCGATGACCTCGACCGCCTTGATGGGGTTGGCGAGCTTGAGGGTGACGCCCTGCGCGACGAGGCCCCGCTCGAAACGCTCGGCTGCCTGGGGCAGTGCGTTCATGTCGAGCACGTGGTCCATGATGCCGACAAGCGTGACCTCCACGCCGCGGTTGAGGCACGCCTCGACCGTCTTGAGAGAGACCATGGAAGTACCGCTCACGAGCATGCGCTTGCAGCCGGAGTTAGTGATGGCGGCCTTGAGGCGTTCGGCGTCGTCCATGGTCCTGAGCATGAGGGGAGCATAGCCGCAATCGCGTGGGAAGCCGACGGGCGTGGGGACGGAGCCCGACGCGATGACGCACTTGGAGTACGGATAGGAGTTTTGGCTCGTATATACGAGATGGTCCTTGGTATCGAGTTTGATGACGGGACCTTCCTGCACGATGTCGAGGCCGAGTTCGTCGATCTCGGCCTGGCTCCACGGGAAGCATTCCTCGTAATCGAGCTCTCCGCCCGCGTAGTAGGAAGTGAGTATGGGGCTGTAGGGAAGCGTTTCGATGTCTGAAAACACGCGTATGGGGCCCGTGTACCCGTTCGTTCGCAAGCCGACGGCGGTGTTGAAGCCAGCAGCGCCAAAGCCGATGATGGCAACGGGAGCCGCGTCTGTCATCTCATGTGCGTTCATGCTCATCATCCCCTTCTATGCGAAGACTTGCGAAAGCCACGGACCGTACTCGCCCGTCCACATGCCCGAGAGTTGCGCGTAGACGAGGTCCCAATCTATTTGGGTGTCGAAGAGCAGCTCGGCATAGTGCTTGTTGCCGAGCCCGCGCGGGTGGTTCATCAGGTAGAAGGCATAGGTATAGGTGCAAGTGGGGCACATGGTCACGACGGTCGAACCCTCGGGCGCGAAGGAGAGCTTCAGCTCGGTCTGGCCGTCCACGCGGTCGGGCTCAAACGAGTTGACCGCACCGCCGGCGCCGCAGCAGCCGTGGAAGATTTCGACGGTGTCTCCGTCGAGGCCGAGCACCTCCAGGGTGGCATCCAAGCAGCTGCCATCACGGTCTTGGCATGCCTTGGACATGCAGTAATTCCCCTCGGGAAGCGGATGCTTGGGCGTGAAGCCGTGCTCGAGGAGGAACGCCGAGAGGCTCACGGCACGCACGTCCATGCCATTGCGGTCGAGGGCGGCCTGCATGGCGTTTTTGCAGCCAGGGCATACGCAGACGAGCGTGTGGGCTCCCGAAGAGGCGATTTCGGCGCAGTTGCGGTCGCAGAGCGCCTCGGCGCGGTCAAAGAAGCCGGCGCTCTTGAGGGGCGATCCGCAGCAATGGTCGATCATCGTCGCCTTGCCGCCCAACTCGTCGAGCGTCTCGAAGATCTCGCGCGTGAGTTCGGGCGCGTAGGCTGCAAGCGAGCAGCCGGGGAAGAACGCGATTTCGCAGTCCGTCGCGGCGTCATGGTTCGCGGTCTCGATATGGCGCGTGAGGTCGGTAAGGTCGATACCGTAGATGGCGCGATAGGCGGTGAAGATATCCCATTCACGATCGACCTCGACGCTCGAGTAGGTGTCACGGGGAATGAGACCGAGCTTTTGGTAGTCGTCACGCGCGTGGTATATGAGGGCGGAGACGTTGTTGTGCGCGAAGCAGGTGTTTTTGCAGGTGGTGCAGAAGAAGCAGCTGCGCACCGCCTGGGTAAGCTGTGGATTGCTGGCGAGCTCGATGGCAAGCTCCTCGGCTGAGCTGGCATTGCGCTGGGCATCCAGCAGACCCTTGGCGATGTCACCGAGCGTCATGTCGGCCATGGTGAGCGACTCGCAGGCCTGCGTGCAATGTCCGCACCGCGTGCACTGTCCCAGGAACTCCCAGTATTCGTCGCTAGATTGAAGCAGGCTCATGGTTCCTCCCCAAAACGTATGTTCTGCTACTTTACCACGGTGGATGATGCTCGAGGGACGGCGAGACCAGACAGATGCGAGACCAGACAATTGTCGCCGGAGCACTTTTGTCTGGTCTCGGGTGACAGATGACATTATCCCCGTCCTCTGTCACTTCACGTGTCTGAGCATGCGTGTCAAGTTTTGCATGATATGGCACATGCGGGGTGCCATAACGCGTCCAGTTTGCCATCCGATGGTAGTGTCGCGAATGTTTCGATTTCATTAATTCGGCAACGTTATGGGAACTTCAAAACCTATAATGCACGCGTCCCGTCATAGACAAGGAGAAAACCGTGAGTTACGTACAGCGCATTATCGAACAGGTCAAGGCAAAGGACGCCGACCAGCCTGAGTTCATCCAGGCCGTGACCGAGGTTCTCGAATCTCTCGAGCCCGTCATCGAAGCCCATCCCGAGTACGAGGAGGCCGGTCTGCTCGAGCGCATCGTCGAGCCCGAGCGCATCATCACCTTCCGCGTGCCGTGGGTGGATGACGACGGCAAGGTTCAGGTCAATCGTGCGTTCCGCGTGCAGTTCAACAGCGCCATCGGCCCCTACAAGGGTGGCCTGCGCCTGCATCCGAGCGTGAACCTCTCCATCCTCAAGTTCCTCGGCTTCGAGCAGGTCTTCAAGAACAGCCTCACCACGCTGCCGATGGGCGGCGGCAAGGGTGGCTGCGATTTCGATCCCAAGGGTCGCAGCGATGGTGAGGTCATGCGCTTCTGCCAGTCCTTCATGACCGAGCTGCAGCGTCACATCGGTGCCGATACCGATGTCCCGGCTGGTGACATTGGCACGGGCGCGCGCGAGATTGGCTTCATGTTCGGCCAGTACAAGCGCATCCGCAACGAGTGGACTGGCGTGCTCACGGGCAAGGGCCTCTCCTACGGTGGTTCGCTGGCTCGCACCGAGGCAACCGGCTACGGTGCCGTGTACTTCACCGAGGAGTACCTCAACTGCAACAACGATTCCTACAAGGGCAAGACGGTGTGCCTGTCCGGTTCGGGCAACGTCGCCATCTATGCCTGCGAGAAGGCCACGCAGCTCGGCGCGACCGTCGTCACCATGTCCGATTCCACGGGCTGGGTCTACGACCCGTCCGGCATCGACCTTGAACTTGTCAAGCAGATCAAGGAAGTCGAGCGCGGTCGCCTGAGCGAGTACGCGAAGCGCTGCGACCATGCGACCGTCGAATACCACGAGGGCGCCGGCGTGTGGGTCACCCCCTGCGACATCGCCATGCCGTGTGCGACGCAGAACGAGGTGCATATCGAGGATGCCAAGAACCTTGTCGCCAACGGTTGCAAGATTCTCACCGAGGGCGCGAACATGCCGACTACGCTCGAGGCGACTCAGTACCTGCAGCAAAACGGCGTCGCGTTCTTCCCGGGCAAGGCCGCCAATGCCGGTGGCGTTGCCACGAGCGGCCTGGAAATGAGCCAGAACTCCGAGCGTCTCTCCTGGACCTTCGAAGAGGTCGATGCGAAGCTCAAGGGCATCATGCAGGGCATCTTCCATGCCGCTGACGATGCCGCACGCGAGTACGGCCACGAGGGCAACTACGTCATGGGTGCGAACATTGCGGGCTTCCTCAAGGTTGCCGACGCGATGATGGCCCAGGGTATCGTCTAGTCACGACACCATAGAGATTTGCGGGAAGGGGAGATGCGTGCGTCATCCCCCCCTTCTTTTTGAAACGGGAAATGTTCCGGGGCGAGAATGAGGCAGTTGCTCAGAGCAACTGCCTCATTCTCAAGACAAAACTGCTCCGGCGACAATTGTCTTCCCTCCTTTTTAGGGCCCTATAAGTTGGTCACACGGGTAGGATGTGTTCTGACCGCGAACTTGCGGATTTTCTACGTGATTCGCCTCGTGCAAAATATGAGCTATCCACGACAGCGAACAAGATTCTTCAAACGCCCAAATATCTTAGTCAGTTGTGGAACTTATTATTTCGCCGTAAATGACCAAGATACTCGAGCTTCCGTTGGTGGATTTCGTCGAAATTTTTTTCAAGCTGTTACAGGTTGCTTATCTACTTCCCTGATACGTTTTACCTGTGAAAATACCAAATCTTGTGATGTCAAGCTAATTTATCCACAAGATATTGTGGATTTTCAGGCGTCCCAAACACAAGATATGGTCTATTCTGAATCGAGCAATCACACTTGCACACGCAAAAACGTTGCATACAAAAACTCGAACACGAGGGACATGAGGGAAACATGAAAATCATCAAACGAAACGGCTCGGAGGCAGTCTTCGATCTTTCGAAGATCGCCAACGCAATCGAAGCAGCAAACGGGGAAGTTCCCGAAGACGAGCGTCTGACGGCGCGCCAAATCGAGTATGCGGCCCTCAACGTCGAGGATGCCTGCAAGGCCGCAGGCCACACGGTCTCGGTCGAGGAAATCCAGGATATGGTCGAGGATGAGATCATGGCGCTCGACAAGTTCGAGGTCGCGCGCAAGTACATCATCTACCGCTATCTCCAGAACCTCAAGCGTCAGAGCAACACCACCGATGACAAGATCCTCACGCTTATCGAGTGCAACAACGAGGAAGTCAAGCAGGAGAACTCCAACAAGAACCCTGCTGTCAACTCCGTGCAGCGCGATTACATGGCGGGCGAGGTTTCCAAGGACCTCACCATGCGCATGCTCCTGCCCCGCGAGGTTGTCGAAGCCCACAACAACGGCATCATTCACTTCCATGATTCCGACTACTTCGCGCAGCACATGCACAACTGCGACCTCGTCAACCTCGAGGACATGCTCCAGAACGGCACGGTCATCTCGGGTACCCTCATCGAGCGTCCGCACATGTTCTCCACCGCGTGCAACATCGCCACGCAGATCATCGCCCAGGTGGCGAGCTGCCAATACGGCGGCCAGTCCATCTCGCTCACGCATCTCGCGCCTTTCGTCGACGTCTCCCGCAAGAAGATTCGCCGCGAGACTTATGCGGAGTTCGAGATGCTCGGCATCGAGGCCGACAAGGAGCAGATCGAGCAGGTCGTCGAGCGTCGCCTGCGCGAGGAGATCAAGCGCGGCGTCCAGACCATTCAGTACCAGGTCGTCACGCTCATGACCACCAATGGCCAGGCTCCCTTCATCACCGTCTTCATGTACCTTAACGAGGCACGCGACGAGGCCGAGAAGCACGACCTCGCCATGATCATCGAGGAGACGCTGCGTCAGCGCTATCAAGGCGTCAAGAACGAGGAGGGCGTCTGGATCACCCCGGCGTTCCCCAAGCTCATCTACGTGCTCGAGGATGACAACGTTGACGAGGGCTCCCCGTATTTCTACCTCACGCAGCTTGCCGCCAAATGCACGGCCAAGCGCATGGTCCCCGATTACATCTCCGAGAAGAAGATGAAGGAGTACAAGCTTTCCGCCGGTCAGGTAGAAGGCGAGGGCGATTGCTATACCTGCATGGGTTGCCGCAGCTTCCTCACGCCGGATCGCTCTGGCAATGGGTATGGCAACGTGGCCAACGCCGGTAACTACGATCCCACCAAGCCCAAGTTCTACGGCCGCTTCAACCAGGGCGTCGTGACCATCAACCTGGTCGACGTGGCGCTGTCCAGCGGCGGTGACGAGGAGAAGTTCTGGAACATCTTCGAGGAGCGCCTCGAGCTGTGCCATCGTGCCCTGCGCTGCCGCCACGACCGCCTCAAGGGCACGCTTTCGGATGCCGCGCCCATCCTGTGGCAGTACGGCGCGCTCGCCCGCCTCAAGAAGGGCGAGACCATCGACAAGCTGCTCTACGGCGGTTACTCCACTATCTCGCTCGGCTATGCCGGTCTCTACGAGTGCGTCAAGTACATGACGGGTCACAGCCATACCGACGATGAGGCCACGCCGTTTGCGCTTGCGGTCATGCAGCGCATGAACGACAAGTGCTTCGAGTGGAAGGCTGCCGAGGATATCGACTACTCGCTGTACGGCACGCCGCTCGAGTCCACCACCTACAAGTTTGCCAAGGCCCTGCAGAAGCGCTTCGGCATCATCAAGGGCATCACGGACAAGGGCTACATCACCAATAGCTATCACGTGCACGTCTCCGAGGAAATCGACGCCTACACCAAGCTCAAGTTCGAGAGCGAGTTCCAGCGTCTCTCCCCGGGTGGCGCCATCAGCTACGTCGAGGTACCCAACATGCAGGACAATCTCGAGGCCGTCATCGATGTCATGCGCTACATCTACGACAACATCATGTACGCGGAGCTCAACACCAAGAGCGACTTCTGCCAGATTTGCGGCTACGACGGAGAGATCCAGATCGTCGAGGAGGACGGCAAGCTCGAGTGGGAGTGCCCCAACTGCGGCAACCGCGATCAGGCCACGATGAACGTCGCGCGTCGCACCTGCGGCTACATCGGCACGCAATACTGGAACCAGGGGAGAACCGAGGAAATCCGCGACAGGGTCATGCATCTTTAAAACGCACCGCATCCGAAAATGAGACAGTTGCTCTGAGCAACTGTCTCATTTTCATCTTGACTGAAAGTACGCTTCGATGAACTACGCCGAGATCAAATACTGTGACATCGCCAATGGGTCGGGCACGCGCACGACGCTGTTCGTGAGCGGCTGCACGCATCATTGCGCGGAGTGCTTTCAGCCCCAGACCTGGAGCTTCGATTTTGGCGAGCCGTTCACGCGTGAGGTGGAAGACGAGCTCATCGAGAGCATGAAACCCTCGTACATACGCGGGCTCACGCTTTTGGGCGGTGAGCCCATGGAGCCGGACAATCAGCGTGGTCTCGTGGTCTTTCTCGAGCGCGTGAAGGCCGAGCTTCCGAACAAGACCATCTGGTGCTTTACGGGCGATTTGCTTGAGGACCTGCTCGACGAGATGAACCTGCGGCGTACCGAGGTCACCGATCGCATGCTTGCCTGCATCGATGTGCTTGTCGATGGCCCCTACGTCAAGGAGCTTCACGATATCTCGCTGCGTTTTCGCGGCTCGTCCAATCAGCGTATCATTGACATGCCCGCGACGCTCGCTGCCGGCGAGGTCGTCATGTGGTCAGACGATCCCGTCTACGCCACGCATACGATGTAGGGGCTACACTCCCAGGAACTCCTTGATTGCAGGCAGCTCGCGCATTGCCTGCGCATAGCCGGCGTCATAACTCGCCTGGAGCTTGCCCAGGTCGGTCTCGCCGCTGCTGACGGCCATGCCCTCGGCGTAGAAGACATAAGCATTGCCGGCGGTCTCGAGCCGTTCGATTTCATCGCACATGCGATTGTACTTCCACCAGCGGTTTTCGAGTGCGTTTACCACGTAGGGACGGCCCCAAAGCATGGCGTTGGTGATTTTATCGCCCAGGCCCAGGGGCGGGGCCTTGCGGTATTCACGCGGACGCGTGCGCACGATAAGGAAGCGCGTGAAGCCATCTCGCTGTGCGCGGGGAAGCAAAAAGCCCGCTCCTTCGCCCAGGCCACCGTCGTAGTAGTGGCTGTCACCGATCTTGGGGGAGGGCATGACGAGCGGAAGCGTCGATGAGGCGCGTACGCGCACCATCAAGTCCTCGATGGTCTGCATATCATCCTTGGTCCAGTACACGCTCTGGCCCGTGTCGCGGTCGAATGACTCGATGGTGACCTTCGCGGGATTGGCCGTGAAGGTGGCGAAGTCGAAGGGGAGAAAGCCATTGGGCAGTCCCGCTTCTTCGTAGATGTGCTCGGCGTGGAAAAAGCCCTTGTGTTGCAGCAAGGTGTTGATGCCGCCAAAATCGGGGTCCTCTACGAAGTCGACGAAAGAGCGCTTCGTACGGTCGATATCACGCGAGGCATAGTTGACCGTATTGCTCGCCCCGGCGGATAGCCCGTAGACGTTGTCGAAGAAGATGCCGTTTTCGAGTAGCACGTTTGCCAGTGCGCTCGTGTAGCTCGCGCGCATGCCGCCACCTTCGAAGATGAGGGCGGTATCGAACACGTTGCTTGTGAGTTCCTGTTGCATGAGGCTATTGTAGCGCTGCCCCGGGGATTTCTCGACTTCGCGACTTTCAGTCGCTTCGCTCGAAATGACAGGAGGAGACGCGCTCGATCGCTTCGTCTGAAATGGTGCTGCTGTCATCTCGACTGAGGCGGCCGTCAGGCTGCGGAGCGTTGTCATCTCGACTGAAGCGGTCGTTAGACCGCGAAATGGAGAGATCTCGCCGAGGAGCCTCGGCAAAGCCCGTCTGGACACTTTTGCCTTATCATGGGCGCATGGACGAGAAGATTACGGAGCTGGCGGGATACCATGTGCGCATCAGGCGCCGCGCGCGCATGCGCAACATCCGGCTGCGCGTTGAGGGCGACGGTACGCTCGTCGTTTCCGCACCGCTATCGGCGACAATGGATGAGATGCGTGATGCCGTGGAACGCCATGCCGCCTGGATCGAGCGCCAGCGTGCCCGGCTCGCCGAGTCCCCCATGGCCCAAGCCGCCTATGCGAGCGATGAGGACAAGCGTACCTGGCGCGTGCTCGTCGAGGCGGCGGTTCCCGTGCTGCTCGAGGTCTGGGAGCCCATCATTGGCGTGCGCGTAAAGAAGCTCGCCTTCCGAAACATGAAGAGCCGCTGGGGTTCATGCCAACCGGCGACGGGACGCGTGTGCATCAATACGCGTCTGGCGTTGTATCCGCCGCGTTGTCTGGAATACGTGGTGGTCCACGAACTCGTGCACATGCTCGAGCCGAGCCACAACGCCCGTTTCCACGAGCTCATGGACGGCTTTCTGCCCGACTGGCGTGAGCGCCGCAGGCTGCTACGCTAAAAAATATCTTGCGACATGCTGCGATGTTCTCGGTACGTCAGTGACAGTTGCCGCTGTATGGCACGAATCGTCTCTTATGGCACATGAGATGGCAAGTTTTGCTTCCTCTGGCACATCGACGGCCAAGTTTAACGACTTGTGGTACATCTAATGTGCCACAAGTCCAAAAACGTGTCATGCTCGAAAGCTTGTTACAAGTTTCTCGCCGTCGCATGTAAAAGCTTCTTGCATGCCCACTATGCGGTACAAGCTGCTATCATGAACTTGATACTTCGGAGAGATAAAGTTGACAGACGAACAGACCTCATATTCGATGATTGACCCGGCCGGGCGCGATACGTCGCGCACGCTCGACGAGCTGCCCATAGGCGCATCGGCCGTCATCACGAGTGTCGATTGCGAGTCAAACCAGCTGCGCCAGCATATCTTCGACATGGGGCTCACGCCTGGCGTGCGTGTCACGGCGCACAAGGAAGCTCCGCTCGGCGATCCCATCCAGCTTTGCCTGCGTGGCTACGAGCTCACGATTCGCAAAGCCGATGCCGCGCAAATCTCCATTGGGGATATTGACGAGAATCCTGCCGACCGCGAGGAGCCCATCGCCAAGGAAAACACCTCCGACCCTGTCATGGCATCGGAGACACTACATCCCTCCTTTGGCGAGGAGGATATCGATGGCGCTCTCAAGGATGGCGCAAACGAGCGTTACCGTCCGCGCCCCACCGGGCATGTGATCGCGGCGGGAAGACCCGTCAACTTCGCTCTCGTCGGCAATCAGAATGCGGGCAAGACGACGCTCTTCAACGCGCTGACCGGATCGAATCAGCATGTCGGTAACTTTCCGGGCGTGACGGTCGATCGCAAGGACGGCGAGATACGCAATCATTCCAAGGTCACGGTGACGGACTTGCCGGGCATCTACTCGCTCTCGCCCTATACGAGCGAGGAAATCGTCTCGCGCCAGTTCGTGCTCGACGAGAAGCCCAACGCCATCATCGACATCGTCGATGGTACGAACATCGAGCGCAATCTCTACCTTACCCTGCAGCTCATGGAACTTGACGTGCCGCTCGTCATCGCGCTCAACATGATGGACGAGGTTACCGCGAGTGGGGGCAGCATCGACGTCAACGTACTCGAGGCCGAGCTTGGCGTCCCTGTCGTGCCCATCTCGGCGGCAAACGATCAAGGCATCGACGAGCTTGTCGAGCATGCGCTCGTCGTCGCTCGCAAGCAGCTGCGTCCCGGCCGCGTCGACTTCTGCGAACCCGACGGACCCGATAACGGGGCGGTGCATCGCTGCATACACGGCGTCATGCATCTCATCGAAGATCATGCGGCGCGTGCCGACCTGCCCCTGCGCTTTGCCGCAACCAAGCTCATCGAGGGCGATTCGCTCGTCACAGAGGCGCTTGACCTCGATGCCAACGAGCTGGATGCCGTCGAGCATATCGTTGCGCAGATGGAGCAAGAGGCCGGCATTGACCGCGTGGCGGCTATCAGCGACATGCGCTTTACCTTTATCGAGAAAGCCTGCGCGAAGTGCGTCTGGCGTCCGCGTGAATCGCGCGAACACGAGCGTTCCCTCAAGGCCGACCGCATCCTGACGGGCAAGTACACGGCCATCCCGATGTTCATTCTCATCATGGCCGTCGTCTTCTGGCTGACCTTCAACGTGGTTGGGCAGCCGCTTTCGGATCTATTGGGCGAGGGCATCGAGTGGCTCACGCAGGCCGTGCGCGACGGGCTCGAATCGCTCGAGATCAACCCGCTCGTCGTCTCGCTCGTCTGCGATGGCGTGTTTCCCGGCGTGGGTACGGTTCTTTCGTTCCTGCCCATCATCGTCGTGCTGTTCCTCTTGCTCTCCGCTCTCGAGGATACGGGCTACATGGCGCGTGTCGCATTTTTCATGGACAAGCTCCTGCGCAAGCTCGGCTTGTCGGGACGTAGTTTCGTGCCGCTCATCATGGGATTTGGATGCAGCGTTCCCGCGATCATGGCAACACGTACGCTTCCCTCCGAGCATGACCGTCGCATGACCATCATGCTCGTGCCCTTCATGAGCTGTTCGGCGAAATTGCCGGTCTACGCATTGCTTTGCGGTTTCTTCTTCGCCCAGTACGCCGCGCTCGCGATGCTGTCGTTGTACCTGCTCGGCATCGTTGTCGGCATCATCGCGGCGTTCGTCTTGAGCCGCACGGTGTTTCGTGGCGAGCCCGTTCCCTTCGTGATGGAGCTTCCCAACTATCGGCTGCCGAGTCTGGGCACCGTGTGTCGACTTGCCTGGGACAAGGCGAAGGAGTTTGCGAAAAAGGCGTTCACGGTCGTGTTCATCGCGACGCTCATCATCTGGTTCCTGCAGACCTTCGACGCGCGCTTCAACGTGGTCGCCGACCAGTCGCAGAGCATGCTCGCGGGTATCGGCGCGATATTCGCTCCCATCTTCGAGCCACTCGGTTTCGGGGACTGGCGTGCGGCGACGGCCGTGCTCACGGGCTTCATGGCCAAGGAGAATGTCATCTCGACCATCACGCAGCTTGTCGGTGGCAATCTGGCGCTTCTCACGACGCTGTTTACCCCGCTAGCTGCCTACACGTTTCTCGTGTTCGTGTTGCTGTACACACCGTGCGTGATGGCGATTATCACGGTGAGAAACGAGCTTGGTGGCAAGTATGCGGCGGTTATCGTCGTGATGCAGTGTGCCGTTGCCTGGATCGTCGCTTTCATCGTGCACGGCATCGGATTGTTGCTGGGACTGGGCTAGCGGCTGTTTGTCGGGTGACGCATCGGGTGACGCAGGACGGGGATAATGTCATCTTATTAAGATGACATTATCCCCGGGCGGATTCTAGCGGTCATTGCACGCATGGAAAGGATGTGGTGCAATGGCTAAATACTCTATCGATGATTGGACGGCGGTCAAAGAGAGGCTTCGCGCGGGTGATTCGATCAGGGAGTGCGCAAGGCGGACCGGAATCGGACGTGGTGCCGTTTTCAAGTGGAGCCGAATGGACCGCCCTCCGGATCGGATGGTGCTTACAATGGACGCCGCGAGCTGCCCGACCCCGAGCGCAAGAACATCGCCCAAGCAGCGCCTGACATACGAGGACCGCTGCTTTATCGCGGCCCTTCTCGATGTCGGGCGCACCAACCAAGAGATTGCCGATAAAATGAACATCAGCAGGACGACCGTCGCTCGCGAGCTTTCCCGGGTGCAAGGACCCTACGATCCGAGGCACGCCCAGCTTGATGCGAGGAAGAAGGCGAAAAGGCCAAAACCCCGCAAGCTCGATGCCCGAGGCCCCCTCAGGGCCTATGTGCTGCAGATGCTTGCCAGCAGATGGTCGCCCGAGCAGGTCTCCAAGCGGATCGAAGAAGACTTCCCGGATGACGAGGAGATGCGCATAAGCCACGAGACGATATACCAGTCCCTTTATGTGCAAGGCTACGGGACGCTGCGCCATGAGCTCGGCGTCGAGTACGCCTTGCGCACCAAGCGCCGCGGTCGCAAACCGGCATCCAAGCTCCCCGCAAAGAACAGGCCCTGGCTTAAGGATGCGCATATATCCAAGAGGCCCCCGGAGGCGGGTGACCGCTCCATCCCCGGGCATTGGGAAGGGGACCTGATCATTGGAAGCGACCTGTCGAGCTGCCTCATAACCCTCGTGGAGAGAAGGTCGCGCTTCCTTTTGATGTCGAGGCTGGCCTGCCATGACGCGGACACGGTCGCAGAGCGCATGGCGCAGATGGCCGAGGGGATCCCCGAGGAGCTCAGGCGCACGCTCACCTGGGATCAGGGGTCGGAGATGGCATGCGTGGACAGGTTCAAGCTCTCCTCTGGCTTCGAGGTGTATTTCTGCGATCCGCACTCTCCTTGGCAGCGGCCCACCAATGAGAATGTGAACGGGCTGATCAGGGAGTTCTTCCCCAAAGAGACTGACTTCACGGAGGTGTCGGACGAAGAGGTGGGCAAGGTGCGGTGGCTGCTCAACAACCGTCCGAGGAAGGTCCTGGGCTGGAAGTTCCCTTCCGAGGCTATGCAGGAAGTGTTGGCGGAAGGTGCAATGATCGCCTGAACCCGCCCCGTCCTGCGTCACCCGAAATGACGATGGGAGGACTTGCGGCCGCTTCGCTCGAAATGGCCGTTCTAATCCAGATGCGCGTACTTGCGTTTGCCGCCGGTGACGTGAATACCCTTGATGCTGTCGACGAACTTGTAGAACTGCGAATACCCCGTGTCCTTGACGTTGAACTGCGGGAACGTGTCGTGCACCTTCGAGGCAAGTGACGTGATGCTCATCGACTTGTTCTTGTGACGGCCGATTTCGAGAACCATGAACTGCTCGACCTGCTTGATGTCATCGCGTGTGTCGGCGATGCGCACGTCGTAGCCCACGTTAGTCTTCACGAGCTCGAAGCGGTCGAAGTCCTCGATGAGCTTGGAGAGCTGGCTATAGCCGAAATTGCGCACGTCGAAGTCGGGGAACTTGTTGTTGAGAGCGGCGCCCACCTCCGCGAGCGAGGTCGTCCTGCCGCGGTTGTCGTTCGTGTGGATGATGCCACCCATGACGGCACCCACGTCACGCAGCGAGACCGTGGTCTCGATGTTCTCCGCATCGATGGGGGATTGCTCCTCGATTTCCTCGACGTCGTCGGTCTCGATGTCTGCGTCATCGCCGTTCTTGCTGCGCTGCAGTTTGTAGAGGTATTCGATGTTCACGAACTTGGTGCAGGCGTGTCTGAACGACACTGCGGTCTGGTTGCGCCCCATACCGACCACGATCATGTTGCTCTCGCGTAGGCGGGCGGCCAGGCGCGTGAAGTCGCTGTCGGAGGAGACGATGACGAAACCATCGACCTTGCCGGCGTACAGGATGTCCATCGCGTCGATGATGAGCGTGGAGTCGGTCGCGTTCTTGCCCGCTTTTTCGCCCGGCTTGTGGCTCTTGACGTTGCTGAACTGCTGGACGGGTGTGATGGAGTTATCGAGCAACTTGGGGCGCCACTTGGCCGCCTGCGGGTCGGTGAAGTCTCCGTAGATGCGGCGATAGGTCGCCACGCCGTAGCGTGGAATCTCGTTGAGGATGACGGGGAGGTACTTGGCGGAGATGTTGTCCGCGTCGATGAGGAGCGCGAGACGCGGCTCATCGTTTACTTCGTCGTGCATGGTGTGTCCGTTTCCGTATGCGAATACATAGTGACGTAATTAATCTCGCTCATGATAGCTCATGTAAAATCCTGTTCTGTAAACCGACAGGAAATGAGTACAACTCGTCAACTGCCTCGTGGGTACGGGGCGCAAGACGAGGCGGGAGGAGAGGCGCATGGCCGAGTTACAGCCCGAGGAGATAAACGCAATCAAGCCGGATTGCCTGTCAGGTACGGCACTCGAGCAGAAGGCCGAGGCCGTTGGCCTCGCGAAGACCCAGATGGAGGTTGGCCGCACCATCGTGCTCGCGCTCATGGCCGGTATGCTCATCGGTAGCGGCGCGTTGTTCATGACCTGCGTGAAGGCAGACCCAACGCTCGGCTTTGCCGCATCCAACATCCTCGGTGGCTTCTGCTTCTCGCTCGGTCTCATCTGCGTCATCGTCGCCGGTGCCGAACTCTTCACGGGTAACTGCCTCATGGTCATGGGTGCGGCGAGCAAGCGCTTTGCCTGGACCAAGGTTCTGAAGAACTGGGTCGTCGTCTGGCTCGGCAACTTCGCGGGATCGCTCGTGCTCGTCGGCATCGTCTTCGGCTGCTCCATCATGGCCATCAAGGCGGGGGACAATACCATCGGCGCCCAGATGGTCACGGTCGCATCGGGAAAGATCGGCCTTGATCCCATGCAGATCATCTTCCGCGGCATCATGTGCAACTTTCTCGTCTGCCTGGCGGTGTGGATGGGCTTTGCCGGACGCACGGTCATCGACAAGATCTTCACGACGATTTTTCCCGTCATGGCATTCGTCGCCATGGGCTTCGAGCACTGCGTGGCGAACATGTTCCTGCTGCCTATGGGCGTCATCGCGGCCGCATGTGGCTTTGGCACCGAGACGCAGATGGCGTTGTGCACCTGGGGTGGTGCCTTCTACAACATCGGCCTTGCCACGCTGGGCAACATCGTGGGCGGGTGCGTCTTCGTCGGCTTCGTCTACTGGTTCGGCTACCGCAAGAAGCAGGCGTAACGCGCCGATCTAGAACATGGAAGAAGACGGCTGGGACGAAACCGGGTCGACGGAGCCGCCGAAGGTGACGGGGGCCTCGTAGTATTCCGCGTCGAGTGTCGGGATCATCTCGTCGGGCGTGCGCTCCGAGACGACTTCGCGCTCGGCACCTGCGAAGTCCAGAAGAGCTGCGGTCACCGCTTCCCAGGGGCTTGCATCGAGCTGGAGCTCGTGGTCGATCTTCTTGATGGGGCCGATGACGCTCTCGAGCCAGAGCTGGGCATCCTCGCGCTTGAGGCCCGAGAGGAACTCGAGGAACACCGGCAGGTGATCGGGTAGCTCCGTTGTCGTCAGCTCGAGCCCGTGCTCCTTGTAGAGCCTGTTCAGCTCCACCATGACATGGCCCCTGTCACGCGAATCGCCCTGCGTGTGCTCGAAGAGGTTCAGGCTTCCGTGCTTTCCGATATCGAAGGTCGAGACGTATGCGGCCTGCAGAGACGACATGTCCGTTTCGCGAATCCACTTGATGAGCTCCTCCAATTGCTCCTTCGAGTTCGCGTCGAGCTCGGCGCTATCCCGTAGCGTCGATTCGATTTCCGGAAGGCTCTTCAGGAGCTCTTCGTCCGGATAGAGCAGCAGGCAGGCGAGGGCTTTCAGTTCCCAGATCATCTCGTTCCCTTCGGATTGGCCACGAGCGCATGCGTCCGCGCCGGCAATGACGTCCGGTCCATTATAGGCAATATAGGATCGCGGATAGCCTGACAGAAAGAAATTTGCATCTTATATAAAAGAAAATGTCAAGAAAATTTCCGATAGACGTACAAATTTAGTCCGTGTTGGGTTATAGTCTCGTATTAGAATAAAGGAAAACCTAAGAATGTTGTGTCGTCATAGGGATGGGGGCGGAGAGCTATGAAGGCTGACATCAAGGAATGGGATCCCGAAGATCCGAAAAAGTGGGACAAGCGTCTGGCCTGGACCACCGTTTGGATATCCACGTTCTCTCTGACATTTGGTTTCTGCGCATGGTACCTGGTGCCGTCACTGGCGCCACATCTCAACGCCGTCGGATTCCACCTCGACTCGCAACAGCTTTACTGGCTCGTGGCCATGGTCGGTCTGTCGGCCGGCACGTTGCGCATCGTCTGGACGTTCCTTCCGCCCATCATGGGCACGCGCAAGTTGGTCTTCATGTCCACGGCCCTGCTGCTCATCCCGCTTGCATGCTGGATCTACGCGGTGACCAATCCGGGGCTTCCGTTCGAGGTGCTGATGCTGTTCGCATTCCTCGCCGGCATTGGCGGCGGTACCTTCTCGGGTCTCATGGCGTCGACCAACTATTACTTCCCCAAGTCCAAGCGCGGCTTCGCGCTCGGCGTCCAGGGCGGTCTGTCCGACTTCGGCACTTCGCTCGTTCAGTTTGTCACGCCAATCGTCATCACGTTTTCCGTGTTCGGTATCCTCGGCTCCCCGCAGCATGAGGTCGTGGACGGTCACGTGAGAGACGTCTGGCTGCAAAACGCCGGCTGGGTGTGGGTTCCGCTTGTCATAATCCTCGCCATCCTCGCCATCGTCTTGCTCCGGTCGGTTCCCGTCACGTCCAACTTCAAGACGCAGCTCTCCATCTTCAAGAGCAAGCACACCTGGTTCATGACGCTGTTCTACTACGGCACGTTCGCTACGTTCGCCGGTCTGGGCGCCCACTTTGCCCTGATGGGCGATAGCGTCTTTGCCAATGTCGCAGGCGCGCCTTCGGCGATCGCCTTCGCGTGGGTTGGTCCGGCCATCGGCGCGATTTCCCGCGTCATTGCCGGCAAGGTATCCGACAAGATTCGTGGTGGCCGCGTGACCACCATCATGGCCGCCGCCATCATCGTCGGCCTCGTCTTCCTGATCATCTACAAGCCCGACTCCGTCATGGGCTGTTGGATCTGGATGATCGCCATGTTCTGGGTGTTCTTCTGGACGGGTTGCGGCAACGCGTCGACCACGCAGCAAATGGCCGTGCTCTTCCCGCCGGTCCAAGGCGGCGCGGTCGTCGGATGGACTTCGGCTATCGGCGCTTATGGTCCGTTCACCATTGGCGTGCTGCTGGCATCGACCAACGCCACCGTGATGTTTGCCGTGTCCGTCGTCGTGTTCGTGGCCATTCTGGTGATCAACGTCGTCTTCTACGACAGGAAGAACGCTCCGAATCGTTGTTAGGAAGCGTGTTTTAGAGCCCGGCGTCTTCGTAACGTCGGAGGGTGGGCTCATCGTGTCCGAGCAGTTCTGCCATGCGCAGTCATGATGGTTAGGGGTTCACATGTCGAAGTTCTCAGAAGGTTCGCTGTTCTTCAAGAAGCGCGTCGGAAGCTACGCCGATGGATGGGGCGAGGTAACCGACGAGAACCGCAATTGGGAAGATGCATATCGCGATCGCTGGGCGCATGACAAAGTCGTGCGGTCCACCCACGGCGTCAACTGCACGGGGTCATGTAGCTGGAAAATCTTCGTGAAGGATGGCATCGTCACGTGGGAGACCCAGCAGACGGACTATCCGCGCACGCCGTGCGGCGTCCCCAATCACGAGCCTCGTGGCTGCCCCCGTGGCGCGAGCTACTCGTGGTATCTCTACAGCGCGGCACGCGTCAAGCATCCCCTGATCCGCGCCCAGCTCCGTGACGCATGGCGCAGGGAGCGCGTCCACAACGAGCCGCTGGAAGCCTGGCGGCGCATCGTCGAGGACCCAGAGACCCGCGACAGCTACGTGAAGGTTCGCGGGTTGGGCGATCTCGTGCGCACGACGTGGGACGAGGCGACGGAGATCATCGCCGCCGCCAACCTCTACACGATCGAGAAGTACGGCCCCGACCGCATCACGGGCTTTTCCCCGATCCCCGGCTATTCCATGGTGTCCTACGGCGCGGGCGTTCGCTATCTCTCCCTGATAGGCGGCGCGCCCCTTTCGTTCTACGACTGGTATTGCGACCTTCCGCCGTCGTCTCCCCAGACCTTCGGCGAGCAGACCGACGTACCCGAGTCCGAGGCATGGTATTACTCCAACTACATCATCTGCTGGGGCACGAACATCTCGATGACGCGCACCCCCGACGCCCACTTCATGATCGAGGCGCGCTACAACGGCACGAAGCTCGTTAACGTCTGCCCCGATTACTGCGAGAGCACGAAGGACGCCGACTGGTGGGTGCATCCCAAACAGGGTACGGATGCCGCCCTTGCGCTCGCGATGAACTTCGTCATATTCAAGGAGTTCCACCTCGACAATCCCGATCCCTACTTCACCGACTACGTGAGAAGGTTCACCGACCTCCCCATACTGGTGCGCCTGGACGAGCGTGACGGCAAGGATGCCTACGTCGCGGGGCGCACGCTGCGCGCGAGCGACCTTGCGCAGTACGCCAACGCCGGCAACGGCGAGTGGAAGACGGTCGTGTGGGATGACACGAGCGATGCGCCCGCCGTTCCCCGTGGTTCCATCGGATACCGATGGGAGCAGGAGGAAAACGGCGACGAGGGCAAGTGGAACACCCTCGAGGTCGATGGCGAGACCGGCAAGGACATCCATCCGCGCCTGACCCTCATCGACTCCTCGGACGACGTGGTCACCTTGAACGTCCCGTACTTCGGCGACGAGAGCATCCCACTGTTCCAGGGCAACGATGACGACGGCCCGGTGCTGCAGCGTGCCGTGCCGGTCAAGAGGATCAAGACGACCGATGGCGAAGTCCTCGTCGCGACGGTCTTCGACCTCTTCGGCGCGTTTCTCGGCATCGACCGCGGCATAGGCGGCCAGGTAGCGGCCAACGAGCGGGACAACGTCCCCTTCACGCCGCGCTGGCAGGAAGACATCACCGGCGTTCGCGCCGATGACGTGATACGCCTGGCACGCGAGTTCGCGACGGCCGCCTCCAACACCAAGGGCCGGGCCTGCGTGCTCATGGGTGCCGGCCTCAACCAGTGGTACCAGACCGACAACGCCTATCGCGGCATCATGAACATCCTCATGCTCTGCGGAACGGTGGGCGTCACCGGAGGTGGCTGGTGCCATTACGTCGGCCAGGAGAAGATTCGTCCCGAGGCCGGATGGGCCGAGTTCTCGTTCGCGCAGGACTGGGTTCCCGCCTCGCGCCAGATGAACGCGACGAGCTTCTTCTACGAGCATACGGATCAGTGGCGCTACGAGCGCATGCCCCTGTCGTACATGCGATCCCCGCTGGCAGACGCCAAGCGCTACAGTGGCACCTACATCGACTGCAACCTCCAGAGCGCGAAGATGGGCTGGCTGCCGACGGTTCCGCAGCTCGACACCAACCCCACCGGCATTGCCAGTGCGGCCAAGAAGCAGGGCATGGAGACCGAGGAGTACCTGGTCGATGCCCTCAAGAGCGGCAAGGTTCACTTCAGCCTCGAGGACCTCGACGAGCCGTTCAACTGGCCGCGAAACCTCTTCGTCTGGCGCTCGAACATCCTGGGCTCGTCGGGCAAGGGCCAGGAGTACTTCCTCAAGCATCTCATGGGTGCGCAAGATGGCATCGTCGGCGAGGAGCTGTCGGCAGACGAGGAAGACCTCAAGCCCGAGCTCGTCAAGTGGCGAAAGGCGCCCATCGGCAAGCTCGACCTCCTGGTCAACCTGGATTTCCGCATCTCGACCACGGGCCTCTACGCAGACATCGTGCTTCCGGCGGCGACGTTCTACGAGAAGAACGACATCAACACGACGGACATGCACAGCTTCATCCATCCCTTCGTGAAGGCCGTCTCGTGCCCTTGGGAGGCCAAGAGCGACTGGGAGATCTTCGAGCTACTGTCCAAGCGCATCTCGCAGATGGGCGGTGCCTATCCCGAGCGCTTCTCCGCGGTGAAAGACGTCCTGCTCATGCCGCTCGGTCATGACACGGCCTCGGAGCTCGGGCAGCCGCTCGACGTGAAGCGCTGGTACGAGGGCGAGTGCGACCTCATACCGGGCAAGACCGCCCCGCACATCGTCGAGATCGAGCGCAACTACGGCAACATCCACGACATGTACTGCTCGGTCGGCCCGAGGCTCTCGGAGCATGGTGGCGGCAATCGCGGCATCAAGTGGGACCTCTCCCAGGAGATCGACGAGCTGGCCGACATGAACGGCACGGTTGCCGACGGCGTCGCCGAGGGTCGCCCGAAGATGGATTCCGACATCGCGGCTGCCAACATGATCATGCGCGTCTCGCCAGAGACCAACGGCAGCCTTGCCTACCACAGCTGGGACTTCGTCGAGAAGCAAAGCGGCGTTCCCTGCAAGCAGCTCTCCGAGGAGCATCGCGGCGACAAGCTCACCTTCTTCGATCTGCAAGTCCAATCGCGCAAGACCTTCACGGGCCCCGATTGGTCCGGCATCGAGAACGACGAGATTCCCTACGTCGCGTTCTGGCAAAACGTCAACCTCAACCTACCGTGGCGCACGCTCACCGGCAGGCAGCACTTCTACCAGGACCACGAGTGGATGCGCGCCTTTGGCCAGGAGTTCCCGCAGTACCGCCCACCCGCAGACCAGCGAGCACTTGCCGGCTACCAGCACGCGGCCGATAGCGGTCACCCGACCATCATGCTCAACTTCACGACGATCCACCAGAAGTGGGCAATCCACTCGACGTATTACGACAACGAGCGCATGTTGTCCCTCTCGCGAGGCGGCCCCACAATCTGGCTCAACGACAAGGATGCGAAAGCGGCCGATATCGAGGATAACGACTGGGTAGAGTTCTGGAATGCCAACGGCGCGATGGTGGCCCGAGCTATTCTGACCTCGCGCATGCCCCAGGGCCTCTCGATCCTCCAGCACGCGACCGAGAAGATCGTGAACACGCCCGCTTCGAAGGTCACGGGCATCCGAGGTGGCGACCATAACTCGCCGACGCGCGTCGTGATCAACCCGACGCACATGATCGGCGGCTATGCGCAGCTCTCGTTCCACTTGAACTACTACGGGACCATCTGCCCGAATCGCGATGACTTCATCTGGCTTCACAAGGTCGATTCCGTCGATTGGCTCGACGAAGAGGCCCGCAGCGAAGCTGATGTATTGACCAAGCACATCGTCGAGAAAGACTGTTAGCCGACGATTCTGAGAGGGAGCCGATACCATGAAGATACGCGCCCAAATAACGATGGTCCTGAACCTCGACAAGTGCATCGGGTGCCACACCTGTTCGGTCACCTGCAAGAACGTGTGGACGAACAAGCCCGGCACGGAGTACATCTGGTTCAACAACGTTGAGACGAAGCCGGGTACGGGTTACCCGAAGCAATGGGAAGACCAGGACAAGTGGAAGGGCGGTTGGCAGATAGACGGCGGCAAGCTGCGGCTGAAGCGCGGCAATCGCCCCTGGCTGCTGGCCGGCATCTTCAGCAACGGGTTGCTGCCCACCATCGACGAGTACTACGAGCCCTACACCTTCGACTACCAGAAGCTGCAGAAGGCACCCCTCATGAAGACATCGCCGACGGCACGCCCCATCAGCTCCATAACCGGCGAGGTCATGGACAAGGTCGAGGGAAGCGCCGCATGGGAAGACGACCTCGGCGGCGTCGACATCGAGACGGTGAAGGACACCAACCTCGATGGCGTCCAGCGCGAGATCTACTCCCAATACGAGCAGACCTTCATGTTCTACCTGCCGCGCCTGTGCAACCACTGCCTCAATCCCGGCTGCGTGGCAAGCTGCCCGTCGGGCTCCATATACAAGCGCGAGGAAGACGGCATCGTCTTGGTCGACCAGAACAAGTGCCGCGGCTGGCGCATGTGCATGACCGGTTGCCCGTACAAGAAGGTCTACTACAACTGGTCGAGCGGCAAGGCCGAGAAGTGCATCTTCTGCTATCCCCGCATCGAGAGCGGCTGTCCGACCGTATGCTCCGAGGCGTGCACGGGTCGCATCCGCTATATCGGAGTCGTCCTCTACGATGCCGATAAGATCAAGGCCCTTGCGAGCATCGAAAACGACGAGGACCTCTACGAGGCGCAGCGAAGCGTCTTCCTCGACCCGTTCAACCTCGACGTCATCGAGGGAGCCCGAGCGGCCGGCATATCGGACGAGTGGATAGAGGCCGCCCAGAAGTCTCCCGTGCGCAAGCTCATCGAATGGGGGCTCGCATTCCCGATGCACCCCGAATACCGCACGCTTCCGATGGTCTGGTACGTCCCGCCGCTCTCTCCCGTTGTCGACGCCGTCGATGCGGGCAAGGTGTCGATGGACGGCGTGCTGCCGAAGGCAAACGAGCTCAGGATTCCGATTCAGTACCTCGCCAACCTGCTTGCCGGCGGCAATACGAAGGTCGTCCAAGACGCGCTGTCCAGGATGCTGCTCATGCGCACCATCGTGAGAAGCTACAGTGATTCCGCGGGGCTCGCGCAGTACCTGAGAAGCGAGCTGCCGCTCGATGCGGTCAAGCAGGCTCCGGGGGCCGAGCGGCTCCATGAGCTCGGGCTCCTTCCCGAGGACATCTGCGAAATGCACTCGCTGCTCGCCATCGCGAACTACGAGGATCGCTTCGTGGTACCCACGGCCAATCGCAATCATGAGGCAAGCGTCCTTGCCCAAGGCGAGCAGGGCATGAACATGGGCGGCGGTCGCGACCAGCGCTATCGCGCATCGCGCATCTTCGGCGGTCCGATGGATCGGAAGGTCGCTCCCGTGTTCGAGGACTACGAGGTAGTCGACAAGCCCAGGAAGCAAAGGTGATGATCATGGATCCCAATCTCACGCATCTCCTCTATTTCATCGTCTACCAGGTGTTTCCCTACGTGGTCATTACCGTTTGGCTCGTGGGAAGCTTCATCCGCTTCCTCACGCATCCCTATACGGTCAAGAGCCAGAGCTCGGAGCTCCTCGGAGGCAAGAAGGAGATCAACTGGGGCGCCCGCCTCTTCCACGTGGGCGTCATATTCCTGCTCTTCGGTCACCTGTTCGGGCTGTTCGTTCCCAAGCAATTCCTCGCGGATGTCGGGATCACGCCGCACATGAACCAGATGATCGAGATCGTCGCAGGCGGCGCCTGCGCAGTGCTCTGCCTGGTCGGCATCGCGCTAATGATCCATCGTCGCATCACCAACCCCCGCATCCGCAAGACCTCGCGTCCGAGCGATTGGCTCGTGTTGGTCCTGATCGCCGGCGTGCTGATCATGGGCGCGACGTGCGTGATCAACGCGATGCTCTTCGACCAGTCGGGTGAGGGGCTCTTCGATTTCGTGAACTGGGCCATCGCCCTGGTCACGCTCCAGCCCGACGCGTACACCTACCTGATCGATGCGGCGACGCCCCAGAAGATTCACATCTTCATCGGGCTTTGCATCTTCCTCGTGGTTCCCTTCACGAGGCTCATACACATCTGGAGTGGCTACGCATCGCCGATCTACCTGCTGCGAAACATGCAGAAGATGCGCATGAACGGTGCGCCGATGGGGGATGACCTCCCGGCACGCACGATGGAGAGGAGCGCGGACTGAGCTCGCGATAGCCGCGCCTGCGGCTTTCGGGAGCAACGGCTCGCGCTTGCGAGCCGGACAGCTCGCCTCGGTTGATAGAGCAAAGGGGTACGACCATGGCTCACGTGAATGACGTTCTAAGTGACCGCACGGTCCACAAGTGCACCAGGCTGCGCGAAGCGAAGCGGGGCACGACGGTATGCCAGTTCTGCGCGGTGGGATGCTCCCAATTGGCCTTCTACAAGGACAAGGAGCTCATCGAGGTCGAAGGCGACCCCCGTTCTCCCATCAACGCCGGGCGCCAGTGCCCGAAGGGCATGTCGACGTTCATGCTGAACCGCAATCCCTACAGGGAGACGCGCGCGCTCTATCGCGCGCCGGGCTCTGCTGCGTGGGAGGAGAAGAGCCTCGACTGGATGCTCGACACCATCGCCGAGCGCATCTGGGAGACCCGCAACAACGGGTTCGTCGAGAAGGACGAAAACGGCATGACGGTCAACTGCGCCACGAACGTCGGCTTCATCGGCGGCTCCGCCAACGACAACGAGGAGTGTTACCTCATCAGAAAGCTCTTCACGGGAGGTCTGGGCATACTGCCCACGGAGAACTCCGCTCGCTATTGTCATTCGACGACCGTTACGGCGCTCTCGCCGACGTTCGGGTTCGGCGCCTGCACCAATCCGCCGCGCGACCTCATCCACAGCGATTGCATCCTGATCATGGGCTCCAACATGGGCGAGGCACATCCGGTGGCGTTTCACTGGCCGATGGAGGCAAAGCGCCGCGGCGCCGTCACCATCCACGTGGACCCGCGTTTCACGCGCACGTCTGCCGTATGCGACCACTACGTCCACACCCGTCCCGGTGCCGACATCGCGTTCATCGGCGGTCTCATCAACTACATCCTCGAGCATGACTACTGGTTCAAGGAGTACGTGATCCACTACACCAACGCGGCCACCCTCATCGACCCGGGCTTCAACTTCGATGACGTGACCGGCTTCTTCAACGGCTGGGACCCGGAGACCGAATCGTATGCCAAGGCGGGGACGACCTGGGACTACCAGTACGAGATGAACCCCGACGGCAGCTACGGGCAACCCAAGCAAGACCCGACGCTGCAAGACCCCCACTGCGTGTTCCAGCTCATCAAGAAGCAGTTCAGCTACTACACGCCAGAGGTCGTGGCCGAGATTTGCGGATGCCGCCCCGAAGACATCGTGAAGGTCGGCGAGCTCATCGGCCGCAACTCGGGCCGCGATCGCACGACGGCGTTCTGCTACGCGACCGGCTTCACGCAGCATTCCAGCGGCACCCAGATCATCCGCACCGCGGCGATCCTGCAGCTGCTCCTCGGCAACATCGGGCGTCCGGGCGGCGGCATCCTGGCGCTGCGCGGGCACTCCAACGTACAGGGCGCCACTGACGTCCCGACGCTGTTCAACGTCCTGCCCAACTACATCCCCCAGCCGGAAGCCCATCCCGGAAACGCCACCTTGGCCGATTATCTCGCCAACGGGCATGGCTTCAGCGGGGCGCTCGACAAGACGAGCGATGGCATGTGGAAGCTGGAAACGGAGCGCGGATCGTGGGCGGCTCTGCCAAACTACATGATCAGCCTGCTCAAGGCATACTACGGCGAGAACGCCACGAAGGATAACGAATACGGCTACCAGTGGCTTCCGAAGCTCAGCGACAACGAGTCGCTGACCGTCTCGATGGAAAAGGCGCTGCGCGGCGGCATGGACGGCATGGTGGTGTTCGGCCAGAACATCGCGGTGACGAACCCCAACACCGGCTGGAGTCGCGATGCCATGCGCAACCTCAAGTGGCTCGTGGTGTGCGACCTCTTCGAGAACGAGAGCGCTTCGGTCTGGTACGCCGACCCAGACGGTCCCGCACCCGAGGATTGCCTCACGGAGGTGTTCTACCTGCCCGTATGCACCTGCCTCGAGAAGACCGGCTCGGTCACGAACACCGAGCGCCTGCTGCAATGGCACGAGCGCCTCCAGGAGGCGCCCGGCGATGCCCACTCGGATGCCTGGTACATCTACCAGCTGGGCAAGAGGCTGCAGGCCAAGGCAAACGCGTCCGATAAGGAGCGCGATGCGGGCATGCGTGCGCTGTACTGGGATTACGATCCGGTCTACGCCGCCACGAAGACCGATCAGGAGTTCGAGCTGACCAGCGTCGAGGGCGATCCGGACATGATGAAGATCGTCAAGGAGATGAACGGGTTCAACGTCGAGGATGGCTCCGTCTGCCAAGGCGCGGGAACCCTCAAGGACGACGGTTCCACCGTGTGCGGGTGCCGCCTGCTATCGGGAATACTCGGCCCCGATGGCGAGAACCTGATGAACCGCGTCGAGACGGGCGAGATATACAACGGCTCGATCTTCTCGGATTATCGCGTGACCTGGCCGGAGAACTCCCGCATCCTATACAACCGTTGCTCGGCAGACCCTGAGGGCAAGCCCTGGTCCGAGCGCAAGAAGCTCGTCTGGTGGGACGAGGAACTCGAGCAGTGGGTGGGCTACGACAAGCCGCAGTTCAACGCGAAGAAGCCGCCGAGTTACAAGCCAGAGCCCGGTGCCACCGGCGACATGGCGCTTGCCGGCGACTGTCCCTTCGGTGCCCATTCGGATGGCAAGGCGTGGCTCTTCGTGCCCTACAGCATCAAGGAAGGGCCCATGCCCATCTACTACGAGACCACCGAGTCTCCTTACGATAACAAGCTCTGGGAGCAGACGCGCGACCCCGGCTTGCACATCGTCGACGACGTCGAGAATCCCATCGCTCCTTCGGGGGATTTGGATTACCCGACGATCATGACCACCTATCACGTGACCGAGCACTGGCTGTCGGGTGCGCAGACGCGCAACATCCCCTGGCTCGTCGGGTTGCAACCGGTGCGCTTCGTGGAGCTGTCACCCGAGCAAGCCGAGAGCATCGGCGTGGAAACGGGCGATTACGTCACGGTCGAGAGCGCGCGAGCCAAGCTGCAGATTCCCGTCCTGGTGACGCCGCGCCTGCGCATCGGCGATGTCTACGGGAAGAAGGCGACCATCGCGGGCACCTTCGTCGCATCGGGATACAAGGGCCTCATGGTCAGCGACATCACCAACGACCTGAGCCCCGCCATCATGGCACCTGACGGATTGATTCCGGCATCGAAGGGCTTCACGGTCCGCATCACCAAGGGCGACCCCTCAGACATCAAGAGGCTGGATCCCCGTCCGCTCAAGTACGACCCCATATTCGACAAGCCGATACCCGAGACACCGTGGCCGGCTCAACCGGAAGCGAGGAATTAGCCATGAATCTGAATCCGCTGAACATCCTCAAGCTTTCCGACAGGAAGTACGATGCGAAGGAACCGCACAAGAACCATCGCATCGACGTTATCTACGCCCTGTTCAAGCGCCACGAGCCGCGTGCGGCGCAAACCGAGATGGCCTTCTTCACCGACACCTCCGTCTGCTCGGGATGCAAGGCCTGCGAGGTCGCATGCAAGCAATGGAACATGCTGAAGACCACGGATATCCAGTGGTCGAAGAACAGCTACGACAACACGCGCGTGCTCTCGTCGGAGAGCTGGCGTCACGTCAAGTTCATCGAGCGCTTCTCGGAGGTCAACGAGACGGACAAGCCGGCCCCCAAGGCGATGGACGACCTGCTCAACGAGCCGAAGCAAGGCGAGTGGCTCTTCATGTCCGACCATTGCAAGCATTGCCAGGAATCGCCCTGCCAGGAAGCATGCCCCACCGGTGCGATCATCCGCAACGAGTTTGGCGGCATCTACTACCAGACCGACATCTGCATGGGTTGTCGCATGTGCGTGGCCGCGTGCCCGTTTGGCGTTCCCGAGGTGAGCGAGGAGACCGGGCATTCCATGAAATGCGCGGGATGCTACGACCGCCTGCGTGACGGGTTGAAGCCCGCCTGCGCCACGGCATGCACCACGACCGCGATCCAGTTCGGGCCGCGCGAGGAGATGGTCGAGAAGGCGCGTGCGCGACTCGCCACCCTCCACGAGCAGGGCTTCGAGAAGGCCAATCTCTACGGTGTTGACCCGTTCCAGGATTACAAGCCGCTCAATTCGTTCTACCTGCTGATGGACGAGCCCGCGGTCTACGGCTTGCCCAATCAGCCGAAATTGCCCGTGCGGTTCATGGTGGGGGATTACGCCAACGCCATCGGAACGCTCTTGATCGCGACGATCGCGATTATCGTTTGCTTGCTGTAGGAGGGGAGACAGACATGGATAGAACATGGGTCAAAGGCCAGCCATCTGCCTATCAACAGCACGATATAGTTCATTTTCCCGACTGGAAGAACATCATCGTATGGGACCTCTTCTTCAACAACCTCACCTCGGGGTTCATGTTCGTGACGATGATCACCTGGCTCATCGCCCCGGATATCTTCGGTCCCGTGTTGCCCATTGCGCTGACGCTCGCGTTTCTCATCGTCATCTTCGATTTGATGCTGCTCGTCGCCGACCTCGGTGATCACTTCCGGTTCCTGCACGCCATGCGCGTCATGCACCCGACGGCCCCCCTGTCGGTCGGCGTGGTGGGCCTGATCTTCTACTCGATCATGCTGTTCATCGCGCTCGTCATCTACTGGGTGACGTTCGCGCTGCTGGCAACCATAGGATTGCCGCTCGAGGTCGCCGCCGTCCTCGGCGTGCTCTTCCGCCTCTTCGCCGTCCTGGCGCTCATCGCCTCGTGTGCCGTGATCTGCTACAAGGGCGTCGCCTTCAGCTGCACGTCGCAGCCGGGCGTGAAGCGAGCCCGCTGGCTCACCTGCTGGGTGGTATGCGATGCCCTCACGATCGGAATGGGCCTCCTTATCGTGCTCTCGTTCGTTCTCGGGCAGCTCGCTCCCGTCGAGGCGCTCGTCATCCCGTTCGTCGTGCTCATCGTGTTCCGTTGCTTCACCTATGCGCTGGTGTGGATGAACATCCACGAGCGTGCCTCGCTGATGTATTCCAAGGCCCGCCTCGCGCTCAATGCGGTGATCGTCTACGGCATCGCGGGCATTTGCGCCATCGCGGCCTGCTTCTTCGGGCCCATCGGAGTCGCCGTTGCCGGGGCGATTTGCCTGCTTGCGGGAATCTGGGAGCGTTACTGGATCATCTTCGTGGCGCACCCGCACTAGGAGCCGGCGAAATACGCAAGGTATTGACGTGCCAGGGGTCTGGCCCCTGGCACGTTCTATCTGCTCACCAGGTAGATCTTCTCCTGCGGAAGGTGCACCCAGAGCTCCTCGCCCATTTCGGGCCACACCTCCGGGCCGTCCTTGAGCTTGTCGATGCGCCAGAACAGGTGCTGGTGCAAGAACCTCATCTCGTCATCGCTGCGCTCGACAGCCGGCGCAAACGAGCTGTCGCGGTCGAGGAAGCCGAGTAGCGCGCTTCGCTCGAAGCGCGAGTCGCTGATGCGGTCGACGCGCACGCGGTAGTTGTTGGTGCCCGGCCCGCTCGCGCGCTCGAGGTAGAATGCGCGCACGCCCAGGAATCGCACGTCATCGGGCACTTCCCGCTCGCACTCGATGCGCACGCCCCATTTGGGCGCCCACACGGCGTGCTCGTCGGCCTTGATGACGGGCGTGGTGTTCTTGCAGCCCGAGAGCTTGAGGGCCGCCTCGGATTGCGGGTTGTTCACGAGCTCGTCGTTCGAATCGATCTCGAGTATGTGACCGTCATCGACTACGGCGATGCGGTCGCAGAAGCGCAGCGCTTCGTCTATGTCGTGGCTCACGTAGAGGATGGTCCCCTCAAAGGCCTCGAAGAGGTCAACGAGGTTTTGCTCGAGCACACTCTTGAGATGCGAGTCAAGCGCGGAGAACGGCTCGTCGAGCATGAGAATGCCGGGCCGTGCCGCGAGCATGCGTGCAAGAGCCACGCGCTGCTGCTGGCCACCGGAGAGCTGGGCGGGGTAGCGCTTGCTAAAGCCCTCGAGGCTGAAGCGCCTGAGTTCGGTCGTGACGATGGCGTCACGATCACCCTTGCTCACCGTCTTGGGTATGCCTGCTGCTACGTTCTGCTCGATGGTCATGTTGGGAAAGAGCATGTAGTTCTGGAAGAGCAAAGCCGTTTTGCGCTGCTGGGGACTCAGGTTGACCTTTGCGGCGGAGTCGAAGTAGACGGTGTCGTTCACGACGATACGTCCCTCGTCAGGCGTTTCGATACCCGCGATACAGCGCATCGTGAGGCTCTTGCCGCAACCCGAGGCACCGAGGAAGCCGAGCGTCTCCATACCGGCTTCGACGCTCACGTCGAGGGAGAAATCGCCAAGGGATTTTCTGAAGTCCATCTGCAGGCTCATGAGCGCGCCCCCTCGGGCAGTCCGGCGTCTTCGGTCGCGATGGCGGACTCCAGGCCGCCTTCCAGGTGTGGCGTGTGCGTGCCGTGGTCTGCACCGTGCTTCTTCTTGCTTGTCTGCCTGCGACGGTACTTTGTCGTCCTGCTCGACCACAGGTTGATGAACATGATGACGATGAAGCTGAAGATGATGATGACGATGGTCCAGAAGATGGCGATGTCCGTGTTACCGTTCATCCACTCGAAGTAGATGGCGATGGGGATGGTGCGTGTGACGCCTGCGTAATTGCCCGCGAGGAACAGCGTCGCGCCAAACTCGCCCAATGCACGCGCATAGGCGAGCACCGTAGCCGCGGCGATGGAGGACCAGGCAAGCGGCAGCATGAGCTTGAAGAAGATGCGCAGGTTCGACCAGCCGAGCGTACGCGCCGCATCGAGCATGTTGGGATCGAGGTTCTCGAAGGCGCCGCGCGAGCTGCGGTACATGAGCGGAAAGGCTACGACGACTGCTGCAATGACCGTTGCCTGCCAGCTGAAGACGAGGGGGAATCCCACGTCGATGAACCACTGGCCTACGGGCGTGGAACGACCGAAGGCAAGGAGCAGCAAGAAGCCGCAGACCGTGGGTGGCAACACCATGGGGATGGTGAAGATCGCGTCGAAGATGGACTGAGCGCGCGGCGAGATGCGCATCGTGAAGTAGGCGGCTGCGAGACCCAGGATGAAGATGAACACAATGGCGATGAGCGTCGTGCGCAAGGTAACCCATAGCGGACTGTAGTCCATGGTCGCGAGGAAGTTTGCAAGCCATGCAAGGCCCGTGCTCGCCTGGACGATTTGCACGTCCGAGGGCGGCACGGCTCGAGCGAAGTCGGCAAAGTCGAGTCTGACCTGGTTGCTGCTTGCCTTGCTGGTCACGTCGCTGCCATCAGAGCCAATGATGTAGGCGTAGTAGCGCCCTTCGTCGAGTTCCTGATCGAAGTTGAAGACGACGCCATTCACCTCGAAGGACTGCTGTTCGGTGAAATACCATTTGGAGACGTTGGAGAGTCGCGAGGAACCCTTCGCGTTCGCGTCGTCCAAGGCGGTGAAGTAACGCTTGATGTAATCCTGGTCGTTGTGGTTATCGTAGAGGAAGCCGAAGGCCTCCTGGGTTGCCTTGGGAATGTAGACCACGGCGTAATCGCCGGTTGATATGACCGAGAGATTGTCAGGCTCAGTGCCGATGTAGTAGTTATAGCCCCAGTACCTGTCGCCGACCGCCTTGTTGGAGCCGGCCTGGGCACGGTAGAAATCGTTGATGCCGAAGCTGCATCCTTCGATGAGAGCGCTGTCCCCCTCGGCGGAGACGGTGACCCCGTTGACGGTCTGCTGTTCGCCTGCGTTGTCGACGGCAGGGCTGTCCACGCTGCCGAGCTCGTCATCGGTGGCGGCTGCCGGGCACGGCATGACGCACGAGAGCGCGGTGATCGCAAGCACAAGGGCAAGCATGAAACCAAGCCCACGTTGTATGAAGCTCCCCAGAACCATGGGTGCCAGTCCTTGTCGTCTCGAAGGGATTGACAGGGCGTCTCCGTGCGACTGCCAATCTTTTTCCTGATGGGATAACAGGATTATATGCCTTTGCAAATAATCTGAAACGAGGTTATACGCAAGCGGCGCGGATAACCGATGGGTCATCCGCGCCGCAGCAATGATTCCTATGGATTAGGAGAGGTCAAAGCCCCACTTCTGGAAGATCTTCTGGGCATCGGGGTCGGTGATGCACCACTGCATGAAGTCGTTGGCAGCCTGCGCGTTCTTGGAGTCCTTGCACACGGCACCGGGATAGACGATGGCCTTGTGGGTGTCATCGGGGATGATGCCGACAACCTTCACGCCGCCAAAGCGGTATACGTCGGAGCTGTAGACGATGGCGACGTCAACATCGCCGTTTTCCGCCTGCTTGCACACGTTGCCGACCGACGTCTGCAGGATGGGGGTGATGCCCACGTACCGACCGCCCTTGCCAGAGATGTCCTTGCCACTTTTGCTGGCGTCAGCTGCGGGCGGCTGGTAGGCGCCAACGGTGGAAAGTGCCTGGGCGGCATAGTTGCCGGCCGGAACGGAGTCATCGCCTACGCAGACGGTGAGGTCGCCGCTGGCGATTTGCTGAAGGGTGACATCTTGAAGGGCGGAGTCCTCCTTGGCGACGATGACGAGTTCGTTGGTGAACATGTCGGTACGCGTGGACTCATCCACGTAGCCTTCCTGCACCGCCGTATCCATGGTGCCCTTGGAAGCGGTAATCTCGAGGTCGGCATAGGAGCCAGCTTTGAGCATCTCGTTGAGCTCGCCGGATGCCTTGTACTGCGTGTCGGCGAAGGTCACGCCCGTCTGCTGCGTGTAGAGCTCCTGGGCTTCGTCCATGGCCTTGGAAAGCGAGTTAGCTGCAAAGACCTGCAACTCCACATTCGAGCTCGCCGACGAGCTCGCGTTCGAACCGCCGCAAGCCGTGAGGCCCAGGGTGGCGATAAGGCCCGCGGCCACCACGCCGCATGTCAGCACCTTGGCGAGTTTGCTTTTTCTCATGAAATCCTCCTTGCTGTGCTTCACGAACAGATAACTGTTCTGTAATGAGATTATATTTACAGCAGGATATAAATTTGGCAATTATTATTTTTTCTGATGAATAAACTTTTCGGTGACGGGTCGATGGCGAATGAGACACATTGGACAGGTACATCTGTCTCATTGCATGCAATGAGACAGATGTACCTGTCCAATGTGTCTCATCGGGTGCGAAAGCAAGCCCGCGTTGTGCTTAGCCGAACATCCCGCCGCCTTTGAAGTTCAGGTCGCCGTTAAGGCCTGACTCGTCGGGAAGATCGGCCTCTTCATCGAGGAAGCCGACGATCTTGCGTACGGCGTACTTGAAGGCACCGCCCGTAAAGCCGTGACCGACCTCTCCGATGAGCTCGAGATCTGCGCGTGGGTAGATGTTGACGGCGCGTACGGAATAGCCCGATGCGACGATGTCGTCGCTCATGCCGTGCAAGATAAGTACGGGACCGGCGTATTTGGTGATGTGCTCGTAAAAGTCGAAGTCATAGATTGCCTCGATGAAGGCACGACCGACCTCGGCGTTGAAGATGCCAAAGCTCTCGGGAAACTCATCGCGATTGGGCCACGCGCGTCGTACGTCGCCGGGGATGCTGAAGGCGGGATAAAGCAGAATGAGACCCTTGATGAGGTTGCTCTTGTTTGCGGCAGCAAGTGCGGCAACGGCGCCACCCATGCTCATGCCAAAGAGGAAGACGTTATTGAGATCGACGTAGCCGAGCTCTGCAAGCTCCGTGTAGGAATCCTCCATATCAGCCTGCTCGGTGAAGATGGTCATCTCGCTCGTATCGCCGCTCGATTTGGAGTTAGCCGCACCGCAGAAATCGAGGCAGTAGGCCGCATAGCCGCGTTTTGCGAACTCGCGTGCGTAGGCTTCGCAGGACTCGTTGTTGCCGCCGAAGCCATGGGCGCAGATCACGAGCGGCACGCGCTTGCCATTCGCGGCTTCGTCGGGAAGATAGATGCGACCGAAAATGCGTTTCTCGTCATGCTCGAGGATCAGGTCCTCAACTTGGTAGTTACTCATCATCTGCTCCCTTGCCGACACGTGGGTAGTCCATGTCCTTGAATCGATCAGGCTCTCCCTGCTCGCCGACCTCGGTGGGATCGCCATGTTCGGTAAACTCATCATAATCGACGGGATCGGTCGGCGCATCGAGCTCCGACTCGCTGATCGCACCGTAGTCTTTGTTGCGGTACACGTCCTTGTCGAGCAATCTGACAAAGTTCGCCATGACGGTTGTGACGACGGCATCGCCCGTGATGTTGATGGCAGTACGACCCATGTCGAGGAGGCGGTCGATGCCCATGATCATTGCGACGCCCTCGGCGGGAAGCCCGATGGAGTCGAAGACCATGGCGAGCATGATAGTGCCCACGCCGGGTACGCCGGCCGTGCCGATGGAGGCGGTCACGGCCGTGAGCACGACGGTGACGAGTGCGGCGAACGTGAGGTCAATGCCAAATGCCTGGGCAATGAAGACGACGGCGGCACCCTGCATGATGGCGGTACCGTCCATGTTGATGGTGGCGCCCAGCGGGATGGTGAAGGAGGCGACGCGGTTATCGACACCCATCTTCTTCTCGAGCGTCTCCATGTTGAGCGGGATGGTGGCGTTGCTCGAGCTCGTGGAGAACGCGAATGCCATGACCGGCCAGAACTTGTGCAGGAAGTGGAAGGGGTTGAGGCGCGTGCCGATGAAGAGGATGAGCATATAGACGACGAGCAGCTGCACGGCAAGTCCGAGGTACACGGTGCCGATGAACTTGACCATGGGCAGTACGCCCGAGATGCCCAGATTGCAGAAGGTGCGCGTGATGAGGCAGAAGATGCCGATGGGGGCGACGCGCAAGATGACGCCGATCATCTTCATCATGATGGCGTTGAACTGCGTGAAGAAGCGATTGACCGTGGCGACCTTCTTGCCAAGACGTCCCAAGATGAAGCCGAGCATGAGGGCGAAAAAGATGATGGGAAGCATGTCGCCGTTGTTCATCGCCGTCACGACGTTCTTGGGAATGATGTTGATGAGCATGTCGGCGAAGGTTTGCTCGGTCGTCGTCACGGTTGGCTCGACGGTGACGACGGCTGCCATGTCAAGCCCCATGCCCGGTTTGCAGACTTCGGCGAGCATGATGGCGATGACGACGGCAAGCGCCGTGGTGAGCAGGTAGATTGCGATGGTGCCGATGCCGACCTTTCCGAGCATCTTGGGGTCGCTCATGGACGCCGCGCCGCAGACGATCGAGCAGAAGACAAGTGGCACGACGAGCATCTGCATGAGGCGCACGAACCATTGGCCGCAGACATAGCAGATGCCCTCGATGAAGATGTCATCGGCGGGTGAGCCAGCCGGAATGAGATAGCTGCACGCGAGGCCCACGATGATGCCCGCGACAAGCGATATGAGTATCCACGTGGTCAGGTTGAAGCGACGGGCTTTCTTATCGGTCATCTCTCATCCTTCTCTGCAAAACGAGACTTTGCTCTGAGCAAGTGTCTCATTTCCCCGCTCGGGAGCAGTCCTCGCGTATGCGCATGGTGAGCATGGCGCCCAGGTCGTAGGCATCCCCGCCTGGCTCGTCTACATCGCATGCGATGTTGAAGCCTATGAGGCGCCGCGTGTCGCCGTCGCCCTCGAAGATGCGCACGACGGTCATGGTGTCGTCGACTTCCGTCTCCACGCGACTATTGTCATCGAGCATGATGGTGCCGGCTGAGATGAAAAGCGTCTCGCGTACGCAGATGGTGTTCATCGCGAGCGATTCGAGACAGGGCCGTGAAGGCTCGTTGCCGGCAAGCTCGGCGGCAATTGCCCGGCCTGCGCATGCGCCTTGGAGCGCAGCGTTCTTCCAGATGCCGACGATGCGCTTCTCGCCGCTGATGAGCTCGGTCGCCTGCACGACGTCACCGGCGGCATAGACGTCCGGGTCGCTTGAGCGCATGAACTCGTCGACTATGATGCCACGATCCATCGCGAGGGACCCTTCCTCGACGAAGCCGAGGTTGTTGCGCATGCCGTGGGCGACGAAGATTTCGTCAAAGCTCTCGACATCGCCATCGGCAAACGTGACCTCGAGGCGACGGCCGAGGGGGTGGGTGGCATCATCGATGACCTCGACCGCCTTGATGGGGTTGGCGAGCTTGAGGGTGACGCCCTGCGCGACGAGGCCCCGCTCGAAACGCTCGGCTGCCTGGGGCAGTGCGTTCATGTCGAGCACGTGGTCCATGATGCCGACAAGCGTGACCTCCACGCCGCGGTTGAGGCACGCCTCGACCGTCTTGAGAGAGACCATGGAAGTACCGCTCACGAGCATGCGCTTGCAGCCGGAGTTAGTGATGGCGGCCTTGAGGCGTTCGGCGTCGTCCATGGTCCTGAGCATGAGGGGAGCATAGCCGCAATCGCGTGGGAAGCCGACGGGCGTGGGGACGGAGCCCGACGCGATGACGCACTTGGAGTACGGATAGGAGTTTTGGCTCGTATATACGAGATGGTCCTTGGTATCGAGTTTGATGACGGGACCTTCCTGCACGATGTCGAGGCCGAGTTCGTCGATCTCGGCCTGGCTCCACGGGAAGCATTCCTCGTAATCGAGCTCTCCGCCCGCGTAGTAGGAAGTGAGTATGGGGCTGTAGGGAAGCGTTTCGATGTCTGAAAACACGCGTATGGGGCCCGTGTACCCGTTCGTTCGCAAGCCGACGGCGGTGTTGAAGCCAGCAGCGCCAAAGCCGATGATGGCAACGGGAGCCGCGTCTGTCATCTCATGTGCGTTCATGCTCATCATCCCCTTCTATGCGAAGACTTGCGAAAGCCACGGACCGTACTCGCCCGTCCACATGCCCGAGAGTTGCGCGTAGACGAGGTCCCAATCTATTTGGGTGTCGAAGAGCAGCTCGGCATAGTGCTTGTTGCCGAGCCCGCGCGGGTGGTTCATCAGGTAGAAGGCATAGGTATAGGTGCAAGTGGGGCACATGGTCACGACGGTCGAACCCTCGGGCGCGAAGGAGAGCTTCAGCTCGGTCTGGCCGTCCACGCGGTCGGGCTCAAACGAGTTGACCGCACCGCCGGCGCCGCAGCAGCCGTGGAAGATTTCGACGGTGTCTCCGTCGAGGCCGAGCACCTCCAGGGTGGCATCCAAGCAGCTGCCATCACGGTCTTGGCATGCCTTGGACATGCAGTAATTCCCCTCGGGAAGCGGATGCTTGGGCGTGAAGCCGTGCTCGAGGAGGAACGCCGAGAGGCTCACGGCACGCACGTCCATGCCATTGCGGTCGAGGGCGGCCTGCATGGCGTTTTTGCAGCCAGGGCATACGCAGACGAGCGTGTGGGCTCCCGAAGAGGCGATTTCGGCGCAGTTGCGGTCGCAGAGCGCCTCGGCGCGGTCAAAGAAGCCGGCGCTCTTGAGGGGCGATCCGCAGCAATGGTCGATCATCGTCGCCTTGCCGCCCAACTCGTCGAGCGTCTCGAAGATCTCGCGCGTGAGTTCGGGCGCGTAGGCTGCAAGCGAGCAGCCGGGGAAGAACGCGATTTCGCAGTCCGTCGCGGCGTCATGGTTCGCGGTCTCGATATGGCGCGTGAGGTCGGTAAGGTCGATACCGTAGATGGCGCGATAGGCGGTGAAGATATCCCATTCACGATCGACCTCGACGCTCGAGTAGGTGTCACGGGGAATGAGACCGAGCTTTTGGTAGTCGTCACGCGCGTGGTATATGAGGGCGGAGACGTTGTTGTGCGCGAAGCAGGTGTTTTTGCAGGTGGTGCAGAAGAAGCAGCTGCGCACCGCCTGGGTAAGCTGTGGATTGCTGGCGAGCTCGATGGCAAGCTCCTCGGCTGAGCTGGCATTGCGCTGGGCATCCAGCAGACCCTTGGCGATGTCACCGAGCGTCATGTCGGCCATGGTGAGCGACTCGCAGGCCTGCGTGCAATGTCCGCACCGCGTGCACTGTCCCAGGAACTCCCAGTATTCGTCGCTAGATTGAAGCAGGCTCATGGTTCCTCCCCAAAACGTATGTTCTGCTACTTTACCACGGTGGATGATGCTCGAGGGACGGCGAGACCAGACAGATGCGAGACCAGACAATTGTCGCCGGAGCACTTTTGTCTGGTCTCGGGTGACAGATGACATTATCCCCGTCCTCTGTCACTTCACGTGTCTGAGCATGCGTGTCAAGTTTTGCATGATATGGCACATGCGGGGTGCCATAACGCGTCCAGTTTGCCATCCGATGGTAGTGTCGCGAATGTTTCGATTTCATTAATTCGGCAACGTTATGGGAACTTCAAAACCTATAATGCACGCGTCCCGTCATAGACAAGGAGAAAACCGTGAGTTACGTACAGCGCATTATCGAACAGGTCAAGGCAAAGGACGCCGACCAGCCTGAGTTCATCCAGGCCGTGACCGAGGTTCTCGAATCTCTCGAGCCCGTCATCGAAGCCCATCCCGAGTACGAGGAGGCCGGTCTGCTCGAGCGCATCGTCGAGCCCGAGCGCATCATCACCTTCCGCGTGCCGTGGGTGGATGACGACGGCAAGGTTCAGGTCAATCGTGCGTTCCGCGTGCAGTTCAACAGCGCCATCGGCCCCTACAAGGGTGGCCTGCGCCTGCATCCGAGCGTGAACCTCTCCATCCTCAAGTTCCTCGGCTTCGAGCAGGTCTTCAAGAACAGCCTCACCACGCTGCCGATGGGCGGCGGCAAGGGTGGCTGCGATTTCGATCCCAAGGGTCGCAGCGATGGTGAGGTCATGCGCTTCTGCCAGTCCTTCATGACCGAGCTGCAGCGTCACATCGGTGCCGATACCGATGTCCCGGCTGGTGACATTGGCACGGGCGCGCGCGAGATTGGCTTCATGTTCGGCCAGTACAAGCGCATCCGCAACGAGTGGACTGGCGTGCTCACGGGCAAGGGCCTCTCCTACGGTGGTTCGCTGGCTCGCACCGAGGCAACCGGCTACGGTGCCGTGTACTTCACCGAGGAGTACCTCAACTGCAACAACGATTCCTACAAGGGCAAGACGGTGTGCCTGTCCGGTTCGGGCAACGTCGCCATCTATGCCTGCGAGAAGGCCACGCAGCTCGGCGCGACCGTCGTCACCATGTCCGATTCCACGGGCTGGGTCTACGACCCGTCCGGCATCGACCTTGAACTTGTCAAGCAGATCAAGGAAGTCGAGCGCGGTCGCCTGAGCGAGTACGCGAAGCGCTGCGACCATGCGACCGTCGAATACCACGAGGGCGCCGGCGTGTGGGTCACCCCCTGCGACATCGCCATGCCGTGTGCGACGCAGAACGAGGTGCATATCGAGGATGCCAAGAACCTTGTCGCCAACGGTTGCAAGATTCTCACCGAGGGCGCGAACATGCCGACTACGCTCGAGGCGACTCAGTACCTGCAGCAAAACGGCGTCGCGTTCTTCCCGGGCAAGGCCGCCAATGCCGGTGGCGTTGCCACGAGCGGCCTGGAAATGAGCCAGAACTCCGAGCGTCTCTCCTGGACCTTCGAAGAGGTCGATGCGAAGCTCAAGGGCATCATGCAGGGCATCTTCCATGCCGCTGACGATGCCGCACGCGAGTACGGCCACGAGGGCAACTACGTCATGGGTGCGAACATTGCGGGCTTCCTCAAGGTTGCCGACGCGATGATGGCCCAGGGTATCGTCTAGTCACGACACCATAGAGATTTGCGGGAAGGGGAGATGCGTGCGTCATCCCCCCCTTCTTTTTGAAACGGGAAATGTTCCGGGGCGAGAATGAGGCAGTTGCTCAGAGCAACTGCCTCATTCTCAAGACAAAACTGCTCCGGCGACAATTGTCTTCCCTCCTTTTTAGGGCCCTATAAGTTGGTCACACGGGTAGGATGTGTTCTGACCGCGAACTTGCGGATTTTCTACGTGATTCGCCTCGTGCAAAATATGAGCTATCCACGACAGCGAACAAGATTCTTCAAACGCCCAAATATCTTAGTCAGTTGTGGAACTTATTATTTCGCCGTAAATGACCAAGATACTCGAGCTTCCGTTGGTGGATTTCGTCGAAATTTTTTTCAAGCTGTTACAGGTTGCTTATCTACTTCCCTGATACGTTTTACCTGTGAAAATACCAAATCTTGTGATGTCAAGCTAATTTATCCACAAGATATTGTGGATTTTCAGGCGTCCCAAACACAAGATATGGTCTATTCTGAATCGAGCAATCACACTTGCACACGCAAAAACGTTGCATACAAAAACTCGAACACGAGGGACATGAGGGAAACATGAAAATCATCAAACGAAACGGCTCGGAGGCAGTCTTCGATCTTTCGAAGATCGCCAACGCAATCGAAGCAGCAAACGGGGAAGTTCCCGAAGACGAGCGTCTGACGGCGCGCCAAATCGAGTATGCGGCCCTCAACGTCGAGGATGCCTGCAAGGCCGCAGGCCACACGGTCTCGGTCGAGGAAATCCAGGATATGGTCGAGGATGAGATCATGGCGCTCGACAAGTTCGAGGTCGCGCGCAAGTACATCATCTACCGCTATCTCCAGAACCTCAAGCGTCAGAGCAACACCACCGATGACAAGATCCTCACGCTTATCGAGTGCAACAACGAGGAAGTCAAGCAGGAGAACTCCAACAAGAACCCT
>QAMH01000001.1 GCA_003149935.1 Coriobacteriia bacterium | reverse complement strand
GTTCTGTCACGCCCATGGGCGTGACAGAACCCCCGTCCCCACTGTCACGTCCCCGTCCCCCTGTCACGTCCCCGTCCCCCTGTCACGTCCGAGTACAATGTCGGCATGACTTCTATGCACGCAGACATATTACAACGCACATGGTCGGGCAAGGCGATTCTGCTCGTCGACCTTGATGCGTTCTTTGCCTCCGTCGAGCAACTCGATCATCCCGAATGGCGTGGCAAGCCGGTCATCGTCGGCGGTCGCGCCGATCGTCGCGGTGTCGTCTCCACCTGCTCTTACGAAGCCCGCACATATGGGGTGCACTCCGCCATGGCCTCGGCTGTCGCCGAGCGTCTGTGCCCAGACGCTATCTGGACGACGCCCCACTTCGAGCGCTATCACGAGATGTCCCGTGCCGTCATGGATATCCTCTATGCCGAATCGCCGTTGCTCGAGCAGGTCTCCATTGACGAGGCCTTTCTCGACGTCACTCCTGGACGCTTCACGGGAGATGATCCCGTGGCTATCGCCATGCGTATCCAGGAACATGTCGCTGAGCTGGGTGTCACGTGCTCAATCGGCGTGGCAAGCGGCAAGACGGTTGCCAAAATCGCCTCCGACCTCGACAAGCCCCGGGGTCTCACCGTGGTGTACCCAGGAAGCGAGGCGACATTTCTTGCGCCCATGAAGATTCGCGTCATGTCCGGCATCGGCAAGCAAAGCGTAAAGCGCCTCGAAGCGGTGGGTATCCGCACTCTCGGAGAGCTGGCTACTGCGGATGTGGAGACCCTTCGTCCCATCTTTGGCGTAAATGCACCAGTCATGCGGGACCGAGCCGCGGGAATAGACGAGCGCCCCATCGTAACCGAACGCACGCTTAAATCCGTGAGCCACGAGCGTACCTTCGCAAGCGACCTCACCACCCGCGCGGAAATCGAGGATGCCGTTGACTTCCTCGGGTCTATGGTCGGACGGCGCCTGCGTCGCAAGCAGCTCGCGGGTCACACCGTCACGCTCAAGCTACGCTATGCCGACCTGTCCATACGCAGCGCCCAGCAGGGTCTGGGCGCCAACGTCGACGACGAGGGCGTCTTCATTCCCATCGCCAAGAGACTCATCGGCGAAATCTGGCAAGAGGGTGACGCCGTACGCCTCGTCGGCGTGGGCGTATCGGGATTCGACACGCAAGACGAGCAGCTCGACCTGTTTGCGAACGCCGAGACCGAACAGGGCAACGCCGAGGCCATTGCCGCAGCGGACAAGGTGCGCGACAGGTTTGGCGATGGGGCGCTCAAATTTGGCCGCGAGCTCAAGCTCAAAGCCAAGGACACCGGCACCCGCGGCATGAACGACGGCGAGCTGTAATTAGGCTCCCAAGATGTGCTGTGCCAGCGCGGGAACATCGCCCGCATCGAAGCTGAACGCAACCTCTTGCATGCCTGCCTCGGGACGTACGAACGCCATGTCGACATGCTCGCAGGCGCCCGAAGACAGCAGCGCATAGGCATAGCACTGCGCCTGCAGGGCGTAGCGCTCGTGCAGGTCCTCACCCTGCCCGCTCGTGCCCGTCTTGTAGTCGATGACCAGGGCTCCCCCTTCGTCATCAAAGCATATAAGGTCAATGTAGCCTTCGAGCGGGACACCCTCGACATCGACGCAGAACGCGTACTCCGCATGGCGACGCTCGTACTCCTGCACCATGGCGTAGCGCTCTGATGAGACCCAGGCGGCGACCGCGTTGGCGAGCCGCACGCGTTGCTCCTCATCGAGCCCATAGCGACGCGCAGCAGCGAGCATGCGACGCTCAATGCCGCGTTCATCGGCACGCGGAACTGACGCAAGCCATTGCGCGACAAGGTGAAATGACGAACCGACGGGGCTGACCGTCTCGACATCCTGGGAGCGATCATGCAAGGTGACTGCGGGGGCGATAAGCTCACGATGCTGCGCATCACGATGTGCAATCGAGGAATACGAGTAGATTTGCCTGTGATCAAGCGGCTGCGCCGAAATACGCGGCGGCAATTCAAAAACCGGATAACGATGCATGACGGCGAGCGAGCCCTCTTCGTCGTCCGTCTGCTCCTCTTGCGCCCCATAGGGGACTTCGGTGACGGCGAGCTCCACAAGCGCCCCGGCACCTGTCATGACCTTTGCATGCTGCGTGGGGATCTCCTCGCCAAACACCGCATGCAGGCAGCTACTCGTGAGGCCCGCAGATAAGTCGCCCTTGGATGCGAAGGCGCCATCGTGTGCCACGAGGATGAGTTTGTCTCGTGCGCGCGTGAGCGCAACGTAGAGCAAACGCTGCTGTTCTTGTGCATCGCGTAGCTTCTTGAGCTGATGGGCATGAGCCCGATGCTCGGCGACCTCGCTGGCAAGGGCGAAGGAGCCAGGGTCCTGGTCTTCGTCGGCAAGGTAGCGTGCGGCGGCGCTCGACCCCGCGATGCCAAGCGCGAGATAGCGTCTGCCCTCTTCGGAAAGCGAAATAAGCGATGCACCGGTATGACGTGTGCTCTTTTCGAACTCCGCGACGGCAACGATGGGAAACTCCAGACCCTTGGAGCTATGAATCGTCATGATGCAGACGGCATCCTGGCCTGAGCTCACGAGCGTTCCAAGCTTGGCACGAGCGCCCTTGCCCTCGCAAGCAAGGTCAACAAGACTGCGGAAATAGGCGCTTGTGGCAAAGGGCGCATGTCCGTGAAGCTTCTCGTAGTCTTCGATGAGATCGCACGCGCGCTCGATATTCGCAAAAACCGCACCGCCCTCGATACCGCGCGCAGACAGCGTAGCCTGCCAGCCGGAAAGCGCGATGGCCTCTCGCACGAGTTGCGCGAGAGGGATGCTCGGCGAGGCGGCAAGCACGTGCTCGAGCGTGTCGAATGCACATGCGAGCGCCTCATCGGCATCGTCTTGTGCCTCCTCGATGTATAGACATAGCGCGTCATAGAGCGAGGGCTTGGCGCGTGACTCACCAGGCAGGAGCCTGAGGCGCTGGCGATTGATGACCGATAGGGCGAGCAGCGCGTCATCACTTGCATTGAAGAAATCTGAGCCGAGCAAATCGAAGAGCGCCTCGTCATCATCACGGTCTGCCAAAACACGCAGCAACATGACAACGGTCGAAACCTCAGGCTGCAAGAAGAAGTCCGAGCCACCCGAGACGATGACCGGTATGCCGCGTTTGCGCAGCTCGCGCAGATAGGGACCTGCCTTGGCACCCTTCGTCGACTGGAGCAAAATCGCCATATCGCCATACGGGGCGCCCTGTGCGTGCAGGCGCTCGAATTCATCGGCAAGCGCCACGGCATCGGCCTGGCGCAACGCGTCAACCGAAGTCCTTCCCTGCCCCTTTTCGGCTTTGTGGCCGGCCGAGAGAAGTATCTTCACGCGCGGCTCGTCTGGCATGAGCCATGACGGGTTGAACCCTTCCTCGCGACCCGAGCTCACCTTGAGGAACTCCCCACCGAAGAACTCCGGCTTGGAGAAGATGTCCTCGACGAAGCGCAGGATGTCAGGTTGTGAACGATAGTTAACGGTGAGCTCGACCTCGTTGGAGCCACGCTCGCGCATCATGGCGCGCGTACGTTGGTATACCTCGAGATCGGCCCCACGAAAACCGTATATCGATTGCTGCGCATCACCCACCGTGGCCAGCGTCGTAAGCCCCTCGTCGCATATCTTGCTTACGATACCAACCTGCAAGTTATCCGTGTCCTGGAACTCGTCGACCATGACGGAATCGAAGCTTTCGCGATACGCCCGCGCCAGCCCGTCGTCTTCGTCGAGCAGCTTGTACGTTGCGATGAGCAAGTCATTCGTGTCGAATGCGCCTTGTGCCTGCTTGAGCGCGCGATGGCGCTCGAGATGCTCTGCCGCAAGGTCGAATGCTGCCCGCAGAAGCTCGTACGCGCTCGCAGACTGTGCCTCGGCCGCGGCCTCGAGCAGGGCATCTCTGCATTTGGCGAAGATACCGTTATAAGGTGCGGAGAGATTGCCTCCACCCGGCGGCTTGCACTCCTCGATGGCGTTGGCGAGCGCACTCCAGGAGAGAGGGCGCATTTGGCTGGTGGACAGCGCCTCGAGAGCCGCCACCACCGCGGCGACCTTATCGCGATTCTGGACATACGTTATCTTGCCCTCGGGAAGTCCGAGCTCGTCGAGCTCGGCAAGTGCCCCCTGATACGTGGCGAGGAGCCCTTGCACGCGACTGGCGATGACGCGAGCCGGCGCAGGGGCTGGCCCCAAGTCGAAATCGTTCCTGCCGCCCGGCGCAAGCATGAGCAACTCTGATAGATTGTTGACGAGCTTCGTCGCGCTCTCGACGCCAAGACTGTCGAAAAGCAAGTTGAGACGCGCGTCCTTCGCATTGTCCTGCAGCAACGCATCGAGCGCGAGGGCGGAAAGCGCCTGCGTCTCGTCCTCGGTGAGCAAGTTTGCGCCTGGGTCGACACCGACATCGAAGGCATGCGAAAGCAGTATGCGGCGGCACATCGAGTGAATGGTCGATATCCAGGCGGCGTCGATCTTGAGGGACTCCTCGTCAAGCCCCTGCGCACGCAACTCGGCGCGCACGCGACCGATAAGCTCGCCTGCAGCCTTGTTGGTAAACGTGATGGTGAGCAGTCGATCGACATCGCCGATGAGTGGCCCCGACTCTTGCGAGAGACCATATGCAATGCGCTTGGTGAGCGTAAAGGTCTTGCCCGTGCCGGCGCCAGCCTGGATGAATAGCGGTTCGTGGGCACTTTCGACCGCAGCGCGTTGACTAGGGGTAAGAGGCATCAGGCACCTCCCTTGGGACAAAACGAGGCCGCCTTGCAGTACTCGCAGACGTCGCTCGAAAGCGGGGCCGGCGCAATGTCACCTGCGCGGAGACGCTCGACGCATGATGCGAGCACATCCTCGACACGCGTGAGATACGCATCGTACTCCTCGCCGCTACCGGCACGAGGCAATGCGTCGAAGTCCTCGCGCAGCTGCTCGGTGTCGCCCCACGATATGCCGCGCGCATAAACGCCGCGCAGCGCGTTCTTGGCGTATGAACGATAGACCGAGCCAACGACATGAAGCGGCGTGCCGAGTGCCGCGAAGTGCCGCTCGACAAGCGTGGCGTATATGTCGGTCTGGATACGCTGCGGCAGCTCGTCGTCACGGCCGAAGCCGTAGCCGGCAGAAAGGCCACTGAGCTTGTAATCGATGATGACGGCGTTTCCCTCTGCATCGACATCGACGCGATCAACCTTGCCGCGTACGGGCACGCCGGCGTATTCGAGAAGCTGCTCTGAGGAGCGGCCAAGCTCAAGCTCGAAGTAGGTGGGAATGAAACCCGGCAAAAACGTGGCATCACGACGCACGAGGTCGAAGACCTGTTGACGCAGCTCTTCGCATGCGCACGAGTCGTACTCGGTGTGCAAGTAGAGGCCCCGACGCTCACGCGACTGGTCATCTTCGACCTGCTGGTCGAAGGCCTTGTCGGCAATTGCGAGTGCCTCGTCGACGTTCTGCTCTGTCACGCGATCATGCCCGGCCTGCTTGAGACTGCGATAGAAACGCTCCATGACCGCATGGACGAGATTGCCCTGGGCAGCCGCGTCGAACGCGACATCCATGCCGTTATAGCCCACGCGCCTGCAGGCAAACCAACGGTACGGGCAGCGATAATAATCCTCGAGGGCCGTGGGTGAAAACGTCAGGGGCTTGTCCTTGAGATCATGCGTCAAGTCCTTCTTCATCGCAGCCAATGCAAGCGAACCGCGCGTAACCGAGACGTCGTCATGTGACCCCTCGCTCGCGAAGAAGACGTCGGCCTCGTTCAGCGCAAGCAGCCATGGCCTGAGAGCTTGCGGGACAGCCTGGACGGAAAGCCCCGCCTCGTCTTCTTCGGGACTGCGGTACGCAGCGACGAGCTCCTCGAACAGCGCGCTCGGGCAGCTTTCGTCACCACCTGCATCGTGTGTCGTACGCGTAAAGGCAAAGCAGCTCTCGCACGATTCGATGGCGTTGAGCAGCATGATGCGCTGGTCACGGGCGAGCGTGTCTGCGCGCTCAATGCCAAGCTTGCGCATGAGCGTGTCGAACGGACCATCCTGGGATGCCATGGGATAATGGCATGCATCCAGATCGCACAGGATGATGGCACCCGCGCGAATGGGGCCGAGCGCACCCGGATCGACGATGCGAAGGGCCTCGCTCTGCTTGCCATATGATCGATTGAGCATGACGGGGAGATTCGCCATCTCGTCGGCATCGGGCTCGCAGATGAAGTGCTCGCAGAGCTCGAGATAGTCCAGCAATGTCTCGGCTGCTGCACAGTCATCGACAAGCATGTCGACATCGAGCTGCGCTGAGCGCGCGTGCTCGAAGAGAAGCCTGACGCGCTCGGCACGCGAAGCGTCGATGAGCTGCACGAGAGGCTCGAGGCGCTCGCGCGTGATGGCGGCGCTCGCATTACCCTGAGCGAAGCCCTCGCGCACGTCGCGCATCCTCTTGTATGGTACGGAGCCGGCTTGTTCGCGCCAGCGCATTTGCAAGGCGCGGGCATCTTGGGCAGGTACCCCCGCATAGGGGCTACACAGCACATCGACGAAGGGCTCGAAGGGCGCATCATCGCCCGCCTGTACGATTGTCTCGAGCGCAAAGAACGCAGTCCCTAGGCCCGTACGCGCACAGGGCACGGCAAACTGCGTGGCAAAGGGAATGTCCGCGCGTGCAAACGCATCATGCAGGCGCGGGTGTGCATCGGCGGCGCTGGCGCAGCAAACGAGCATGTCCGCATACTCGATGCCGTCTTCCTCGTGCATGCTGCGCGCAAGACCCGTGACCACATCGCTTGCGACATGCGTCCCGTGAGCCTCGCCCACATGCACGCGTCCTTGCGCCCGAACGCCACCCTTGCCCGTGAAAAGGCGCTGTCGCAAGGCGAGGAGCTCGTCATCTTCTGGCAAGGCCCCCGCGTTGATGTCGAGATGCTGCTGAATGACGGAAACCGACGCACCTGGCTCGATCCCGGCGATGAAGCGGCGCAGATGTGCGCTATGCAAGTCGGGGGCTTCGAAGACCAGGTGCATGCCCCGACAGACACCCTCTTGCATGAGCGCGTGCTCGGCCTGGGCGAGCTCGACAAGGCCCTCGTGCTCGAGCTTTGCCTCGTAGAGCGATACGAGCTCCATGAGCTTTGACTCCGAGCCCGACAACGCGGTGCTCGGACACAGGCCCGGATAGATGGCTTCCTCGACAAACGCGGCAAGCTGCGTGACGAAACCAGGAGAGGGCGAGGCGTCGAAGAGGGCGACCTGCGTGATAAGCGGACGCAGTAAAACCTTGCGCTCGGCAGGTGCCACGATGGTGGAGCCGTCGCCGTAGACATCCCAGAGCTGACTCACGAACTGCGCATGCGTCACGACATCGACACCAGTGCCAACAAGCGTGCGAAGCTGCAGCTTGCGCTGCTGCCCCCATGCATGCGAGGGCACGATGAGCTTGGCGGCGACACCCGCGCCTTGTGCGCGCAGCAAAGCAGCGTTGCTCGCCTCAAGTAGCGCATCAAGCGTGCTGACCGTCACTACCCCCATCGCGCTGACCTTCTAGTGACTTGCGTCGACGATGTCGAGAAGCTCGAGCGGGCTATCGATGATGAAATCGGGATACTCTTCCTCAAGCGTAGCGAAATCCCTAAAGCCCCAGGTGCAGGCAACGCTCGTGCATCTGGCGTTTTTGCCCGTGCGCACGTCGGGCTGGGAGTCGCCTACGAACCATGCATCCTGCGGCTGTGCGCCGAGCTGCTCGAGCGCCTTGAGAGCCATGGCAGGATCTGGCTTGGGGGCGATGCCCTCGACGCGGCCAACCGCAACGGGAATGTAATCTGCAAACCAGAGCTTGCGCAGGGCCTCGGTCTCGGGTTGGATCTTGTTGCTCACGATGGCCATCTTGATACCGCGATCCTTGAGACCGACGAGCAGCTCCATGATGCCCGGATACGGATGCGTCGCATCATTGCAGTGCGCCTTGTAGTGCGTGTTGAAATCATCGAAGACGCGCTGAAACTCGGGCGAGCCCGTTACGAAAGCGTGCTTGGTGAGAAGCTCGATGAGCACGATGGAGCCGTACCCGGCTGCCTCGCGCGTCTCGTCAAACGTGACGAGAGGAAGACCCGATTGCTCGAGCGCGTAGTTGACGCTCACGTGCAGATCATCGAGTGTGTCGAGCAAGGTGCCGTCCATATCGAAAAGTACTGTATCCACAACGCATCCTTTCTTTAGGTGCCAAAGATTCTACCGCAGGGCTGTGACATTTTTTCATCATGCGTCGCGGGCATGAGTAAATCGCGCTACACTGCAGCTCATGAACGACGAGACCGGACTCATACTGGCATCAGGATCGCCCCGGCGCAAGGAACTGCTTGCACGGACGGGTCGCACGTTTCGCGTCGTCGTAAGCAATGCTGACGAGATTGCCCCGAAGGACATGGCACCCATTGACGTTGCCATGCACAACGCGCGTGCCAAGGCACTCGCCGTCGCTTCCGGGCAGCTTGCCTGCGCAACCGTCATCGGTGCCGATACCATCGTCGTGCTCGATGGGCGCATCTTCGGCAAACCGCTCGACGAACGCGATGCCCATCGCATGCTTCGCGAGCTGTCGGGTAAAACGCACCAGGTCATCACAGGCGTTGCCCTTGCGCATGAGGGTAACTGCGAAACCTTCGCGGAGGTCACCGACGTTTGCTTCAGAGAGCTTTCCGACGCGGAAATCACGACGTATATCGCCACAGGAGAGCCGCTCGATAAAGCCGGAGCCTACGGCATACAAGGTGCGGCCGGCGCCTTCGTCGACCATATCGAGGGCGATTATGACAACGTAGTTGGGTTACCTGTCGCGCGTCTAGAGCGAGCGCTTAATCTTAAGGGCGGCGACGAGGTAGATAACGGGCAGAATGGCAAGCGCTAGCGCATAGAGCAGTGCCGTGACCACGTACTGCGGCGTCATTGCAAGGGCATATCCCAAGAACGCGACAACGAGCGCGAGCGCGATGATTGCCATGACAACGGCAATCATGACCTTGCTCGGATGCTTGGCGACGTAAATCGCAATGACGGCAGGCGGGATGAGCGCGATGCCGCACGCAAGAGCCGTGCCATACAAGTACGCACCCAAAAGCCCGATATCGGGCATGAGCGCTGCCACATCGGCGACGCGAATGAGCTGCACGATGCAAAACGCGATGAGAATGATCGCAATAACGAGCATCGCGACACCGAGACCCGCCAACACGCGATGTCCCCAGGTCTTCTCGAAGGTGAGAAGGTCGGGGTTGTCGCGATCGTCGGTGAGGACCGACGGATCGACGGGCTGCGGTTCATGTTCATGACCCGAATGACCGGGCGTCCTGCCCGTCCGTGGGGTCTCGCGATAGTCGCTGTAATTCTCCATACGTCTTGCCTAACTTTGCACGATGGTCTTCTCGCCGCATGACGGGCACTTCACGGCAATTTTGCCCTTGCCAGCCGGGACGCGCATCTGCTGCCCGCAAAATGAGCAGCTCAGGTATTTGTACCCGGCATCGGCATTTGTCTTGTTCTTGGTCTTGCCCTTGCCTTTTGACGAGATGTCCTTGGACGAGGCACGCTTGCGCTCTGCACGGCGCGTGCGACGCCGCAGGAAAGCCTCGTTCTCGCGCCGGCGCGCATCCGCATTACGCGACAGCATGCGAAAGAGCATGAGGACGAGCAAGATGAGCCCGACCCAATTGAGAATGGTCGACAGCCATGCGATCCAAACAAGACGCAGCATGTTGGCGAGGACGCCACAGAGGATCGAGAAGATCCACATGACGACCACGCCAACGCTCAGGGCCTGACCAAGTTGGTCAAAGCCATAGCGCCCCTGCATGAACTTATAGAGCCATGCGCTGATTCTGTTCATAAACTACTTGAGCGAATCGATATGCTCGACGATATCGCCGATGGTCTCGAGACCCTCGGGCTCGCCGAAATCGATGCCCTCGGCATCTTCGATATCGCAGATGAGCTCGACGAGATCGAGAGAGTCGATGTCGATGGAATCAAGCGTGGTGTCTTCCTCGACCTGCTCCGGCTCAATGGAGAGGTTGTCCTCGAGAATCTTCCTGATGGTGTCAATGGTAGCCATGGTTCTCCTTTCGTCATGGGCAGCATAACGAAACGTCACGTCTCTGGCAACGGGGGGATGAGACACATTGGACAGGTACATCTGTCTCATTTGCGTTGCAATGAGACAGATGTACCTGTCCAATGTGTCTCATCCATAGTTCACGTGCCAGAAGGTGAGGCCACAGGCGGGGGCGGTTTCGCCCGCAGCGCTGCGATCGCACGCCGCCAGAACCTCGGCGACCCAATCGGGATCGCGATGCCCAGCGCCCACCTGAACAAGCGTGCCAACGATGGTGCGCACCATCGAATGCAAGAAGGCGTTACCGATGACCTTTATCACGAGGCATTCCTCCCCCATCTGCTCTTCAAGCTCGATGGACACCTCGTTCACGCAACGCATGGTTGTCTTGCCCTCGGCACTTGCCGCCTTGCAAAAGGACTTGAAGTCATGCTCGCCGATGAGATGGGTGGCGCCCTGGCGCATGGCCTCGATATCAAGCAAGCCCTTGCGCCACCAGGCGTAGCGACGCAAGAACAGCGGCGGCACCGAGCCCGTCACGATGCGATACCGATACTCGCGACTCCTGGCATCAAAGCGAGCGGAAAACGTGGGCACATCAAATCGTACGTTCTTGATGGCAATGTCGTCGGGCGTGAGCGCGTTGAGCGATATGACGAGGCGCGATGGCGTGATACCCTCGAATTCGGCTTCATCAAGCACGCATGACACGACCTGTCCGAGCGCATGCACACCCGCATCCGTGCGGCCCGCGCACACCGTTTCGACGGGATGCCGAAAGTAGGTTGCAAGCGCCCGTTCGAGCTCGCCTTGAATCGTGACGACATGCTCGTCCTTCTGCTTAGCAAACCCTGCATATGCCGTGCCGTCATAGGCGATGGTGAGCACGAGCGATTGCTGTGACATCTCCGCCTCCCTCACAAGAACACGCAGAGTGCGACGATTGCAACAATGCCGATGATGAGCGTCGCGACGTCTGCCCCGGAAAGCGTTGTCGCATTCATGCGCGTGCGGCGTCCGCCCGCATAGCAGCGCGCGTCCATGGCATCCGCCAGATCATCGGCACGTCTGAAGAGGCGCACAAAGAGCGGAATGAAGACGGGGATCCATGCCTTGAGACGCACGAAGAGATTGCCATCATCGAAGTTGGCGCAACGCGCCTTCTGGGCAAGCTGAATCATCTGCGCCTCCCGCGCCGTCGTGGGGATAAAACGCAGGGCAATCGATATCATCATCGCAATGTCATCGACCGGCACGCCAAAACGCCTTAAGGGCCCAAAGATGCGCAGCATCGCATCGGTGAGCTCCATCATCGATGACGTGAAGGTGAGCAGCGAGCAGATGAGCACGAGCAGCACGATGCGCAGGGCGAAGAAAAGGCCACGTGCCAGGCCATCAAGCGTGATGCCGAAGCTGCCAAAGAGCACCCACTGCTGCGTAAGCCCCAAGGAGCCCGCCTGACTCAAGCCCGGCGCCGCCGCCGAACCCAAACTGATACTGAATGCATGCACGACGATGGTGAACACCAGAATGAAGATGATGGGGATGAGGCCACGCGCCGCTTTAGTGACGGGGATATGCGCCATCATATAGAGCATCGCCACGAACGCCGTGACGATAAGCAGTCCCAGCCAGCTCTCGACGAAGAAGACTGCAATAGAAAAAACGCAGGCCAAGATAATCTTGACCTGCGCATTCAAAGCGTGGACGGGACTCGTGCCGGGAATATAGGTGCCAAAGGCAAGCGCCTGCGCCATCTTTACCCCCGATACGCACTCTGGCCGTTACTCAGCCTCGTGCTTCTCCGACTCCTCGACGGTCTCCTCAAAGGCAGCCTCGTCACCGGCAACGGGATTGACGTCGTCGATAAGCTCCTTCTCCTCCTCAGCGACCTCTTCCTTGATCTTCTCGATGTTCTCGGCCTCGGCCTTTGCGACCTCTGCCTCCTGCTCCTCGAGAACGGCCTCTTCGATGGAAGCCTCATCCTCGGCCTTCTCGGCCTCGACGGCGTCCTCGCGGACATCGGTCTCGGCATCGGCGTCGATGCGATCGGCCTCGCCCTCGGCGAACTCCTCGATGTCGTCCTTCTTGTCCTCGGTCTTAGCGGCCTTCTTGGCGGCAGGCTTCTTCTTGCTGCTCTTGGCAGGCTTGTCATCGGCCTTGGCCTTCGGGGTGACGGCCTCTTCGACGAGCTCGAGAATCGCCATGGGGGCATTGTCGCCCTTGCGCGGACCAAGCTTCAGGATGCGCGTATAGCCACCGTTGCGGTCGGCCCACATGCCCTGCTCGGCCTTCTCGAAGACCTCGCGGACGAGCTCCTTGTCGCCCAGGGCGGCGATGGCCAGACGACGAGAGTGCAGGTCGCCCTTCTTGGCCCAGGTGATGATGCGATCGATAGTGCCGCGGACTTCCTTGGCACGCGTGACCGTGGTCTTGATGCGGTCGTTGGTGAACAACGCAACCGCAAGGTTCTTCTTCATGGCCTTGGTATGGCTGGCGTCGGTGCCCAGCTTGCGGCCCTTCTTGTAATGCCTCATTGAATCTCCTACGTACTAAAGCTTCAAGCTGAGGTCCATCGACTGAAGCTTGTCCTTAACCTCTTCGATGGACTTGGCGCCGAAGTTGCGGATGTTGAGCAGGTCGTTCTCGGAATACTCGACCAGCTGACGCACCGAATGGATGCCGGCGCGCTTCAGGCAGTTGTACGAGCGAACCGACAGATCGAGATCCTCGATCTGCTTCTCGAGCTCGGTGTTCTTGCTCGGGCCCTCGGGGGCGAAGATGCTCGTCACCTCGACCTCCTCGTTGCTCTCGTCGAGCGAGAGGAAGGCCATCATGTGCTGGTTGATGATGTTGGCGGACTGGCAGACGGCATCGACGGGGCTGATGGCGCCGTTGGTCTCGACCTCGAGAATGAGCTTGTCGTAGTCGGTGCGCTGTGCGACACGGGTATCCGTGACGTCCATGGTGCAACGACGAATCGGCGAGAACAGCGAGTCGACATGGATGATGCCGATGGGATCCTCCGGGCGCTTGTTGCGCTCGGCGGGGACGTAGCCGCGGCCAACGCCGATGCGGACCGACATCTCAAGCTGCGCGCCCTCAGAGAGCGTCGCGATGACGTGATCCGGATTGATTAGCTGGAACTCGGTGGGAACTTCCAGATCGGCGCCCGTGACCACGCAGGGGCCCTGCGCGGAAAGCGTGGCGGTAGCCTCTTCGCCACCAGCGAAGGGAGCGAAGACCAGGCCTTTGATATTCAAAACAATGTCGGTGACATCCTCGACAACGCCGGGAGCGGACGTGAACTCGTGCTGCACGCCCTCGATCTTGATGGCGGTTGCCGCAGCGCCGTCCAGGGAGGACAGCAGGACACGACGCATACCATTGCCGAGCGTCTGGCCGTAGCCGCGCTCGAGCGGCTCCATGACGAACCGCGCAATGTTGTCATCGACTTGCTCGACGGTGATATTGGGCTTCATGAACTCAGTCATTAAGTAGCCTCCTCGAGACTTTAATCGGATAGGACAGGGTAAGAATTACTTCGAGTAGAGCTCGACGATGAGCTGCTCCTGGATATCCAAGTCGATTTGGTCTCGTGTCGGCAGCGAGATGACGTTGCCCTGCAGCTTCTCGATGTCAACCTCGAGCCAGGCGGGAACCTGAACGCGCTCGTTGGAGATGAGGGCGCTCTTGATCACGAGAAGCTCCTTGGCTGCCGGGGCGATTGCCACGAGATCGCCGGGGCTCACGCGATACGACGGGATGTCGACGTGCTTGCCGTTAACCGTGATGTGACCGTGTGTGACCGTCTGACGGGCCTCCTTGCGCGTACGCGCAAAACCCAGGCGGAACACGACGTTGTCGAGACGGGACTCGAGAATCCTCATGAGGTTCTCGCCCGTAACGCCCTGCATGCGGCGAGCCTTGTGGAAGTAGCCGCGGAATTGCTTCTCGAGTACACCATAGATGAACTTGGCCTTCTGCTTCTCACGAAGCTGGCGGCCGTACTCGCTCTCCTGACGACGGCGCTGCTTGGGCTGCTTCTTGGATTCCTTGGTATAGCCTAAAACGATGGGATCGATGCCAAGCTGGCGGCAGCGCTTCAGAACCGGGGTCCTGTTAATTGCCATGACGTATTACCTTTCTAAGCTAGACGCGACGACGCTTGACCTGACGGCAACCGTTGTGCGGAATGGGCGTGCAGTCCTGGATGCTCGCAACTTCCAGACCAGCTGCCTGGAGCGAGCGGATGGCGGTCTCGCGGCCGGAACCGGGACCCTTCACGAACACGGAAACCTTCTTGAGGCCGTGCTCCATGGCCATCTTGGCGGCCTTCTCGGCAGCCATCTGCGCCGCGAACGGCGTGGACTTGCGGGAACCCTTGAATCCAACCGTGCCAGCGGACTGCCAGGAAATGACGTTGCCGCGGGTATCGGTAATGGAAACGATCGTGTTATTGAACGTGCTCTTGATGTGAGCCTGACCAACCGTGATGTTCTTGCGGTCTGCGCGACGAACGCGGGTCGTGTTCTGTTGCTTCTTAGCCATGTTGTCCTCTCACCTAGCCCCTCTTCTTAGCGCCGATCTGGCGACGCGGACCCTTGCGGGTACGAGCGTTGGTGTGAGTACGCTGACCACGAACAGGCAGGCCACGACGATGGCGCAGGCCACGATAGCAGCCGATCTCCATCAGTCGCTTGATGTTCTGCGACGTCTCGCGACGCAGGTCACCCTCGACCGTGTAGTTCGCATCGATATTGTCACGAAGCTTGACGACCTCTTCTTCGGTGAGGTCGCGCACGCGCGTGTCAGGATTAACGCCGGTCTCCTCGCAAATCTTCTTTGCGCGGGTCAGACCGATACCATAAATGTAAGTCAGACCAATCTCCACGCGCTTATCGCGCGGAAGGTCGACACCGAGTATACGAGCCAATGTCGCTCCCCCTCTTAGCCTTGACGCTGCTTATGGCGCGGATTCTCGCAAATCACGAACACCTTGCCATGACGCCTGATGATCTTGCACTTATCGCACATCTTCTTTACTGAAGGACGTACTTTCATGATGTCCTTACCTTTCCGAAAGTGTTTACACTTCGTTTTTATCGTTACGCCCAGCCGCAGGCGGTAATTTTCTTGCTCAGACGACAGGGGTGCCCAGGCACCCCACGCATTGCGGCATGCCGCAATCCTTACTTATAGCGATAGGTGATCCTGCCACGGTCGAGGTCGTACGGCGAAAGCTCCACCGTCACCTTGTCACCCGGAAGGATCTTGATGTAATGCATGCGCATCTTGCCTGAGATATGGGCCAGAACCTGATGGCCATTCTCAAGCTCGACTTTGAACATCGCGTTGGGGAGCGGCTCGATGACCTTTCCCTCTAGTTCAATGGCACCCTCTTTGCTCACGAATACAACTCTCCCATTTGAATTACGGCAAACGTAATGAAACATACTACTTCAAACGAAGCGGCAATTCCAGATTTTTTTGCAAACGTTTATTTGGTCAGGACGAGCGGGCCATCTTTGGTGATGGCTATGGTTCGCTCGAAGTGCGCTGCGGGCTTTCCATCGCACGTGACGACTCCCCACCCATCCGAGATGGTACGCACGCGCGGAGACCCGCTCACTGCCATCGGCTCAATTGCGATGACCATACCTTCCTCGAGCTTCACGCCCTGGCCGGGAACGCCATAGTTGAGGACGTTGGGAGGCTCGTGCATTCTGCGCCCGATGCCATGGCCCGAATACTCGCGAATCACGCTGAAGCCCGCATCTTCGATGGCCTTCTGTATCGCATGTCCGATATCACCCAGATGGTTTCCGGGAAACGCCTGGTCAATACCCGCCCACATAGCCGCAAGCGTCGTAGAGAGGAGATCCTGATGCTGTTTGTCATGCGTGCCGACAATGAAGGTCTCGGCATTATCGCCAACCCAGCCATCGACAATCGCGCCCGTATCGATCGAGACAACATCGCCATCTTCGAGAATGACATCGGGACTCGGAATGCCGTGCACTACCATGTCGTTCACCGAGGCGCAGATAGTGGCGGGAAAGCCGCCGTATCCCTTGAACGCCGGGGTTCCACCTGCTTCGACGATGCACTTCTCGGCAGCCGCATCGAGCTCGGCCGTACTCACACCTGGCCTCATAAGCGAACCGACCACCTCGAGCGCTTGCGCACTCAGGTGGCCGGCTGCCTTCATTGCATCAATTTGGGCAGGCGATTTAATCTTGACGCCGTCGCGGCGAAAGCGCTTCATGACGGCTATTTGCCAATCGCCGTCTTGAGATCCTCGAAGACCATATCGGGAGACTGTCCACCATCGAGCTCGATGAGGATGCCGTTGCCACGATAGTAGTCGATGAGCGGGCTCGTCGACTTCTCGTAGACGGCAAGACGATTGCGGACCGTCTCCTCGTTGTCGTCGGCGCGCTGGTACATCTCGCCGCCGCACTTGGGGCAGACAGCGCCCGTCTCGACCGTTCCGGGGTAACCGCAATCGCGGCAGACGCGACGTTGCGACATGCGCGCGATGAGCGCCTCGGGATCGACCTCGAGGGCAATGGCGTAATCGAGCTTCTGGCCCAGGTTGGCAAGCACGCTATCGAGCGCAACTGCCTGGGCCGGCGTGCGCGGAAAGCCGTCAAGCAGGAAGGATGCCTCGGGGTCAGCCTTGAGCCTTTCCTCGACCAAACCGATGACAACCTCGTCGGGCACAAGCTCTCCGGCGTCCATGTAGGACTTCGCCTTGAGGCCGAGCTCAGTGCCCTCCTTGACGGCGGCGCGAAGCAGATCTCCCGTGGAAAGGTGCGTGAAGCCGAACTCATCGACGAGACGTGCGGATTGAGTTCCCTTCCCAGCGCCCGGAGCGCCCAGGAGTACGATATTCATAACAATCTCCTCAGTCTATTTGAAGAAGCCGTCGTAGTTGTGCATCTTCAACTGGCTCTCCAGCTTGGTCATCGTGTCAAGCGCAACGCCGACCATGATGAGCACGGAGGTGCCACCGAACAGCTGGATCAGGGTGTTACCCGTGAACGAGTACAGGATGGACGGGATGATCGCGATGGCCGCAAGGAACATCGCACCCGGAAGCGTGATGCGGTTGATCACGTTCTTGATGTACTGCACGGTCGCACCACCCGGACGCACGCCCGGGATGAAGCCGCCGTTGTTCTTCAGGTTATCCGCCGTCTCCTGCGGGTGATAGATCATCGACGTGTAGAAGTACGCGAAGAAGACGATCAGACCAAAGGTCAGGATCCAGTTACCCCAACCGGCCGAGCAGAAGTTGGCGACAGCCTGCAGCCAACCCGCGTCGCTGAAGAACGCGGCGATCTGGGCAGGCAGGTACAGCAGAGCAGACGCGAAGATGATGGGAATGACGCCCGAACCGTTAACCTTGAACGGCAGGTACGTGGACTGGCCACCCATGACCTTGCGACCCACGACGCGCTTGGAGTACTGCACCGGAATGCGGCGCTGACCACGCTCGATGAAGACGATGCCCGGAATCGTAATGAGAATCACGGCGATGATGAGCACCGTCATGAGAATGCCCTGCATCTGATCGGTGGCATTCTGAATCGAATCAAGCAGCGCGCTTGGGAGTCGCGCGATGATGTTCGCGAAGATGATGAGCGACATGCCGTTGCCGATGCCGCGCTGCGTGATGAGCTCGCCCATCCACATGATGAGCGCCGTGCCCGCCACGAGCGTGACGATGATGATCGTGCTGATGAGCCATGTGGGCATGCCCGTCGTGGAGAAGTCGACGCCGAAGGCGTTCTGGAACAGAACCAGGTAGCCGATGGCGTTGATCAGGCCAAGCACGAGCGTGAGATAACGCGTGATGCGCGTGACCTTGCGCTGTCCAGCCTCGCCCTCCTTCTGCCAGCGCTGCAAGGCGGGAATGATGCCCTGCATGAGCTGCATGATGATGGACGCGGTGATGTAGGGCATGATGCCGAGCGAAAACACCGAGAAGTACTCGAGTGCGCCACCTGAGAACAGGTTGAGCATGAGCAGGCCGGCGTTCGTGCTCGTGTCGCGGAAGTTCGACACGAGGTCGGCAAACGGGATGCCGGGGACGGGGATAAACGAGCCAACACGGTACAGCGCTATGATTGCCAGGGTGAAGAAGATCTTGTGACGAAGCTCCTTCACCTTCATTGCGTTAATGAGTGCGTTGAGCACGGCTACTCGACCCTTCCTCCGGCCGCTTCAATCTTGGCCTTAGCAGAAGCGGAAACCTTGTCGACCTGAACCGTCAGTGCCTTGGAAATCTCGCCGTCGCCGAGAACCTTAACGAGTGCATCGGCATGCTTGATGATGCCCTTCTCGACAAGCGTCTCGCCGTTGACGGTCTCGCCAGCAGCGTACTTCTCGTTGAGACGACCGACGTTGACCGGCACGTACTCCTTGCGGTTGATGTTGCGGAAACCGGGGAGCTTGGGAAGGCGCATCGCGAGCGGCGTCTGGCCACCCTCGAAACCGGGGCCCTTGGTGCCACCGGCACGCGAGGCCTGGCCGTTCATGCCGCGACCGGACGTACCGCCGTGACCGGAACCATGGCCGCGACCTACGCGCTTGCGCTTCTTCGTCGAGCCCTCGGCTGGTTTGAGTTCAGAAAGATCCATGATGTCTCCTTTTTCGCATTCATCCGCCTGATGCGGATGAAGCCGGCTGCTCGCCGCCGGCTGACTTCCTCATCGTGGGCTGCACCCGATGATGCAGCCCATCAATACGTGCTAGATGTTCTCGACCTCGATCAGGTGCTTGACCTTGAAGATCATGCCCCTGATGGCATCGTTGTCGACCTGCTCGACCGTGGAGCCGATCTTGCCCAGGCCCAGGGCCTTGAGCGTTGCGGCCTGGTCCTTCTTGTAGCCAATCGAGCTCTTCACCTGCGTCAGGCGCAGCGTCTTCTTTGCGTTAGCCATTACTGAGCCTTCTTTCCGTAGATTTCAGCAACGGTCATATCGCGGCGCTTCGCAACCTGCTGCGGGCTCTGGAGCTCCTTGAGACCCTCGGCGGCCGCCTTGACGATGTTCATCGCGTTGTCGGTGCCGAGCGACTTGGACAGCACGTCCTTGACGCCAGCGAGCTCGAGCAGAGCGCGGACCGGGCCGCCGGCGATAACGCCGGTACCGGGCGTGGCCGGCTTGAGCAGCACGCGACCAGCTGAAAACTCACCGATGACCTCGTGCGGGATGGTGCCCTCCTCGGTCAGTGGGACCTTGAACATGTTCTTCTTCGCGTCCTCGACGCCCTTGCTGATAGCGATGGGCACCTCAGCGGACTTGCCCATGCCAACACCCACGTTGCCGTTGTGATCGCCAACGACGACGAGCGCGGTCAGACCAAAGCGACGACCACCCTTGACGACCTTGGAAACGCGGTTGATGTAGACGACGCGCTCTTCGAGTTCGGGAGCCTGCTGTGCAGCCTGCCTGTTTGACTTCCTGTTGTTAGGCCTCTGTGCCATGTTTCCCTCCCCCTAAAACTTCAGGCCGGCTTCGCGAGCGCCCTCGGCGAGCGCCTTCACACGGCCATGGTAGAGATTGCCACCGCGGTCGAACACGACCTCGCCGATACCCGCATTGAGGGCACGCTGGGCGATGAGCTTGCCCACCTCGGCAGCACCTTCGATATTGCCACCATGCTTGCCGGTGGCCTTGACCTTCTCGTCAAGCGAGGACGCGCTTGCCAGCGTGACAGCAGCGACATCGTCGATGACCTGAGCGTAGATGTTGGAATTGGAACGCGTCACGCGTAGGCGCGGGCGCTCGGACGTACCCGAAACCTTGCCACGCACACGGCGCTGGCGACGTTGCAGTTTCGCCTTCTTTGCCTTGAGCTTATCCATACTGAACCGTTCTCCTTGTAATTAACCGGCGCAACGACCGGCGTACGTTTACTACTTGGCAGCCTTGCCCTCTTTGCGGCGGATATGCTCGCCCTGGTAGCGAATGCCCTTGCCCTTGTACGGCTCGGGCTTGCGGTACGCGCGGATGTCCGCGGCGACCTGGCCAACCAGCTGCTTGTCAATGCCACTGATGTTGATGATCGTGGGCTCGGGGCACTCGAACGTGATGCCGTCGATGGCATCGACGACGACAGGATGCGAGAAGCCGAGCGTCATCTCGAGCTTGCCACCCTTGAGTGCGGCACGATAGCCAACGCCGACGAGCTCGAGCGTCTTGGAATAGCCCTCGCTCACGCCAATGACCATGTTGTTGATGAGAGAACGGGTCAGGCCATGCATCGCGCGATTCTCGCGTGCATCGTTGGGGCGCTCGACGACGATGGAGCCGTCCTCGCCCAGGCTGATGGCCATATTCTCGTTGAAGGTCTGGGTGAGTTCACCCTTGGGACCCTTGACGGTAACGGTGTTGCCGTCGATCTTTACCTCGACTCCGGCGGGAACCGGAACGGGCAGCTTGCCAATACGCGACATGCGATTGCTCCTTTCTCGGTTCTTACCAGACGTATGCCAGGACCTCGCCGCCGACGCCGGCAATGCGGGCATCGCGATCGGTCATGACACCTTTGGACGTGGAAATGATGGCAGTGCCGAGACCACCCAGAACGCGGGGGAGCTCGTTCTTGCCAGCATAGATGCGAAGACCGGGCTTAGAAATGCGGCGCAGGCCACGAATGACCTTCTCCTTCTTGTCCCCGTACTTCAGCGTGATGAAAAGCTCGTCCTGGGGAGCCTTCGAGATGATCTCGTACTCCGTGATATAGCCCTCTTGCTTCATGATGCGAGCTATCTCGACGAGCTTTCGCGAAGACGGCATGGAAACCGTCTCCTTGTTCGCAGTGTTCGCGTTTCTAATACGCGTGAGCATGTCTGCGATCGAATCGGTCGTGCTCATTGATTCCTCCTATGGTTCGTTGATGACTGCTCTCAAGCGGTTCGCGTCCACCCGTGATGGCCGCGCCTATCTCAAGGCAGCCCAGCGTCTACGTGGCTTGCCTTACCAGCTCGCCTTGCGGACACCGGGGAGTTCGCCTTTAAGGGCAAGTTCACGCAAGCAGATTCGGCACAGACCGAACTTGCGATAGACCGAATGCGGCCTGCCGCAGCGGTTGCAACGCGTATACGCGCGCGTGCTGAACTTCGGCTTACGCTTTGCCTTGGCGATCATCGATTTCTTTGCCAATGCTCATCCTTTCCTGTTCGCGGGAAAACCATATCTCCCGCTAAACTCCGATTGCTGCACGTAAAAACGCACAGCAATCGAATATTCTACCTTATTCTCCTACTAAGCCGCAAACGGGAATCCGAAAGCGGTGAGAAGCGCCTTGCCCTCTTCGTCGGTCTTGGCAGTCGTCACGAACGTGATATCCATGCCGCGGGTGCGGTCGACCTTGTCGTAGTCGATCTCCGGGAAGATGATCTGCTCGGTAACGCCCATGGAATAGTTGCCATGGCCATCGAAGCTGTTCGCGGGAAGACCGCGGAAGTCGCGGATGCGGGGAATCGCGGCCGCGATGAGGCGATCGAAGAACTCGTACATGCGGTCGCCGCGCAACGTGACCTTGGCGCCAATTGGCATGCCGGCACGCAGCTTGAAGGTTGCGATGGACTTCTTGGCACGGCAGATCATCGGCTGCTGGCCGGTGATGACGCGCAGATCCTCGACAGCTGCATCGATGAGCTTGCTGTCGGTCGCAGCCTCGCCCACACCCATGTTGACGACGATCTTCTCGAGCTTGGGGATGTCGTTGACGTTAGCGATGCCGAGCTCTTCCTTGAGCTTCGGAGCGAGCTCCTTGTAGTACTTCTCTTTGAGACGTGGTGCCATGTTTCTAACTCCTTCGAGATTTAAGGCGGGGTTTCCGACCTCGCCCCCTTCAGATGAAGGGCCTGTTTAACCTGTGATCTAGCATGAATTTCAACGAGTCTGGTGCAGAGGCGGAAAACCTCGCACTAAATCCGTTGTCGCTAGCGGCTAACGCAGCGTGCTGGATTGGCGAGAACTGAGGAGCGAAGCGTGCATGCGGCACGTGAGCTCCTCAGTGAACGCCAAGACGGTGCGTTGCGTTAGTCGATAGCCTTTCCGCATTTCTTGCAGACGCGTTGCTTACCGTCCTCGTCGACCTTGAAGCCGATGCGAGTCGGCAGACCACACGACGGGCAGACCAGCATGACGTTGGAGACGTCGATAGCCGCCTCGCGGGTGTCGATGCCGCCATTGGGGTTGGCTTGGGTCGGGCGAAGCGCCTTGTGCACCAGGTTAACGCCCTGGACGGTCACGCGGCCCTTCTCGGGAAAGGCAAAGAGAACCTCGCCCTGTGCGCCCTTGTCCTTGCCAGCGATGACCTTGACGGTATCGCCTGTCTTGATGTTCATCTTCGTCATCTTCTTCTCACCTTCCCCTAAAGCGTCTCGGGTGCGAGGGAGACGATCTTCATGAACTTGCGGTCACGCAGCTCGCGGGCGACGGGCCCGAAAACGCGCGTGCCGCGGGGAGCGCCGGAATCGTCAACCACGACGGCGGCGTTCTCATCGAACTTGATGTAGGAGCCGTCCTTGCGACGGACCTCCTTCTTGAGACGGACGATGACGCAACGAACGACGTCGCCCTTCTTGACCTGACTGTTGGGGGCTGCCTCCTTGACGCTGCAGACGATGATGTCGCCCAGGCCAGCGTAGCGGCGCTTGGAGCCGCCGAGGACCTTGATGCACTGAACCTTCTGTGCACCGCTGTTGTCAGCAACAGTCAGCATTGATTGCATCTGAATCATGGGAATACCTTCCTGCTACTCTAGCTGACTACTTGGCCTTCTCGACGATGTCGAGCAGGCGCCAGCGCTTCTGCTTGGAGAGCGGACGAGTCTCCATGATGCGGACGGTATCGCCCACACCGGCCTCGTTGCCCTCGTCATGCGCGTGGAACTTCTTGGTGGTGGTGATCATCTTGCCGTAGACGCGGTGCGGCTTGCGCTCCTCAATCTGCACGACGATGGTCTTGTCGTTTGTAGCCGAGACGACGACGCCCTGGCGAACCTTACGACGATTACGCTCTTCGTTCATTTAAGCTTCGCTCCTTTCCTTAAGCGGTCGCTTCGGCTGCAGCGCGAATCTCGCGTGCACGCAGCTCGGTGCAAATACGGGCAATGTCCTTCTTGACGACCTTCACGCGCGCGGTGTTGTCCAGCTGGCTCGTGGCCATCTGGAAGCGCAGGTTAAAGAGCTCGGTGCGCGCCTCGGTCAGCTTGTCGTTGAGGTCGTCGGTAGTGAGCTCGCGAATCTCTGCAGGCTTCATTTACTCGTCGCCTCCTTCTTCCTCAGTGGTGGCGGCAGCGGGGGCAGCTGCAGCGGTGCTCTCCTTGGCAGCCTTGGAGCGGCCACGAGCGGAATCCTTGGCATGGGCCTTGGCGTACTCCGCAGCGCGCTCGGCGGCATCCTCGCGAATCACCATCTTGCACTTGATGGGCAGCTTGTTGATGGCAAGACGCATGGCCTCGCGGGCATCGTCGGGCTGGACGCCATCGATCTCGAACATGATGCGACCGGGCTTGACGACGGCCACCCACTCTTCGGGATTGCCCTTGCCGGAACCCATGCGGGTCTCTGCCGGCTTCTTGGTGATGGGCTTGTCCGGGAAGATCGTGATCCACACGCGACCGCCACGCTTCATGTAGCGAGTCATGGCGATACGAGCGGCCTCGATCTGGCGGTTGGTAATCCAATGCGACTCGAGCGCCTGGATACCGTAGGAGCCAAAGTTGAGGTTGTTGCCTCCCTTGGACTTACCCTTCATGGAGCCGCGCTGGACCTTGCGGTGCTTGATGCGCTTGGGCATTAACATTAGCGATCCCTCCTCTCGCCACGACGGCCACGGCCGCGACGCTGGGCGGACGTGCCCTCGAGCGCAGGATTCTTCTTGTCCTGGCCGGGAAGGACCTCGCCGTAGTAGACCCAGACCTTGATACCGCAGGAACCCATCGTGGTATGGGCGGTGGCAAAGCCGTAATCGATCATTGCGCGCAGAGTGTGCAGGGGCACGCGACCCTCGCGGTACCACTCGCGACGGCTCATCTCGGCGCCACCGAGGCGACCGGAGCACTGGATACGGATGCCCTGAGCACCCGACTTGCGCGCGGACTGCACGGCCTTGCGCATGGCACGACGGAACGCAACGCGTCCCTCGAGCTGCTCGGCGATGGACTGCGCGATGAGATTCGCGTCGAGCTCGGGGCGCTTGACCTCGATGACCTCAACGCTCACATGGCCGCCGGAGATCTTCTCGAGCTCCTTGCGAAGCACGTCAACCTCGGCGCCCTTCTTGCCGATAACGATGCCAGGACGGGCGGTCGTGATGATGACCTTGATCTTGTCGCCAGCTCGCTCGATCTCCACGCGAGAAAGGGCGGCATTGCTGAGCTTCTTCTCGACGTACTTGCGCAGCTTGAGATCGTTCTCGAGCGTGGCGGCGTAGTCGTTACCCGCATACCAGCGGCTGCGCCAATCCTCGGTGATGCCGAGGCGGAAGCCTGTCGGCTTAACTTTCTGACCCATGACCCTTACGCCTCCTCTCGCGTAGCTACGATGATGGTGATGTGGCTCGTGCGCTTCATGATGGGGCTTGCGGAACCCTTGGCGCGCGGGCGATAACGCTTTATGGTCGGACCCTCGTCAACGTAGGCAGCCTTGACTACCAGGTTCTCCGGGCGCACGCCGTACTTGTTCTCGGCGTTGGCAGCCGCAGACGATACGACCTTGGAGACGACCTCGGAAATGGCGCGCTCGTTGAAGCGCAGGATGTCGAGCGCGTCGACAACCTCCTTGCCGCGAATCTTGTCGACGACGATGCGAGCCTTGCGCGGAGAAACGCGCACGTACTTTGCAACAGCCTTAGCTTGCATTTGCGCTCCTCCTAATCTTTCTTATGGGCGCGGAACGTGCGGGACGGGGAGAACTCGCCCAGCTTGTGTCCGACCATCGACTCGGTGACATAGACGGGGACGTGGCGACGACCATCGTGCACGGCGATGGTGTGACCCACCATCTCGGGGAAGATCGTCGAAGAACGGCTCCAGGTCTTGATGACGTTTTTCTCGCCAGCCTCGTTCATCGCAATGATGCGCTCGAGGAGGCGCGGCTCCACATAGGGGCCCTTTTTGAGACTTCTACTCACGGTTATCTCCTTCGATTACTTCTTGCGACGGCGGATGATGAGCCTACCCGACGCCTTCTTGGGGTTACGCGTACGATGACCCTTGGTGGGAACACCCCACGGGGTAACCGGATGGCGACCAGCGGACTTGTTCTTGCCCTCGCCACCACCATGCGGATGGTCGACGGGGTTCATGACGGTACCGCGGACGGTAGGACGCACGCCCATCCAACGCTTGCGACCGGCCTTGCCGATGCGGATGTTGGAGTGCTCGGCGTTGCCGACCTCGCCGACGGTGGCGCGGCAGTCGAGCAGCACGCGACGCATCTCGGAGCTCGGCATGCGCAGGATGGCGTAGCCGCCCTCCTTGCCCATGAGCTGAATGCTCGTGCCAGCGCTGCGAGCCATGGCGGCACCCTTGCCCGGCTGGAACTCGACGGCATGCACGAGCGTACCGACGGGGATATTGGCCAGCGGCAGGGCATTGCCCGGCTTGATGTCGGCCTCGGGACCGGACTCGACGGTATCGCCGACCTTCAAGCCCTTGGGCTGCAGAATGTACGCCTTGGCACCATCTGCATAGTTGAGCAGCGCGATGCGCGCGGAACGATTCGGGTCGTACTCGATGGACGCGACCTTGGCCGGGATGCCATCCTTGCGACGCTTGAAGTCGATCTTGCGATACTTGCGCTTGTGACCGCCACCCTGATGACGGGTCGTGATGCGACCATAGTTATTGCGGCCGGCCTTCTTGGGCAACGGCTCCAGCAGCGACTTCTCGGGGGTCGTCGTCGTGATCTCTGCGAAATCAGAGACCGTCTGGAAACGACGTCCCGGGGAAGACGGCTTGTACTTCCTTACTCCCATGAACTAACTCCTTTGCTCCGATGGCCGCTCAACCGCTATGGGAACGGAGATGGTGCATCTCCATACGGTTGTCGACTCCGGACTTACCACGGTGCCGGGTGGCTCCACATCGAGCGCTCGACACCCTTAAAGCCTCCCCGCACCAAGGGGAAACTCAGTAACCGATTAATCCTGGCTTGCGAACAGCTCGATCTTGTCACCCTCGGCGAGCGTGACGATGGCCTTCTTCCAGGTACGCGTGCGACCCTGCACATAGCGCTGACGCTTGGGCTTGGACTTCACGTTGGCGGTGTTCACCTTGGTGACGTGCACGTTGAAGATCTCCTCGATTGCCTTGGCAATCTCGATCTTGCTAGCAGTCTTGGCGACCTCGAACGTGTAGCGGTTGAAGTCCTGCATATCAAACGAACGCTCGGTGATGATCGGGCGGATGATGATCTGACGTGCCTCCATTAGCTCAGCACCTCCTGAACATACTCGACGGCGTCCTTGGTCATAACCAGAGACCCGTTGTCGAGCAGGTCGTAGGTGTTGGACTCGGAAGCGCCGATGACGCGAACCTTCTCGAGGTTACGGAAGGAAAGGAACGAGTTGACATCCTCATCGTTGACGACGACGGTGACGCGACCCTTGCAACCGAGGGCCTCGAGGGCCTTGGCAGCAGCCTTGGTCGAGGGCTTGTCGAAGTTGAAGCCGTCGACGACAAAGAGCTCGTCTGCCGCGAGCTTGCCGGAAAGCACGGAGGCCATGGCGAGCTTGACGACCTTGTTGTTCACACGGAAGGCATAGGAACGGGGATGCGGACCGAAGACAACGCCACCATGACGGAACTGAGCGGCGCGCGTCGTGCCCTGGCGAGCACGGCCGGTGCCCTTCTGGCGGAACGGCTTGCGGCCACCGCCGGAAACCTGACCACGCGTCTTGGTGTCGTGCGTACCCTGGCGACGAGCTGCCATCTGGCTGCGAACAACCTGATGGATGCATGCGCCGTTGGGCTCGATGGCGAAGATGCCATCGGAGACCTCGATCGTGCCCGCAGACTTGCCAGCGGAGTCAGTGATCTTGATTTGTGCCATTGATCTGCCCTCCTCTAAGCCATGCGGATCTGAACGAGAGCGCCCTTGCCACCGGGAACGGCACCCTTGACCAACAGAAGATTGTTCTCCTCGTCCACGCGCACCAGCTTGAGGTTGCGAACCGTAACGCGGTCGCAGCCCATGTGGCCGGGAAGACGCAGACCCTTGAGAACGCGCGCGGGGTACGCGCACATGCCCACCGAACCGGGAGCGCGGTGGAAGTGGTGACCGTGGCCACCGGGACCGCCAGCAAAACCGTAGCGCTTGATGACGCCGGCGAAGCCCTTGCCCTTGCTTACGCCCGTAACATCGACCTTGTCGACATCGTTGAATGCCTCGACGGTGAGCGTGTCACCGACTGCATGCTCGGAGGCATCCTCAACGCGGACCTCGCGCAGGTAGCGCATGGGAGCTACGCCCGCCTTGGCGAAGTGGCCCTGCATGGGCTTGTTGACCTTCTTTTCCTTGATGTCACCAAAACCGATCTGGACGGCCTCGTAGCCATCGGTCTCGGTGGTCTTGACCTGCGAGATAACGCAGGGGCCAGCCTGGATGACAGTCACGGGGACGATGGTGTCGTCTTCGCCCCAGACTTGCGTCATACCCAGCTTGCGGCCGAGAATCGTGTTGACCATTACCAACCTTACTGTCAGGCGATCTTGAGGCGGAAAGCATCTGGCTTTCTCTCAGCGGATCGCGGCTTCGAGCCTCCTCCCTTTGCACGTGAGATTTGCGCCAGGAGATAGACACACTGCGTCAAAATGCACAGCGTTCGATATATTACCCCACCTGCAGGACGAAAGCCAGAAGTATTTTGGGAGGATGCGGGCATCGCAGCGACAGCCGGACACGGAAGAAACTTGCGTCCTGCCGGAGAGTGCGCGCAGGCAGGACGCCTCGCTCCGACGGTCGCTTCCCGACAGCCCGCTTCGCGGTCTTTACGGCGCGCTCCCTTGTACCTCCGCTCGACAGCCTGCCTGCGCGCACATATGTCGGCGGATGCCAGGTATCTGACGTATTTTGCTTGCGCAGCGTGCTATACTGAATGTTGTACATACAACGATTGGAGTCGTCATGGCAGACGCAATGGTCACGGGAAGGATGTCACAGGCGAAGAAGCGAGCGGGCAACAGCGTGCTCAATTCACTGGGCATGAGCGCATCGCAGGCCATCAATCAGCTCTATGACTACCTCATCGCACAGAACGCGACCCCCTTCGAGAGAGCTTCGGCCAAGCCGGCAAACAACGCGCAGCTACACGAGGCGCTCGCCTTCGTCCAGAGCATCCCCCGGCAAAACAACTTCACCCACATGAGCGACACGGAGATAAAGCGCAGCAAACTCGCGGCGCGTGGCTTCGTTCCAAGCGATGGAAGCGAGAAATAGATGCTTGCTGGTACCCGCTTCGTTGTCGACACGAACATCCTCATCGATTACCTCGCCAAGCGGGAACCCTTCAACGCCAGGGCGGAGCTCCTCATGGCACTGGGGTATGTCAACGAGTTCGAGCTGTGGATCGGCACCTCGCAAATCAGCGACCTCATCTACGTCATGAGCGACGGGGGCAAGCCCGCGCTGACAGGCTACGTTCAGGAGACCATGCTCGCGCTCAGGAAGATGCTGCACATCTACGCGACGGATGACGACGACTACGATTGCGTTGCGCGCTGCGCCTTCGAAGATCTTGAGGACGCCTTCGTGTTCCAGACGGCGCTCAAGGTCAAGGCTGATGCCATCATCACGCGCGACAAGGACGGCTTCGCGCACTCGTCAATCAAGGTTCTCGACTGCGACGAGCTCTTCGAACAGATAGCCGAGACAAGGGGCATCGACTATGCCGAGGTGTCAGGGGCGTTTGGCTCGCAATAAGGCATACGGCGATATAATGCAAAGGCATCATCCCAAATGGCAAACAGAGGAGGTGAGGCTGATGTCGAAGAAGCATGGCAAGCGCGCAGGCAACAGGCGCAATCGCGTGCCGAAGGGCGACGTCGTCTGGCGGCAAAGCGCCGAAGAGGCAACGCTCGCGCGCAAGCCGTACTACAACGCCTTCGCGTGCGGACATGGCGTGCACGGCGACACGAAGTACAATCGCGCCAAGGAAAAGCGCACGTGGAAACGCGATCTTCAAAAAGGAGCCTCTCGGGGCTCCTTTCTTTATGGCAAGAGCATGTGGTTGGGAAAAATGCGCCGCTTGACGGCTTTAGACGGTCAAGCAGAGCGATTCTTCCCAGCTGCGAGAAAAAAGAATTGATTAAAAGCTGCTAGATAGCTCCCCCAACACAAAGAGAGCGCCGCAGGTTTCCCTGCGGACGCTCCCCTCGATAGCCGTCGCGTTAATGCGTAGCGGCGCTTGCTCTATACCCTAGAGCTTGATTTCGATGTCGACGCCAGCCGGCAGGTCGAGACGCATGAGCGAGTCGACGGTGTTGGGCGTCGGATCGAGGATGTCGATGAGGCGCTTGTGCGTGCGCATCTCGAACTGCTCGCGCGAATCCTTGTTGACGTGCGGCGAGCGGATGACGGTGTACAGGTTACGCTCGGTCGGCAGCGGGATGGGACCGCTGATGCGCGCACCGGTCTTGGCTGCGGTCTCGACGATGAGCTTGGTCGACTTGTCGACGATCTCGTGATCGTAGCCCTTGAGCCTGATGCGAATCTTTTGCTTCTTGTTGGCCACTTAACTCAAACCTCCATATATCAAGCGGATTCGCGCTACTCGGCGCTGCCGCCAGCCTTCTTGATGATCTCCTCGGACACGCTCTTGGGAACAGGGCGATAGGAGTCGAACTGCATGTTGTAGGACGCACGGCCCTGCGTGGCAGAACGCAGGTCGGTCGCGTAACCAAACATCTCGGACAGCGGAACGAGCGCGATGATGGCAGTCGCGTTGCCGCGCTCCTCCTGACCCTGAATCTGACCACGACGGGAGTTCAGGTTGCCCATGACGTCGCCCATGTACTCCTTGGGCGTCTCGACCTCGACGCTCTCGACAGGCTCGAGCAGGATCGGATCGGACTTGCGCAGGGCCTCCTTGATGGCCATGGAGCCAGCGACCTTGAATGCGGCCTCGGAGGAGTCGACATCGTGGTAGGAACCGTCGACAAGCTCGACAGCGACGTCGAGGACGGGATAACCGGCGATGACACCGCTCTGCAGAGCCTCCTCGATGCCCTTCTCGACGGACGGGATGTATTCCTTGGGAATCGCACCGCCGACGATCTTGTTCTCGAAGGTGAAGCCAGAACCCGGCTCGCCCGGACGCATGTTGATGATGGCGTCGCCGTACTGGCCGCGACCACCGGACTGGCGGACGAACTTGCCCTGAACGTTGAGGACCTCGTGACCCGGCTTCTCACGATAGGCAACACGCGGCTTGCCGACGTTTGCCTCGACCTTGAACTCGCGGGTCAGACGGTCGATAATGATTTCAAGGTGCAGCTCGCCCATGCCGGCGATGATGGTCTGGCCGGTCTCCTCGTCGGTGTGGACCTGGAAGGTCGGGTCCTCCTCGGCGAGCTTCTGCAGACCCACGGCGAGCTTGTCCTGCTCGGCCTTGGTCTTGGGCTCGACGGCGATGTCGATAACGGGATCGGGGAAATCCATGGACTCGAGGATGATGGGATGGTCCTCATCGCACAGGGACTCGCCGGTCGTCGTGTTCTTGAGGCCGACAGCTGCGACGATGTCACCCGTGGAGCAGTAATCGACGTCATGCTGCTCGTTGGAATGCATCTCGAGGATACGACCGATGCGCTCCTTCTTGCCGTTGTTGGCATTGATGACGTAGGAGCCGGAATCTAGACGGCCCGAATAGACGCGCAGGTAGGTGAGCTTGCCGACATAGGGGTCGGTCATGATCTTGAACGCCAGAGACGAGAACGGCTCCTTGTTGGAAGGCTTGCGCTCCTCCTCCTGGTCCGTGTCGGGATTGATGCCGACGACAGGCGGCACGTCGAGCGGGCTGGGCAGGTAGTCGACGACTGCGTCGAGCAGCTCCTGGACGCCCTTGTTCTTGTAGGCGGAGCCCACGAACACGAGGTTGAGGTCGTTGGCGAGAACGCCAGCGCGCAGGGCCTTCTTGAGTAGGTCGACGGGAATCTCCTCGTCCATGAGGACGAGCTCCATAAGCTCGTCGTCGTAATCGGCGGCAGCCTCGAGCAGCTCGGCGCGACGCTCCTCGACGATGTCAACGAACTCGTCGGGGATGGCGTCCATGGGCTCAGGGTAGGTCATGCCCTTGTCATCGGCTTTGAAGTCCCATGCAGTCATGGTGACGAGGTCGATGACGCCCCAGAAGTGGTCTTCCTCGCCCATGGGAACCTGAGCGGCGATGGCATGCGCACCCAGGCGATCCCTCATGGTGTCGATCGCGTGGAAGTAGTTGGCACCGATGCGGTCGTACTTGTTGATGAAGGCGATGCGAGGGACCTCGTAGCGCGAAGCCTGACGCCAGACCGTCTCGGACTGCGGCTGAACACCGGCGACGGCGTCGAACACGGCGACAGCGCCATCGAGGACGCGCAGGGAACGCTCGACCTCGGAGGTGAAGTCGACGTGGCCCGGGGTGTCGATGATCTGGATGCGATAGGGCGTGCCGTCCTTCTCCCAGAAGCACGTGGTGGCAGCAGAGGTGATGGTTACGCCACGCTCCTGCTCCTGGACCATCCAGTCCATGGTCGCAGCGCCGTCGTGGACCTCGCCGATCTTGTGGGTCTTGCCCGTGTAGTAGAGGATGCGCTCGGTCGTGGTGGTCTTGCCGGCATCAATGTGAGCCATGATGCCGATATTGCGGGTATCCTCAAGCGGAGTTTTCTTCGTTGCCATTGTGTATACCTCCTACCAGCGATAGTGAGAGAAGGCGCGATTGGACTCGGCCATCTTGTAGACGTCCTCGCGCTTCTTGACGGATGCGCCCAGACCATTGGAAGCGTCCATGATCTCGTTCGCGAGGCGCTCGGCCATGCTGCACTCCTTGCGGTCGCGCGAGTAGCCGACGATCCAGCGGATGGCGAGCGTCGTGGCACGACGGGAGTTGACCTCGGTCGGGACCTGGTACGTGGCGCCACCGACGCGGCGAGGCTTGACCTCAACCGTGGGACGGACGTTGTCCATGGCCTTCTTGAAGACGCTCAGGGGATCTTCGCCGGTCTTTGCCTCGACGATGTCAAAGGCGCCGTAGACGATGCTCTCGGCGGTCGAACGCTTGCCGTCGAGCAGGATCTTGTTGATGAGCTGCGTGACAAGGCGGTTGTTGTATACGGCATCCGGAGTAATCTCGCGGCGTACTGCAGCTGAACGACGTGGCATTTCTCAATCTCCCCTTTCTTTAGTTCTTGGGCTTCTTGGCGCCGTAGCGGCTACGGGCCTGAGCACGGTCGGACACGGAAGCGGTATCGAGCGTACCGCGGATGATCTTGTAGCGGACACCGGGAAGGTCCTTAACACGGCCGCCGCGGATGAGCACCATCGAGTGCTCCTGCAGGTTGTGACCAATGCCGGGGATGTAAGCGGTGACTTCCATGCCGTTGACAAGACGGACACGGGCAACCTTGCGAAGAGCCGAGTTCGGCTTCTTGGGGGTTGCGGTGTAGACGCGCGTGCAAACCCCACGCTTCTGGGGATTGCCCTTGAGGGCGGGCGACTTGGATTTGTCGACTGCCTTCGCGCGGCCCTTGCGGACCAACTGATTAATGGTAGGCAATGTAGTTCCTTTCGTTTTGCTACCGGTTTACCGTTGTGGTGCTTTTGCAGGTTTCAAAAGCGCAAGGCGGTAGACTACCCGTCTAATCCAAGGCTGTCAAACGCCACGCACCCGGGTGTATCCAAACTTTTTCATACTCTATCACGCACGAATCCCCTGGTCACAATGACCAGGGGATTCCCGTCTAGATATCACAGCCGAAAACGCTTGACAATTCTAGCCAATCAGACCGTCATCGTCTTGCGTGTTCTCGAGCCTCTCGGTCTCCTCGTCGGTGATGCCGAAGCCGGAATCGCTCATGGCACCAAGCAGCTCGTTGAGCACATCCTCATCGGAAGACGAGTGGCGCTGCGAGGTCGTGCCGATGAAGTCGTCGGGATCGGCGCTGTAAGACTGGGGCACATCGGCGCCCATGTACATCGCGTCTTCCGGCGAGAACAGCATCTCGAGCAGCTGCGAGGCGTCCGGCTCGTCGTTCTTCTTGGGATCGTCGAGGATGTAGAGCAAGTCGCGTGCCTCGAGACCAGCCCTGAGCTCCTCGATCGCCTTGACGCCAATGCCCTCGATGCGGAACAGCTCGTCCTCGGTCTTGCCGACAAGGTCGCCGACCATCTCGATGCCGGCCTCGCTGAACTTGTTGGCCCAGCGCTGGCTGACACCCAGGTCGTCGAAGAGATACAGCTTGGCAAGCTCGGGTGCAAGCTGCGGTCCACGGCCGCCGAGGTAGCCGCCATTGAGGAACATCGACATATCGCCCGGAGCGCCGCCCAGGTACTCCTCGCCGTTGATGGCCCACTCCTGCGGCTGCGGCAGCAGGCTCTCGGTCTCGCGGAGCTCTTCGGGGGCCCAGTCGGGCAGACGATCGGCACTCGAACCACTGCGGTCGATGCGCTCGCCCTTGTAGGTGAGCTGCAAGTCGCGATAGCGCTTGAGGCCGGTGCCCGCGGGAATGGGCTTGCCGATGATGACGTTCTCCTTGAGGCCCTGGAGCTTGTCGACCTTGCCCTCGATCGCGGCATCGGTCAGCACCTTGGTGGTCTCCTGGAACGAAGCAGCCGACAGGAACGAATCCGTGGCCAGCGAGGCCTTCGTGATACCGAGGATGAGCGGACGTGCGGTGGGCACATCGCCGCCCTCGAGCATGATGCGGTCGACCTCCTCCTCGAACTCGTAACGGTTGACCTGGGCACCCGGCAAGAACTTGGAGCTGCCCGGGTCGGTGACCGTCACCTTGCGCAGCATCTGGCGCGCAATGACCTCAACGTGCTTGTCGTTGATGTCGACGCCCTGAGACGTGTACACGTCCTGGACCTGGTCAACGATGTAGCGCAGCGTCGTATTGACATCGGTGAGACGCAGAAGCTCGTGCGGATCGATGGAACCCTTGGTGAGCTGCTGGCCGACCTCGACGGTGCACATGTCGGAGACGCCCGGCATGAGCTGTGCGCGTGCGCCCGTCTGGTATTCGCGCACCTCGCCATCCTCGTTGTGGATGGTGAGCGTACGGCTGTCCTTGGTCGCGGAGATCTGCAGCGTGCCGGAAATCTCGGCCAGGATGGCGAGACCCTTGGGCTTGCGTGCCTCGAAAAGCTCGGTAACACGCGGAAGACCCTGCGTGATGTCCTCGCCCGCGACACCGCCGGAGTGGAAGGTGCGCATCGTGAGCTGGGTGCCCGGCTCGCCGATGGACTGTGCGGCGATGATGCCGGCAGCGGTGCCCAGGTTGACCGGACGGCCGGCGGCCAGATCGAAGCCGTAGCACTTCTGGCACACGCCCGAATGCGCATGGCAGGTCATGAGGCTGCGAATCTTCACGGTCTTGACACCGGCATTGGCGAGCTTATCGAGCTCCTCGGCGGTCTCGATGTAATCGCCTGCGCCAATCAGCACCTCGCCCGTGGCGGGATCGACGGCATCGGCAGCCAGACAGCGGCCGATGAGATTGGTATCGGGCTCGTCCTTGCGGTTGATGACGGACTGCTCGATGCCATCGCTCGTGCCGCAGTCCTCCTCGTGGATGATGACGTCCTGCGCGACATCAACCAGACGACGGGTCAGGTAACCCGAGTCGGCGGTACGAAGCGCGGTGTCGGCCATGCCCTTTCGAGAACCGTGCGTCGAGACGAAGTATTCGAGAACGGTCAGGCCCTCACGGAAGTTCGCCTTGATCGGGCGGTCGATGATCTCGCCCTTCGGGTCAGCCATGAGGCCACGCATACCGGCGAGCTGGCGAATCTGCTTGATGTTACCGCGAGCACCGGAGAAGGCCATCATGTAGATCGGGTTGAAGTGGTCGAAGTTGTCGGCCATGGCGTTGCCGACGTCCTCGTTGGCAACGGTCCAGATCTCGACGATCTGACGATGGCGCTCGTCGGCGCTCATGAAGCCCATCTCGTAGTCTTCCTCGACTGCGGCGACCTTCTTGTCGGCCTCGGCGAGGATGTCTGCCTTGTTCGGCGGAATCGTCGCGTCGTAGACGGACACGGTAACGCCAGCGCGCGTCGCGTAGTGGAAGCCAAGGGCCTTGAGGCCATCGAGGATCTGCATCATCTCGGGCGTCTTGTAGGTGTTGGCGCAATCCTCGATGAGGCGACCAACTTCCTTCTTGTCCATGCCATGGTTGATGAAGGCATGCTCCTTGGAAAGCACGCTGTTGAAGATGATGCGGCCGATCGTCGTCTCGATGCGCTCGCCGGCCTTCTTCTCCTCGTAGACGCCATAGGAAGTCTCGACCTTGGTGTCGTACTTGAGGCGCACGAAGATCTTGGCCTGCAGATCGACATCGGCACGGGCGTCGTAGGCGTTCTGCGCGTCCTTGAAGTCCATGAAGCAGCGACCCTCGCCCTCGAAGCCGTCACGTGCGGCGGTGAGGTAGTAGATACCGATGATCATGTCCTGCGTCGGGATGGTGAGCGGCTTGCCGTGTGCCGGCGACTTGATGTTGTTGGAGCTCAGCATGAGCACGCGGGCCTCGGCCTGCGCCTCGCTCGACAGCGGCACATGCACGGCCATCTGGTCACCGTCGAAGTCTGCGTTGAACGCGGTGCAGACAAGCGGATGCAGACGGATGGCCTTACCTTCGACGAGCACGGGCTCGAAGGCCTGGATGCCGAGGCGGTGCAGGGTTGGTGCGCGGTTGAGCAGCACGGGATGATCGGTGATGACCTCTTCGAGGACGTCCCAGACGAGTGACGCGCCGCGATCGACCATGCGCTTGGCGGCCTTGATGTTGGCAGCTTGCTCGAGCTCGACCAGGCGCTTCATGACGAAGGGCTTGAACAGCTCGAGAGCCATCTGCTTGGGAAGGCCGCACTGGTGAATCTTGAGCTGCGGGCCGACGACGATGACCGAACGACCGGAGTAGTCGACGCGCTTGCCCAGAAGGTTCTGGCGGAAGCGGCCCTGCTTGCCCTTGAGCATGTCGGCAAGCGACTTGAGCGGACGGTTGCCCGGACCCACGACGGGACGGCCACGACGGCCGTTGTCGAAGAGGGCGTCGACGGCCTCCTGGAGCATGCGCTTCTCGTTGTTCACGATGATGTCGGGAGCCGAGAGGTCGAGCAGCTTCTTGAGACGGTTGTTGCGGTTGATGACGCGACGATACAGGTCGTTGAGGTCGCTCGTGGCAAAGCGGCCACCGTCGAGCTGCACCATCGGGCGCAGGTCGGGCGGGATGACCGGAATGACATCGAGAATCATATCCGTCGGATCGTTGTTGCTGCGGATAAAGGCCTCGACGACCTTGAGGCGCTTGACGGCCTTAGCGCGCTTCTGGCCCTTGCCGGTCGCGATGATCTCGCGCAGCTCCTCGGCCGTGGCCTCGAGATCGACATCGCCGAGCAGGTCGCGTACGGCCTCGGCACCCATGCCACCGCGGAAGTAGTCACGATAGTTGAGGCGCAGCTCGCGATAGAGCGTCTCGTCGGAGATGAGCATCTTGGGCTCGATGCGCATGAGGGTCTCGTAGGCCTCGGTGCGCAGGTCCTTGCGCTCCTCGAACTCCTCGCGCAGGTCGGCGATTTCCTCCTCGACCTCTTCCGGGGTCATGAGGTCTTCCTCGTCGTACTCGCGCTCGCCGTTCTCGTCAAAGTACTCGGTCGACTGGTGACGCGTCATCTGGATGAGGCGGTCACGCTCGGAATCGAGCTCCTCGAGACCGGCTGCGAGCTCTTCCTCGAGCTCGGCGGCGTCCTCGGCCAGAGCCTCCTTGTCGACCCAGGTGATGATGTTGCTCGCGAAGTACAGAACCTTCTCGAGGTCCTTCGGCGAGATGTCGAGCAGATAGCCGAGACGGCTCGGGCTGCCCTTGAAATACCAGATGTGGCTCACGGGCGCGGCGAGCTCGATATGGCCCATGCGCTCGCGGCGAACCTTCGCGCGCGTCACCTCGACGCCGCAACGCTCGCAGACGATGCCCTTGAAGCGGATGCGCTTGTACTTGCCGCAGGCGCACTCCCAGTCCTTGGTCGGGCCAAAGATCTTCTCGCAGAACAGACCGTCCTTCTCGGGCTTGAGGGTACGGTAGTTAATGGTCTCGGGCTTCTTGACCTCACCATGCGACCAGGAGCGGATCTTCTCGGCGCTTGCCAGGCCAATGTGGAACTCATCAAAGTTATTGACGTCAAATATTGTCATGGCCTACTCCTCTCCTTCAGGGTCGTCGTCCATCTCGGGTTGTTCATCCACGTTCACGTCAATCGCGATGCCGGGATCAGCCGACGCATCGCCGAGGAGCTCCTCGGCTTCGTCGATATACTCGTCTTGATCCTCCTCGAGCGCGGTCTCGCCCATCTTCTCCTCGAGGGCCTCCTCGATTTCGTCATGAAGCGGATTGTCCTCGGTGATGATGCCGCCGATCAGACCCTCGTCAACATCGACCGAAGCGTCGTCGTCAACGGGCGTGGCAGCGCCAATCATGACCTCGTCGCCACCGTTGGAGACGGAGGAACCGAGAAGCTCCTCACCGCCTTCGGGAATGCCGAGCAGGTCATCGGCGCCCGCGTTCATCTGGGCGATGCCGTCGGTGAGCATGTCGAGCGCATCGAGATCCAGATCGATGCCGGAATCGCCAGCCTCGGCGACCTCGTTGCTTGCATCGAGAATCTCGACGGTTTCGGTGAGAGCAGCGGTCTCGTCCTTGCCATCGCGACCGATGAGCTCGACGTCGAGTGCGAGGGACTTCATCTCCTTGACGAGCACCTTGAAGGACTCGGGCAGCTCGGGAGCGGGGATGTTCTCGCCCTTGACGATGGACTCGTATGCCTTGACACGACCGGCCGTGTCGTCGGACTTGACCGTGAGGATCTCCTGCAGGACGTTGCCCGCACCATATGCGTACAGGGCCCAAACCTCCATCTCGCCGAAGCGCTGGCCACCGAACTGGGCCTTGCCGCCGAGCGGCTGCTGCGTGATGAGGCTGTAGGGACCGGTCGAGCGGGCGTGGATCTTATCGTCGACCATATGCGAGAGTTTGAGCATGTAGGTCTGGCCCACGGTGATCTGCTCGCGGAACTTCTCGCCCGTGCGGCCGTCGTAGAGGTCGGCCTTGCCCGTGGCGGAAAGCTGCGCGACGAACGGCTCGTAGAACATGTCGCCGTAGCGGGCTTTTGCCTTGTTCACGCGGTTCTTGTTGCTCTTGATGATGGCATCCGAGATCTCTTCCTCGGTCGCACCATCGAAAATCGGGGTGGACACAAAGAAGGGACCGTCAACCGGCTCGTCGCTCTTGGGGTCATCGCTCCAGCCGTTGAGCGCGGCCCAGCCAAGGTGGTTCTCGAGCAGCTGACCGACGTTCATACGGGAGGGAACACCCAGAGGATTGAGGATGACATCGACGGGCGTGCCGTCTGCCATGTAGGGCATATCCTCGACCGGCAGAACGAGGGAGATAACGCCCTTGTTACCATGGCGGCCGGAGAGCTTGTCGCCCTGCTGGACCTTGCGCTTCTGCGCGACGTAGACACGCACGAGCTCGTTGATTCCCGGGGGAAGCTCGTCACCGGCAGCGCGCGAGAACTGCGAGATGCCAATGACACGACCGGAAGCACCGTGCGGCATCTTCAGGGACGTGTCGCGAACCTCGCGGGCCTTCTCGCCGAAGATGGCGCGCAGCAGGCGCTCCTCGGCGGTAAGCTCGGTCTCGCCCTTGGGCGTGACCTTGCCGACGAGCACGTCGCCCGGATGCACCTCGGCGCCGATGCGAATGACACCGTCGGCATCCAGGTTACCGAGCATGTCCTCGGAGAGGTTCGGGATTTCGCGAGTGATCTCCTCGGGACCGAGCTTGGTGTCGCGTGCGTCGATCTCGTGCTCGGAGATGTGGATGGACGTGAGCAGGTCCTCGGCGACAACGCGCTCGGAGACGATGATGGCGTCCTCGTAGTTGTAGCCTTCCCACGGCATGTAGGCGATCATGAGGTTCTGACCCAGGGCGAGCTCGGCGTGGTCGGTGGAGGGACCATCGGCCAGGGCATCGCCCACGTGAACCTCGTCACCGTACTTCACGAGCGGCTTGTAGTTGATGCAGCCACTCTGGTTGGAGCGCTGGAACTTGGGCAGCGTATAGGTGTCGACATCGCCGTCCTCGTTGGTGACCTCGACGCGCGCGCCATCAACGTAGGTGACCGTGCCGGCGTGCTTGGCCAGGGGCAACTCGCCGGAGTCAGAGGCGATGCGGTGCTCCATACCGGTGCCGACGAGCGGAGCCTGCGGACGAAGCAGCGGCACGGCCTGACGCTGCATGTTCGAGCCCATGAGGGCGCGGTTTGCGTCATCGTGCTCGAGGAAGGGAATGAGCGCGGTTGCGACCGAGTTCATCTGGCGCGGGGAGACGTCCATGTACTGCACGTCCTCGACGGGCACTTCCTCGGGGTCGCCGAAGACGCCGTCGGCGTTCTTGGTACGGCAAACGACGCGCTTGGCGGCAACGAACTTGCCGGTCTTCTCGTCGACGGAACCGAACACGCGCGTCTTGGGGTCGAAGGGCTCGTTTGCCTGGGCGATGGAGTAGTTCTCCTCCTCGTCGGCGGTCAGGTAGTCGACGTCATCGGTGATCTTGCCATCAACAACGCGACGGTACGGCGTCTCGATGAAGCCGAAGTCGTTGACGCGGGCATAGGTTGCCAGCGAGCCGATGAGGCCGATGTTCGGGCCTTCAGGCGTCTCGATGGGGCACATGCGACCGTAGTGAGAGGTGTGGACGTCGCGAACCTCGAAACCGGCGCGCTCACGGGACAGACCGCCCGGGCCGAGTGCGGACAGACGACGCTTGTGCGTGATGCCCGCGGCGGGGTTGGTCTGGTCGAAGAACTGCGAGAGCTGCGAGGAGCCGAAGAACTCCTTGATCGCGGCGACGATCGGACGGATGTTGATGAGCGACTGCGGCGAGATGTCCTCGGGGTCGAAGGTGGACATGCGCTCGCGCACGACGCGCTCCATACGGCTGATGCCGATGCGGAACTGGTTCTTGATGAGCTCGCCGACCGTGCGGATACGACGGTTGCCGAAGTGGTCGATGTCATCGATCTGGTAGCCGGGCTTACCCTGAGCGAGGTTGATGATATAGCGCATCGCGGTGACAATGTCCTCGACCGTGAGCGTGGAGGAGTCGCTCTCGATGCCGAGTTTCTTGTCGATCTTGTAGCGGCCGACCTTGGCGAGGTCATAGCGCTGCGGGTTGAAGAACAGACCCTCGAGCAGGCTGCGTGCGGAGTCGACCGTGGGCGGCTCGCCCGGACGCAGGCGACGGTAGAGCTCGATGAGAGCTTCCTCGCGCGAGGATGACGGGTCCTTCTCGAGCGTACGCTCGACCATCTCGCTATCGCCAAGCAGGTCGATGATCTCGTCGCGGGTCTCGGCAATGCCGAGTGCGCGCAGAAGAAGCGTGGCGGGTTGCTTGCGCTTGCGATCGATGCGGATGGAAAGCACATCGCGCTTGTCCGTCTCGAACTCGAGCCATGCGCCGCGCGTGGGGATGACCTTCGCATTGTATATAGTGCGGTCGCTCGTCTTGTCACGCTCGGCGGAGAAGTACACGCCGGGGGAACGGACGAGCTGGGAGACGACGACGCGCTCGGTGCCGTTGATGATGAAGGTGCCGCGGTTCGTCATGAGCGGAAAATCACCCATGAAGACGTTGGACTCCTGCATCTCGCCGGTCTCCTTGTTGATGAAGCGGATGTCGACGAAGAGCGGGGCCTGATACGAGATATCGCGCTTCTTGCACTCCTCGACAGAATGCTTGGGGTCGCCAAACTCGTGAGCGCCGAACTCGACGCAGAGGGTCTTCGCGCTGTTCTCGATGGGAGACATGCTCGCAAAGGTCTCGTCGAGGCCCTCGGTCATCAGATTGTTGAACGAATCGACCTGAATGGAGATCAGGTTGGGGATGTCCATGACCTCCGGGAGCTTCGCGAAGCTGAGGCGATCGCGATACACGTTGGCCTGGGACGTTACGGTAGTCGGCACTATATCCTCCTTATAGTTGTCCGATAAGGCTATAAAACGGGTGATACACGAGCGAGAGGATATGCGCGCGCGTATAAGGGGTCAAGAAGTTTTTGGATGAGTGGTCGTTTAAAGACAAATACAATCGCAAACGCGCTCGATTTATCGGTAAACGGTATGTTTTAGGTGATTTATTATTTAAAACTGAGTTTATTTAGACGTCAGTCAGGCCCAATGCGCATTTCATCTTTCTTGGCAATAGGAATGTGCCAAGGGGTCAGACCCTCTGACACATGATGTATTGTGGCTTCTTGGGCGAGCTTGCGACCACAGGAGCTCGTTTCGCGGCAGGCGCTACACCGTCACACTCTGCACAGAGCCGACCCTGCCGTCCTCGAGCTCAACGAGTGCGAGACTGCGTTTGGAGCCACAGCGCGGTCGGAAGGCGCCGCCTGGATTGATGATGCGGCAGCTGCCACGAACCTCATCACGCGGCACGTGCGTATGGCCGTGAATCGCCAGGTCATACTCCCCGCTCTCGGCTGCACGTTCGGCATCCCTAGGGTAATGCGATACGAACAGCCTCACACCATCGATAACCTGCGTCGCGCTTTCGTGTACGCCAGGACCATAGTCGACGTTATAGTCGTTGTTACCCAACACGGCGATGGTAGGCGCTATCGCCTCGAGTTCCATGAGGACATCCAAAGAGCCGATATCGCCTGCATGGATGATGAAATCAACCCCGGCGAGCGCTTCGAGCGCCTCATTGCTTATGCGCCCATGCGTATCCGAGATGATTCCCACCAGAGACATTGCCTAGTCCTTCTTGTCCTGCTTCAGGCGCTCCTCAATTGCGGCGTTGATGGCCTTGATCGTCTTGATGCGCGCGTACTTCTTGTCATCGGACTCGATGATGTTCCAAGGGGCGAAGTACGTCGAGGTCATGCGCAGCATGTCGTTGATGGCCACGCAGTACTGCGGATACTTCTCGCGATTGCGCCAGTCCTCGTCGGTGAGCTTCCAGGCTTTGTCCGGGTCGTTCTTGCGCGCCTCGAAGCGCGCGAGCTGCTCGTCTTGGCTCACGTCAACCCAGAACTTCATAAGCAGCGTGCCCGTGCGGAACATCTCCCATTCGAAATCGTTGATTTCCTCGAAGGCACGACGCCAATCGGAATCGGTGCAGAAGCCCTCCACACGCTCGACCATGACACGGCCATACCAGGAGCGGTCGTAGATTGCGGTATGCCCGCTCTTGGGCAAGTTGATCCAGTAACGCCACAGGAAGGGATGCTCCTTTTCGGGCTTGGTGGGCGCGCCGGAGGGAACGACGCGATAATCGCGGGCATCAAGGGCGGAGGCGATGCGCTTGATGGCACCACCTTTGCCGGCCGCGTCCCAACCCTCGAACACGAGCATCATAGGGATTTGCCTGCGGTACATCTCGAGCTGCAAGGTGGCAAGACGCTCCTGTTCCTTCTTGAGCTCGCTACGGTACTCCTCGGGATCAATCGTGAGATCATGACGAATCTCCTCGACTGACTGCACCTTCACGAGGTCATGGCGCGTGCGCGGAAGCGGAAAGTCATCGGGAATGATGACGGGGTTTTCCTTCATCTTGACGTGACGCGCGAGGCCCTCCTCAATCTCGGTGACAAGCGTCTCGAGAAACTCGATGCGACGCACGCGACGATTCTCGGCGGCGATGATGTGCCACGGGGCATCGGCAGAATCGGTGAGCTCGAGCAGTTTGTCGATGATGGGATAGATCTTGTCGTAGTTCTTGTTCTGGTAGAGATCCTCGTCGTTGACGCGCCAGGCAGTGTTCTTATCCGCCTCGAGTGCCTCGATGCGCTTGGTCTGCTCCTTTTTGCTGATATGGAAGAACAGCTTGATAATGAGGTAGCCATCGGCGACAAGCTGCCCCTCGAGAATCTGGGTGGACTCGGCAAACAGGCCCGTCTGGCCATTGCGCGACTTTACGATGTAATCGACATGGTCGCGAATCTTGGGCTGCGGCAGATGGGCGGAGCCCTTGTCACCGCTGATCATGCCCGAGAGGTTCTTGATGATCTCGGAATACCAGCTCTTATCGAAGAAGGTCATGGTGCCGTACTGGCCGATGCGCTCCCAGAAGCGCTTCATGAGCGGATAGCGGCACTCGTCTTCCGTGGGGTCGTTCATCGAATACACGGTGAACGCACGAGCGTCGAGGTCCTTTACCAGCTTGGAGATGCTCGTGCCCTTGCCCGATGCGCTCCAGCCATCCACGCATACGACAACGGGAAACTTCTCGCGGATGCACTGCTGCTGCAAACGCACGAGCTTCTCGGTGAGCTCGTTTTTGCGCTGCTCGTACTCTTCCTTGTCGATGCGTTTCTTGAGATCGGCCTTCTCGAGCATGTTCTCCCCCTCCGTTTTGGCCACAACTTTATATAGGTTACCCCCGTCACAGCGCAGCCACAAGAAAAAACCCGGATTCCATTCGGAACCCGGGTTTCTAAGCTTTCTACCCTGCACATTCTCGTAACTGCTGAAATAGTTCAGCTTGCGTGAGATTAATGTAAAGCGGGGAGCGACGCGTACGATTGGTACGCGAGCTCCCCGCTGAGCATTAAGATTGCGCGAGATGGGCTATTTCAGCGTGACGACAGCGCCAGCAGCCTCAAACTTCTCCTTCATCTCCTCGGCCTCGTCCTTCTTCACGCCCTCCTTGATGGTGGCAGGAGCGCTCTCGACGAGAGCCTTGGCCTCCTTGAGACCCTGATCGGTGACCTCGCGGACAACCTTGATGACAGCGATCTTGTTGTCGCCGAAGGACTCGAGCACGACGTCGAAGTCGCTCTTCTCCTCAGCAGCACCAGCGTCACCACCGGCAGCAGCGCCACCAACAGCGGCAACAGCAACGGGAGCGGCGGCGGAGACACCAAAGGCCTCCTCCAGATCATGGACGAGCTCAGAGAGCTCGAGAGCGGTCAGGCCCTTGATACCTTCGAGAATTTCTTCCTTAGTCATAACTAAAACCTTTCAGTTGCGGCGGCAATCACGCCACCTTGCATATACATAACAAACGTGGCGCTATGCAGCCTTCTGGTCTGCGATAGCCTGAATCGTGCGAGCCAAGCCTTCCGCCGGCGCCGCGCAGACACGGGCGAGACCCGTGACCGGTGCGAGCATGGTGGACAGAAGCATGGCAACGAGCTGCTCCTTGCTGGGCAGATCGGCGACCTTGAGTGCCTCCTCGACGGAGTAGACCTTGCCGTCGACAATGCCACCCTTGATCTCCAGAGCCTCATGATCCTTGGCGAAGTCCTTGAGAGCCTTGGCCGGAGCGGCCACGTCACCATCGCAGAACACGAAGGCCGTGGGGCCAGCCAAAATCTCGGGGATTTCGGGAAGGTCGAGGTTCTTGAGTGCGATGGCGGCGAGGTTGTTCTTGAAGACGTGCATCTGTCCGGCACCCTCGCGAATGTTGCGACGAAGCTCCTGGGACTCCTTGACGGTAAGACCACGAGCATCGACGAACCAGCAACCCTCGCTGTTCTTGAAAAGCTCGGTAAGCTTCTCAACTTGCTCGACTTTTTGCTGTGTAGGCATGCGCACCTCCCTTCATACAAATCGACCCCCGCTGCGTGACAGCGGAGGCCGACGAGAGTGCATGCCTGAAGCATCATTCATGTTCGACCACCTCGGCGGGCGGAAGGCTTGCCTTCCCTTAAGTCCCGGATGGGACACCGGCTGTCTTTGGTAGCGGGTAAAACTACAAATGCGAGATGGAATGATAGAGCAATGGGCGGAAGGACGCAAGGAATTGTCATGCATCTTTTGCGAAGAGCGCTTTCGAAAATAGGGTCGTGCTCTGGATGCGAGGGCGCTGTCGCACCCTTCCCTATCCCTTGTTCGGCCTCGTGATACGGGCGAAGGCAAGGCTCGTCACGAAGGCCACGGCGCCAAAGACGGCCATGGTCGTGTAGACGAACAGGCTCACACCGCCGCATGCGCTCATCACGGCCTGTTGAAAGGCCGAGCCACCGGCGATGTCGGTATTCACGATGGCAAGGTGGTGCGGAAAGCGCTTCTGACCATAACGCTCGCGGGCAAACGCAGTGGCCTGGGGCGCTACGCTACCATAGCCCACAACCATCATCAGGCAGCCGATGACATAGAGCCATCCCAGGCCGAAGAAGAAGGCGCAGGCGAGAACCGTGCAGGCTGCGAAGGCAATCGTTGCGACCAATATCATGGAAAACTGCAAGCCCTTCTTGTCGTAAACGACGCCCATGGAAAGACCTGATAATCCGTTCACGATGGGAATGATGCCCACAAGCGTCGCAGCGAAGGTCGCGTCCACGTTCAACTCCAAGGCTCCCTGCATGGACGTGCCGATGACGACGAGCCCTGCGCCAAGGATGATGATCGCCCATAGGTAGTAGCCGTAAAACGCGGGGTCACGGAAGATTCTGCGCTGATCTGCCTCGGCATCTGAGGCGGACTTGGCATCCGTCACGAATTCGGCATCGGATGAGAGCTCCTCCTTGGCCAGGTCTTCCTTTTGCGTGCCGACGCCCAAGAGTTCGCTGATGTTTTCGGGAGCGCGCTTCAAGAAGCAAGCCAGGAACACGAAGACGATGCAGGCCGTGGCCGCGACGACGCCGAGCGCGACGGGTATGCCCGCCGTCCCGATGATGGCGCGCGTAAGCGTTCCCAGGGTAAGAGAGCCCAGGCCAAAGCCCATGAACATGACACCGGAGGCAAAGCCGGTCCTATCGGGAAACCACAATGTTACCGTGGCGATGGTGACGTTGTAGCCCAGACCCGTGCCGCACCCAATGCATACGCCATAGCATACGTACAAGGCCCATATGCCGTATTGGGCCAGAATCGCCGTTCCCGCAAAACCGCAGACGAGAAGCGTGGCTGCCATCAGTATGGCGCCGCGCACGCCGAGACGCCTGAGCACTCGCACGCCAATGAGGCCACCCACGCAAAACGCCATCATGCAGATGGTGAAGGTCACCTTTACCGCGCTCATCTCCCATCCGTAGATAGTGGCAAGAGGAGTCGCGAAAAGCGACCAGGCGTAGACCAGGCCTAACACCAGAAACGAAGCTGCCGATGCAAATAGATACACGTACCTCTTACGCTTGAGCGCGTTCACATCCATTATGTCCCCCTCCACTTTCGTACACGACCTTATAGTAGTTGCTATAATCTCCTTTTAATCGCGCTTTTCTCTATAGCTGTATAAGGTTCAAACCTGATACAAAGGAGTGACTGTGTACTCGCGCCACATCGAGTCCTTCATCGAAACGGCGAATGCGGGAAGTTTCAGCAAAGCTGCCCGCGCACTCTATATCGCGCCGTCTTCTCTCATTCAGCAGATTGATCTTCTCGAGCAGCGTCTTGGCGTCACTTTGTTCGAGCGTGGACCCTGCGGCGTCAAACTGACCGAAGCGGGCGAATCGCTTTATCGGGATGCCATAGAGATCGTGCGTCACTGCGATGAGGCAGTTGCTCGCGCACGGACGATTCAGAAGGGCGAGGGACCTATACGCGTGGCAACTTCATTACTCATGAAGTGCCGCCTGCTTCCGGGAATTTGGTCGCATATGATCGAAAGCGCGCCAGGCACCCGCATCGATATCACCTCGCTTGAAAGCGCGGGAATCGAGCCGGGCAATTACCTGCGTGGACTCGGCGTATCGTATGACGTGATGGAGGGGCTCTACATGTCCGAGCTCTACCGAGATCAGTGCCTGTTCCTCGAGCTAACGCGAACTCAGCTATGCGTCGCGGTACCAAAATTACCAGGAACGAATACTCCCGAAGTGGTGGATGCGGAGCTGCTCCATGACCTTGACCTCGTCATGATGAGGCCAGGCGTATCGGCTGACTACGACGCCGCACGCTCCTATCTTGTTGGTCTCGGAGCCAATCGAATCACGGATGTCCCCTTCTACACGATGGAGCTGTTCGCAGATTGCGAATTGAACAATCGTGCCATCGTCACGACCGAGATCTGGGAGGATATCCACCCAAATCTCGTTTGCATCTCCTTGACCGAGCCGCATTGCATGCCCTACGGGCTGGTCTTTCCCAAACGGCCGGGCGCACAAGTCATGAAGCTCTACCGAACGGCAAGGCGCATATATCAGCAATAAACAGCGTAGCTTGCTCGCACAGATAGTTACCGGCACGTATTCGCAGCTCATTAAAAAACCCGGGTACAAAACCCGGGCTTTTCAGTAACGAAAACGCAATAGAATGCGTGAGATTGCAATAAAGCGAGGTGCGTAGCATGCAAGCGCAACAGAATGCGTGAGATAGACGTGAAACGGGGAGCGTAGCGTACAAAACGTACGTAAGCTCCCCGTTGAACGTCTAGATTGCGTGTTCTGTTACGCCTCGGTGTAGTTGCGGACGATGTCAGCGGCAACCTTGATGCCAGGGCCCATCGTCGAAGACAGCACGACGGACTTGACGTAGCGGCCCTTGGTTGCGGCCGGCTTCACACGCAGAATCTCGTCATAAAGCGCACCGTAGTTCTCGGCAAGAGCCTTGGGCTCGAAGGAAACCTTGCCAATGTTGACATGGCAGATGCCATAGCGATCGGCACGGTACTCGACCTTGCCACCCTTGAGCTCGCTCACGGCCTTGGCGACATCCGGCGTAACGGTACCAAGTTTGGGGTTCGGCATCATGCCACGAGGGCCAAGGACCTTACCCAGACGGCCAACCTTGCTCATCATGTCGGGAGTTGCGACGGCGGCGTCGAAGTTAATGTTGCCAGCCTGCACGTCGGCAACCAGATCGTCGGAACCGACAACGTCGGCACCGGCCTCGAGAGCCTCCTTTGCCTTATCGCCCTCGGCGAAGACGGCAACGCGGACTTCCTTGCCCGTGCCGTTAGGCAGCGAGATGGAACCGCGAACCTGCTGGTCTGCCTGACGGGTGTCGATGTTGAGGCGGAATGCAACCTCGACGCTCTCGTCAAAGGATGCAGGCGCAATCTCCTTGGCAAGCGTGCAAGCCTCGAGCGGCGTGTACTGCTTGTCCTCGTCAACCTTGGCCAGTGCGGCCTCGTACTTCTTTCCGTGCTTTGCCATGTTCTTTCCTCCTCGTGGTCAACGAGCCTGGCCGGCCCTCCCACTACATGCACGCAGCCCTATGCCACGTGCTTAATACCTAACCTATCAAACAGCGTGCTGCTCGATACATGTGGATGCTTTTAATCGAAATTCATCCACGGTGCTCGCCGGACGCGAATTGCGAAGCCCGATGAGCAGAAGTTTCAAAATCGTGAAGCGATCTTGCGAGGACTGTCTGAGCGCGCGGTCTGTGCGCGCGAGTTCCACAGCAGCTGAGCGATTTTGGAACTTTGGGTGCGAATCACAGGCGAGCAATTCGCGCCCGATGAGAACTAGGCCTCTTCGACTAATACTCCCATGGAGCGAGCGGTACCCGCCACGATCTTCTTTGCCGCCTCGATGTCGTTGGCGTTGAGATCGGGAAGCTTGGTCTCGGCAATCTCGGTAAGCTGAGCCTGCGTGAGCGTGCCCACCTTGTCGCGCTGCGGAACACCGCTGCCCTTCTCGATGCCAAGAGCCTGACGGATGAGAACAGCCGCCGGCGGAGTCTTGCAGATGAAGTCGAAGGACTTATCCTCATAGACCGTGATCTCGACGGGGATAATCGTATTGCCCTTGTCCTGCGTCTCGGCATTGAATGCCGTGCAGAACTGCATGATGTTGACGCCCTGGGCGCCGAGTGCCGGGCCAACCGGGGGTGCCGGGTTAGCCTGACCAGCAGGAATCTGAAGCTTAATGAAGCCCGTTACTTCCTTGTCCTTAGCCATGATGCCTATCCTTACTAGTACCTGCCCTTACGGGCGCTTATGCTCTATCTATCGAAAGCGCCTGTCGCGAGAAGCCCTCTTCCACATCGAGGCACGACGCGCGCGTTTCTGCCAAACTTAAATCTTTGCCACCTGATCGAAGCTGAGCTCGACCGGTGTCTCGCGGCCGAAGATCGAGACGAGAACCTTGACCTTGCCGGCCTCGGCGTTCACCTCGGAGACCGTGCCGTCGAAGTCTGCAAGCGGACCGCTCACAACCTTGATGGACTGACCCTCTTCCAGATCCGTGGAGGTCTTCTTGGGGGCCTCGGGGCTCACGCGCTTGGTGATCTTGTTGAACTCCTCGCGCGTCAGCGGCACGGGCTGCCCCTCGCTGCCGACAAACCCCGTCACGCCCGGCGTGTTGCGCACGGCAACCTGGGTACGGGCATCGAGGTTCATCTTGATCAGCACATAGCCGGGAAACACCTTGCGCTCGGTGGTGACGCGACGGCCGCCCTCCTTGAGCTCGGTGACTTCCTCGGTGGGGATGAGAATCTCGAAGATATTGTTCTCGAGACCCTGGGTCTCGATGAGATGCTCGATGTTCGTCTTGACCTTGTTCTCGTAGCCCGAATAGGTGTGAACAACGTACCATCTTCTAGCCATTGACGTTCACTCCCAAGGTCGCGATGGCATCAAGCGGGATAATGATGATATTGTCGATGATGGCGATACCGACGCCGAAGAACACGAGGGCCGCAATGACGATGAGGCTCGCATTGACGAGCTCGGGGCGCGTCGGCCAAACCACGCGCTGCATTTCGCCCTTGACCTCTTTGCAATAGTTGACGAAACGACGCCAGATGCTCGGCTTCTTTCCTGACTTGGAATCGTTCTTGGCAACTGCCTTGGTGCTCTTCGCCTTCTCGGGAGCTTTGTCCTTGGAACGCGAGAGCACCGCAGCTTTCTTCTGCGGTTGCGCGGTTGTTTGCTGCGCGAGATCACGCGCCGACTGAGCCTTTTGCTCCTCGGAGCGTGTGTCGCGCTTACGCTTCTTGTGTTTCTTCGTAGCCATCTTGATCCGTTCGTATAAGGTGGTTCATACCTTAAAAGAGGCCAACTAAAAAGTTGGCCGGAATAATCTGGCAGGCCAGGAGGGACTCGAACCCCCAACATTCGGTTTTGGAGACCGACGCTCTACCAATTGGAGCTACTGGCCTGTTCATCTGGTCTAGCCATTGTAGACCACTCCTGAACACTTAGCGAGTACAACTAGCGAGTCTCGCGGTGCAGCGTATGATGACCGCACCAACGGCAGTACTTCTTCAGCTCGATGCGCTCAGGGTTGTTCTGCTTGTTCTTCTTGGTCGTATAATTGCGGCGCTTGCAATCAGTACAGGCCAAGGTGACCAACGTGCGCATTACATCCTCCTCAATCGCAGAACACGGCCCGACGGTCGCAAAACCGTCGGGCCTGTCTGCTCATAACCTAATGGGCTCGTGTTACTCGATGATCTCGGTAACGCGACCGGAGCCGACCGTACGACCACCCTCGCGGATAGCGAACTTCAGGCCCTCTTCCATGGCGATCGGGTGAATGAGCTCGCCCGTGATCTCAACGTTGTCGCCCGGCATGACCATCTCGACGCCGTCCGGGAGGATAACCGTGCCCGTGATGTCGGTGGTGCGGAAGTAGAACTGCGGACGATAGTTGGTGAAGAACGGCGTGTGGCGGCCACCTTCGTCCTTGGTCAGAACGTAAACCTGACCCTTGAACTTGGTGTGCGGCTGAACGGAACCGGGCTGGCAGACAACCTGGCCACGCTCGATCTCCTCGCGCTTGATGCCGCGGAGCAGCAGACCGACGTTATCGCCAGCCTCAGCCTCGTCGAGCAGCTTGCGGAACATCTCGACGCCGGTGACGACCGTCTTCTGCGTCGGGCGGATGCCGACAATCTCGACCTCGTCATTGACATGGCAGACGCCACGCTCGACGCGGCCCGTGGCGACGGTGCCACGACCGGTGATGGTGAAGACGTCCTCGATAGCCATGAGGAACGGCTTGTCGGTCTCGCGAGCAGGAGTCGGGATGTACTCGTCGACAGCATCCATGAGCTCCCAGATAGCGTCCTGGTAACCCTTGTCGCCCTCGAGAGCCTTGAGAGCAGAACCACGGATGATGGGGATGTCGTCTCCGGGGAACTCGTACTCGGTGAGCAGGTCGCGGGTCTCCATCTCGACGAGGTCGATGAGCTCCTCGTCATCAACCATGTCGCACTTGTTGAGGAAGACAACGATGTAGGGAACGCCGACCTGGCGGGCGAGCAGGATGTGCTCGCGGGTCTGGGCCATCGGGCCGTCGGTGGCGGCGATAAC